>JADBYT010000015.1 GCA_020402865.1 Bacteroidota bacterium | reverse complement strand
TGAGATTTGTTATGAGTTCATTTTTTCTCAGACAAGGCGGGGTTTGCAGCAGATACTTGGAGAGTATCAGCAAAAACTCCAACGAAGGATGAGATAAAATGAGACATAACAAAGCCGAAGGATAAAATTTGGACAGCTTCTTAATGATCTATTTCAGATACTGTATCCACGCATCAGGATATTCCTCCCTCGCTTTCAATACAATTTCAATTGCCTCTTCTTTTGTTTCGGGATGCGCAATGGTTACATACATAAATCCGTTGCGCCTGTTGAGCACGCGCTGCACGCGCGGGTAATTGGGTTTTCCGGTTACTTTGGTTTCAAGACGCTTGGCAAAATCGCGGTTTTTAAACGAACCAATTACCACATAATAACCCGGCGAAACCGTTGTGCCCTGATCCATGTTAGTGAAAAACTGACTCGAATCACTGATGGCGAAGAGATTCTTGGTTTTATCAATCATCTCCTTCTGCCTGATATTTTCCATCACCTTCATTGAATCAGCCGTTGTCATTTGTCCGAATTTCTCGGGATGCGCCAGCCTGTATTCGTCAGAATAGAACTCTACGTTAATTTCATTCGAGGTAAATGTACGTATGCGTGTGGCATCATACACCTGCTCGTATTCGTCCTGTCCGCTTACGGTGAAAATCAGTTTGTAGTTTTCGCCGGGAGGAAGTGTAATTAAATAACGACCGTTCTCGGTATTCGACTGATAGTCGCCCTGTACTTCGGTTTTATTGGTGTAAGTAACCGTTACAACCGAATTGATCGGATTACCATCAAGTGTAACCAGTCCTTTAATCATAACCAGATCGCCTTCTTTGGCAGGTACTCCGGGCTCGGTAAAGTAAATATCCATACCGCCGTTGCCGTCTTTCCGGTTCGAAGAGAAGGCCGCACGCTGACCATCTTTGGTTACCACGTAATAAATATCTTCGGCAGTGCTGTTAATGGGATAGCCCATGTTTTTAGGCGCTCCGAACAGCTGGCCATCGGCACTTTTTTCGGCAATAAAAATATCAAAGCCCCCCATGCTGTTGTGTCCGCGCGAACTGAAGATCAGATTGCCCGAAGGATCAAACGAAGGCGCATCATCATCGAGCGGACTGTTTACAGCAGGGCCAAGATTTTCGACAAACGACCAGATACCCTGATTGTCTTTGCGGGCCCGGTACAAATCTTTTCCGCCGTAACCACCCGGACGTGTGCTTGAGAAATAGAGATACTCCCCGTCGGGCGAAATGGCAAGGCTTCCTTCCCAGTAAGGCGAGTTGATTGCACCCGGCATACGCTGCGGCACCGACCAGTCGAAACCAACTTTGTCTGACACATAAATATCGCCACCATCGCCATTTGAGCCTTGGAACACAAACATCCGTTTGCCGTCAGGTGTAATGGCTGCTGTGGCATTATGTCCGCCGGTATTGAGGTTGTTGCTAAGACTCTGCGGTGTAAACCACGAGCCTTTTGATTTCATGGAAAGGTAAATATCCTCGAAAAACACACCCGCCGAATCTTTGCGGCCAAACGTATAGTTTTTGCCACCCGTGCTGAGTACGCCTTTGTATGTGAAGATGATTACCGAATCGTTCTGGGTAATGATCGGCGCGTATTCATCGCCCGGCGAGTTGATGGGGCGGCCGGGATTGATCACGATGGTATTTACCGGCTTGCCAATAAGCTCTTTGGCAGTAACCGTATTGGTTACATACTGCTGCAGGCGCTGCTTATCAGCCTCGTTGGTTTCTTTGGCCAGCTGAAGATTAAACTGAAGCAGTGCATCGTCAAACTGTTCATTGAGCAGATAAGCCCGGCCAAGAAAAAAGTTGATATTCTCAAGCGAGGGATCTTTATCGTAAGCGCCTTTGAGTAATTCAAGTGCTTCTTTCGGGTCGCCTCTGTAAATGGCACAGATACCGGTACGGTACTGGTAAAGTACCACTTCGGGATGCAGCTCACGCAGCTTGTTGTAGTAGCCGTAAGCCTGCTCATACTCACGTTGCTGAAACAGCGTTTCGCCGTGCGCAATCATGAGTTTTTCCGAAGATGCCTGCGCTCCGAGCGATGTGACGGAGAGCAATGCAGGAAGCATAAAAAACGTAAACAGTAGTTGCCTCACAAACATTTCGGGTTAATGGATGGTACGTTTTGTTTGCGATTTGAATCTAGTCGTACTTGCCACGCAGCGGACCGGTGGTGGTTGACGAGGTTGATGAGGTAATTTTACCGAAGGTATAACCCAGCATAAACTCATGGCTGATACCCGCAGAGGTGCGCAACGGTGTGATGATAAAATCGTAGGCATAGCCCGCACTCAAACTGCCGAACAGTTTTACACGCAGGTTGGCGCCCACCGCATAGTTGCTGCGGTACGAAGCACCAAGCCAGATCATATCGCGCCAGCTTCCCATCACATTCACATCATACTGCACCGGTGTGTTGGGCAGCCAGCGAACCATTGCCAGCGGCTCAAGAGCAATTTTCTGGTCTTCGTTGATTACGTACTTATAACCTACACTGCCCAAAAAATGACGGTTCAGCTGGTAATAGGTGCGTGAATCAACAGATGCAAACTCAACCTTCTGCCCCACTACCTGCGGCACCGAAATGCCCACACGCAGGTCTTTCCAGCTGTACATAACGGCAGCTGTGGCATCAAGCGCCGCACGACGCTGAATTTGCGAAAGCATAAGCGGATCAGCCACATCTTTTACCACTGCACGCGAAAAATCAATGCGGTTATCCAGAAAACCAACAGACAAGCCAAAACGCACCTGCTGGTCGTCGTTTATTTTTAACCGATAGGCATACGAGGTGTAAATGCCTAAACGCTCGTTGATATCCTGCACATCGTTAAAGATGGCCAGACCAAGTCCTACATTCTTATCGTCCATAAAACCATCTACCGTAATGGCATTGGTTGTAGGGCTGCCCGTCATCTGTGTCCACTGCTGGCGGTGGGTCAGAAACGCATTGGTTTCGCCCGAAATGCCTGTCATGGCCGGATTGTAGATAAACGGATTGAATGCATACTGGCTGTAAAGCGGAAGCTGTTGAGCGGTTGACTGCAGTGCGAACGCACCTGTAAAAGCAGCCGTGATGAAAATCTTCTTCATGGTTTTTGAGTTCAGGTGGTTCAACTTATTTGCCTTCATGGAGTATGGTAATTGCACCTTTTACTTCCCGGTCTGTATCGGGGAAAGTAATGACGTAATAATAGGTTCCATCGGGCAGCTCGGCACCGTTGTAGGTTCCGCCCCAGGTGTTGTTGTAATTTTCGGTTTCGTACACCAGCATACCGTTGCGGTTGTAGATCGTTACACGGTTGCCCGGATACTGTTCAATACCCATTACATTCCACACATCGTTAAAGCCATCGCCGTTGGGTGTCATCAGGTTGGCTACTACAAGGTTGAAATCGCTCAGCAGCGTAATGGTTACCGCGTCGGTATCTGAACAGCCGTTCAGATCAGTTACGGTAAGCGTGTAGGTAATTGTGAACGGAGCTGTAACCGTGGGCGATGCAATGGTTGTGTTGTTTAAACCGTTTGACGGGGCCCAGCTGTAAATTGCTCCGCCAGTGCCGTTGAGCTGAATGGTTTCGCCTGCGCTCACCGACTGGTCGGAACCGGCGTTTGCCAGCGGGCTGGGAATAACGCTAACTGAAACCGAATCACTGCTCTGACAGCCAGTATTGGTATCGGCTACCAAAACAGAATAGGTTCCGGCCGAATTTACCACAATGCTGCTGGTTGTGGCAGCCGTATTCCATACATAACTATTGCTGGCTGCCGCGGGCACGCTAAGTGTAATGCTGTCGCCGGCACAAAGTGTGGTGCTTCCCGAAGCGGTAATGGCAGCCGAAGGCAGGGCATTTACCACCACAGTGGCAGTAGCCGTATCCGAACAACCCGCATTGGAAATGCTGATCAGTGTAACGTTGTAATTTCCGCCAGCGGCATACATGTGTGTGGGGTTAGCCGCTACACTGGCATCATTGTCGCCGAAATCCCAGCTTTGGAAAATGATGAAGCCCGAAGCTACAGTAGTGGTATTTACAAAAGTGGTTACGTTGCCTTCGCATACCGGAGCAGCTGTAAACGCGGCCACAGGCTGGGGCAATACGGCAATCATGGCAGGCAGTGAGGTATCGGGGGCACATGCGCCGTTGGCCACAATGGCACGATACCAGATTGTATCAGCCGGAGCCGACCAGTTTTGTGATGCTGTTGTATTGGCAATGTTTGTCCAGGTAAGTCCGCCATCGGTAGAACTTTGCCAGCCTGTTACATTGCCTACATAGTTTTGCAGGTTAAGCACACCACTACCCGTTCCTACACAAACTGAAGCCGCACCACTGATAGTACCTGCACTGGCTGGTGTAGTGACCACAATGGTATCTATGGCCGAGTACTGTGCCGGAGCGCATACGCCGCTTTGTACAAGTGCGCGGTAGTAGGTTGTCTGGTTCAGGTTGCTGTAAATAATCGAGTCGCTGGTATTGGCAAAGGCAATCCAGTTATTGCCGTCGAGCGATGTTTCCCAGCGGATAATGTTACCCACAAAACCGGTAACGCGGATTACTCCGCCATTGGCACCGGCACACACCGTATCAGAAGGCGTAGCCACACCGCCAACTGTGGCGGGATCAACAGTAACAACACCAATGGAAGAAGTATCGCCACCGCACACACCGCTTTGCACAATGGCGCGGTACCAGGTTGTATCGGTAAGGTTGGTGTAGGTTTCTGAAATAGTGGTATTGCCGTTGGGTACCCAGGTTAAACCACCGTCGGTTGATGATTCCCATGTAGTAATGTTGCCCGATGAGCCGGTAAGCGTAAGTGTACCGTTGTTGCCACTGATGCACACCGAAGTGCTGCCCGAAACCGAACCGCCGATTGACGGCACATCAACTGTAATAGTAGCTTCAATGGAGGTAATGGGCGGACAAACACCATTTTTCACACGTGCGCGGTAGCTGGTGGTTTGCGTAAGGTTGCTGTAACCCTGTGTGGTGGTAGAATTGGAAATATAAATCCAGGTTACACCGCCATCAATAGAGTACTCCCAGCCATCAACAATACCTACGTGGCCGCTGAGCGAAACTGTACCGCTGTTTGCACCGCTGCATACCGTATCGCTTACCGATACCACACCACCTATTGAAGGACTATCTACAAAAATGGTAACCAGAGTGGAAGTATCAGCCGGACAAATACCGTTAGTCACAAGCGCACGGTAAATTGTGGTATCCGTAAGGTTGAGGTAGTTGTAGTTGGCTGTGGTGTTGGCGATGTTGCTCCAGGTCAAACCACCGTCGGTTGATGCTTCCCAGTTTGTGATAGAGCCTTGCGAACCTACCAGTGTGAGCAAGCCGCTGTTTGAACCACTGCACACGGTATTTGAACCATAAAGCGTTCCGGCCACCGATGGCGAATTGAGCGTAAGCAGTGTGGTTGATGAATAAGCCAGTGCACAAACACCGCTTTGAACCACCGCACGGTAAAGTGTAGGTACACTTACATTGGTATAAGCCTGTATGTTGCTGGTGTTGCTGATGGTAATCCAGGTAAGGCCGTTGTCGGTTGAATATTCCCAGCGAAGCACATTGCCTACCTGTCCGGTGAGTGTAATGGTACCGCTGTTAATACCACTGCAAACCACAGCCGTAGCCGGTGCAAGTGTACCACCCACAGTTACCGAATCCACAAACAGTGTATCCACAACAGAAGTATCGGCCGGACACACACCGTTGGCCACAATGGCGCGGTAGTAGGTAGTATCAGTAAGGTTTAAATAAGACTGTGAAGCAGTGGTGTTCGAAATACTGTTCCAGGTTACGCCGTCGTTTGAAAATTCCCAGCTGGTTACATTTCCAAGCTGACCCGTAAGATTGAGCGTACCGGAATTAGAACCACTGCAAACCACCATGCCGCCGGTTACCGTACCGCCTACTGCAAACTCGTTTACATTTATGGTGGTGGGAGCTGAGTATGCGCCGACACAGCCACCACTTTGCGAAAATGCACGATACATGGTGGTTGTGGTAAGGTTAGTGTAAGCCTGTACGTTGGTTGTATTGGCAATGTTTGTCCAGGTTACGCCGCCATCAACAGACTGTTCCCAGAAAAGCACTGAACCGTTGCTGCCGGTAAGATTCACCACACCACTGTTGGTACCGGTACATACAGCAACCGAGGCCGGAGACACCGTACCACCCACTGTAGTGGACGTAACGTTAACTGCCGCCACCGCTGAATAGGTTACTCCGCAGGCTCCGCTTTGTACACGCACCCGATACAGGCGCGACTGGGTAAGGTTTGAGAAGTTTTGTGTGGCCGAAAAATTCGAAATATTGATCCAGGTCACACCACCGTCAATAGAAAATTCCCAACGTGCCACCGAACTAATGTGGCCCGAAAGTGTGAGTGTACCACTATTTGATCCGGCGCAAACCGTAGTTGTTGCCGGATTAATGGTTCCGCCTACCGGCAAAGGATTTACGGTTACCGTAGCATTGGCCGAATATGCCCCGTTGCAGGTGCCGTTTTGCACAAATGCCCGGTACAGGCGTGTAGAAGGAATATTGGTAAAGGTTTGTGTGGCCGCAGTATTGGCAATAATGTTCCAGGTCACACCACCGTCGGTGGAAAACTCCCAGCGTACTACGTTACCGGTTCGTCCACCCAATGTTAAGGTTCCGGAGTTAGCCGATACACATACACTGCTTGTGGCAGGCGTAATGGTTCCGCCCACAGAAGCATTATCAATATTAATGGTATGGATGGAAGAAGTAGCCGGTGTGCATGAACCGTTTTGCACCACTGCCCTGTAAAGCGTTTGTGTATTCAAATCAGTAAACGACTGGGTGGTGGTGGTATTGGAAAGTGTAAACCAGGTTACACCACCATCTGTTGAATATTCCCAACGTATTACATTGCCCGTATTTCCCGAAAGTGTAACCGCACCCGAGTTACCCGTAATACATACGCTGGCCGGCCCTGACACAGTTCCGCCAACTGATGCGGCAGTAGAAGTAACATTGTAACCCGTAAAGGTATTGTTGGTGGGGTTAATATCGCCGGCAATAGACACCGAACCATTAAACGTATAAAGTCCGGGCGTAGTTAAGTTAGCCTGACTTGTAAACGTATAGTTTAATGTGGAGTTGGTGAGCAACACCGATGACAAGGTAACCAGTTCGGTAACCGGCGCACCTGCGTTAATGACATACGATACATTAAAAGTAGTACCTGCCGGCAGGTTGGGGCCGAAGTTGAAGATACGGATGGTTACGTTCTCGTTTGCCGTGAGCGCACATCCACTCACCGGGCTGATGATGTTAATTACAGAAAGATCCTGCGCTAAAGCAGAAACAGACAACATCAAAGCCGCAAATAGCGTAGCAATTTGCTTCATAGGAAGAGAGGGTTCTGAAAATCAGAAAGGTTTACGGGGAAAGCGGGTTGAACGTGCACGCACACGGAGCATTACCGGGCGGAAGATATGTTCACCATGTACGATTACGGTGAGTAGGCGCGTAAAAAGTTCCAGCATGTTAACAGGTTTTGGCAGTCAGTTCCATTCCGTTTTACGCAAAGGGGTGCGCAATGTTACGCACTTTTCAACAAACTAGCGTTAAAAATACTGGAAAATACTGAAAAACAGCGATTTAACCTGTTGAAATCACAGCTAATTTAGTAAGCATGCTTATCTCTTCACGAAACATTCGGCCTTTGATGAGCCGTTTTCAGAATGAATACGCACAAGGTAAACGCCCGAATTAAGTGTTGCTACATTGAGTTTTCGGCTCTGAGCGCCCTGAGCCAGCGTACCTGCGTTTTCGGTCCAAACTACCCGTCCGTATAAATCACAGATTTCAATACGCGTCTGCATCTGGGAGGTTTGTGTCCAGAACAGATTCAGTTCATCCTGCGCCGGGTTAGGATACAGTGCGGTTACCACACCAGCCGCACCAGGCTCCACAATACCAACCTGAAATACATTGGCACGCAGACTGTCGCGGTAAATTACATTGGTTACGGTTTCAATATTATTAAACACCTGCGCTTCTACTTCAAGCAGGGCTATTTTACCATTTTGCGAAAGCCACTTGTATTCAACTACTTGCGGACGGGGAAATGTAAATCCGGTGCCGGTGGTATCAAATGAAATTGTATCAACCGCATCAATTACCGAGCGAACGCGGAGTGTTTGAAAGGTGCCAAAAGGTGTGATCAGTGTTCCCCAGCCATCCACACGGTTCACGCGGTGGCGTTCCTGTCCGAAATAAGCCAGCCCGGGCAACTGAAAGGAATAAGCTGCGTCTGAACTGTCGATATTATTATAATTCATGGGAAAACGATAGACGTAATCCGAACTGGTGTAAATAATGGGAATAGAAAAATTACCAAGAGGCGCATAATCGAAACTCGACCCTACCTGACGGTAACCGCTTGAACCGTTTTTGTAGTAATCCACAAAATTGGTGGGAATGGCGCCAATAAACGGAATCGAATCAGGCGATGGGTTGAGTACACCATACGTTGCGGTGAAATTAAATGGCAATGCTGTGGGGGTAGCAAACTCAAGAACCTGCTGCGCATTGGGTGTGAGCGCCGAAAAATTCCAGGTAAAATTGGGGCCGGTTGCTGTGTGATTTACGTTGGCTGTATTGGAGGCATAACTCACCCTGATCGTATCGCCCTGCGAAGGCATATCAGACTGAGTGATGGTAATTTGTCCGAACGCAGCGGAAGCAAGGAACGATGCAAACAGGGTAAAAATGGGTCTCATTGGGAAAAAGTTTGCCACAAGATAGTCATTGCCCGCAAACAGAATACAACCGGAAATCTCAAAAACTCAGTTAGGCAGAAATAAAGCTTATTAACCTAAATAAACAAACTCATATCGAACAGCGACCTTTCTTTTTTCGTAATTTTGAAGCAATGCGGGTATTTCAACTCTTCATGTATTTACTGCTTGCCGGTGCGCTGTCTTCGCTGCATGCCCAGCAGGTGGGTGCCAAAGCTCAAACCAAAGCCGATTCGGTGCGCACAATTATCCAGCTCAGCGGCATGATGGTTGATGCCGACAGTTTGCAGCCCTTACCGTTTGTGGCGGTAGTAATAAAAAACTCAACCCGCGGTGTGTACAGTACGCCTAATGGCTATTATTCATTAGTGGTACAGGAACGCGACACCATCGAATATTTTGCACTTGGCTACAAACGCGGCGTTTTTATTGTGCCCGATACATTTTCGCGCCCCGGCACCGTTACACATGTACAGGCTTTGCGTGCCGATACCATGCTGATGAAAGAGCAGGTTATTTATCCATGGCCCACAAAAGACCAGTTTAAAACGGCTTTTTTATCGCTCGAAGTGCCCGATGATGACCTGGAGCGCGCACGGCAAAACCTTGATGCCCGCACAATGGCTGCAGCAGCCGAAATTGTACGAAACGATGCTACCATGTCGTATAAATATCAGATGCAGCAGCAGGTGAACAAAAATTATTATGCCGGACAGGCAGTGCCCAATAACCTGCTGAACCCGGTAGCCTGGGCCAAATTTATTCAGGCTGCCCGCAACGGTGCATTCAGAAATAACCAATAATCGGGCGTTTTTTGCGTTATTGCCGCGTGAATTTAGTACTCCGTCTTTTCGTTTTCTTCCTTTTTTTGCTGTCTGGCCTTAGTGCCGCCGCACAAACAGCTGTAATTTCCGGTCAGGTCACCGACTCGGCCGGCGTGCCGGCTGAAATGGTGCAGGTATATTGCAAAAACAGTCGTCAGGGCGCCACCACCAGCGTAAAAGGCTATTACATGCTGGCTGTTCCTGCAGGGGTGGCGGATACAATTATTGTACGCGGTGTGGGCTACCGGCCATATACGTTTGTGATCACACCGCAAGACGGCGAAAACATTACACGCAATGTTTCCCTCAGCACCATCAGCCTCGGCACATTTACCAAAACCGAACGCGGTTCAGGCACGGGTATTTTCCTGCCTCCTCGTGTGCCACAGCTTCCCACACCGAATCCCGACATCAGCCAGTTGCTCCGCTTTACCGCCATTGGCGTAAGCTCAAACAACGAACTCAGCAACCAGTATTCGGTGCGCGGCGGCAGTTTCGATGAAAACCTTGTGTATGTAAACGATATTGAAATTTACCGCCCGTTTCTTACCCGTGCAGGCCAGCAGGAAGGCCTTAGCTTCCCGAATGTGGACATGGTGGAGTCTATTTTCTTCTCGGCCGGCGGCTTTGAAGCAAAATACGGCGATAAAATGTCATCGGTGCTGGATGTGAAATATAAACGCCCTTCGAAATTCCGTGGCACGGCCACAGCCAGCCTTCTTGGCGCCAACCTCACACTCGAAGGTTCAACAGCCGATAACCGGTTTACATGGATGTTTGGAGCGCGGCAGAAATCAAACCGCTACCTGCTCAATGCCCTTGATGTGGCCGGCGATTATACCGCCAACTTTACCGACGTGCAGGCCTACCTGACCTGGCAGATGAATGAGCGCTGGTACGTGGATTATCTGGGCAACTACGCCGTAAACCGCTATACCCTTGCACCACAAACGCGCGAAACGGCTTTCGGTACATTGAACAATGCGTTGAAATTTACCGTGTTTTTTGCCGGACAGGAAAACAACCGCTTTCAAACTGTTTTTAATGCCGCCGCATTAAATTACCAGCGCACAATGGGTGAAGACGGAGACCGCATCTTACGCTGGAAATTCATTTTCTCCACCTTCAATACCTACGAAACTGAATTCTTTGATGTGCTTGGTGCATACCGCATCGACCAGCTGGAAGCGGATTTTGGCAAACCCGAATTCGGACAGGTAGCGTTTAATCGAGGGGTAGGCGCATTTCTCAATCATGCACGTAATACGCTGGATGCCTATGTTCACACCGGCGAAGTGAAAGGCTGGTACACCTCACCCCGGCATAGCTTCACCTGGGGCGCAAAAGCAGGCTATGAAATAATTCGCGACGAAATCAGCGAATGGCTTTATGTTGACTCTGTAGATTATTCACTGCCCTACCTCCCCACAAACAGCCTCGATATGCTGGATGTGATTAAAGGTGGGGCCGAAATGATTTCGTGGCGCTTTCAGGGATACGGACAATACCGTTTTTCCGACACACTGGCTGATTCTTCTCTGCTCTCACTCACCCTGGGAGTGCGTAGTAATTACTGGACACAAAACGGCCAGCTGGTGGTGAGTCCGCGTGCGCAACTTTCGTGGACACCGCACTGGAAAGCGGATGTGGTGTTTAAGGCTGCGGGCGGAATTTATAATCAGCCGCCTTTTTACCGCGAAATGCGCAACTACAACGGCGCACTGAACCGCAAACTTAAAGCACAGCAGTCGGTGCATGCCGTAGTAGGCAGCGACCTGGTTTTTAAAGGCTGGGGGCGGCCGTTCCGTTTCATTGCAGAGGCCTATTACAAATATCTCGACAACCTTGTGCCTTACGACATGGTGGACGTGCGTTTGCGTTATTACGGCGAAAACCTTGCCTATGGCTATGCCTACGGTATCGACCTGAAACTGAACGGCGAATTTGTGCGCGGCACCGAATCGTGGGTAAACCTCTCGCTGCTGCGCACACGCGAAAACCTCTACAACGATTTCTATTACATCCTGCTCAACAGCGATGGCGACACGATAATACCCGGCTACACATTAAACAACATTCCCACCGACACCATTACCATTAATCCCGGCTTTATTCCCCGTCCAACCGATCAGACACTTACGTTCTCTCTCTATTTTCAGGACTACCTGCCCAAGCTGCCCGACTGTAAAATGAATATAGGTCTGATTCTTGGTACCGGCCTGCCTTTTGGTCCGCCCACACGCGAACGATACAAATCAGTGTTCCGCTACCCGCCTTACCGTCGTGTGGATATTGGTTTCTCGTATCAGATTATCAAGGAAGATAAACCGTTGAAAAATTCAAATCCTTTCCATCATATAAAATCGCTCTGGGCAGGACTTGAAGTGTATAACCTGCTGCAGGTAAACAACACGGTTTCTTATTTCTGGGTGAAAGATGTAACCGGCCGCAGTTATGCCGTACCCAACTATTTAACCGCAAGGCAGATCAGTTTGCGCATGATTATGCACTTTTAATTCGCAGATAATAACCTGGTGTATTGCGTTGAAACAGCTTCGCATTGAATAACCGGTAAATATCATTTAATACGATCAAAACGAATTAAACAAAAGGTATCCGCTCTCATATTTGCATGATGTAACAATACCTCGTACTTTCGCAACACGCAAAAAAAATTTTGGGAACACGCGCCATACTTCCTCCCGAACCTGTGCTGGTTGATCTGCTGAAAAAGCGGGACGAAAGCGGGCTGCGTTTACTTTACGATTATTATTCTCAGGCATTGTACGGCGTAATCTTCCGCATTGTGGCCGAACAGGAAATGGCCGAAGACCTGTTGCAGGATGCTTTTGTAAAAATCTGGAAGAATATTGATAGTTACGATGCCTCAAAAGGGCGTTTATACACCTGGCTGCTCAACATTGCCCGTAACACAGCCATAGATGCCACTCGCTCCAAAGCATTCCGAGACGGTAGCCAAATCCAATCCATCAACGATAACGTATATAGTGTTGACCGCAAACACAACAGTGTAACTGGTGTAGATCATATTGGATTAAGTAAAGTACTGGATCAGCTTAAACCGGAGCAACGACAGTTGATTGATCTGCTTTACTTTGGTGGCTACACCCAGTCGGAAGTGGCAGAAGAGCTTTCGATACCGCTTGGCACCGTGAAAACCCGTGTAAAAGCGGCAATGACACGTTTGCGTCAATTATTACAAGGAGGTTAATGCCGTGGATGCTCAGGAACTCATAGAATCAGGACTGCTGCACGTATATGTGCTTGGCGCAGCCACCGCGGAAGAAAGCCGTGAGGTGGAGCGTATGGCTGCGCAGTTTGAGGAAGTGCGTGCCGAACTCGACCGACTTCAGCTTGAAACGGAAGCTTATGCGGGCATGCACGGCGTGAGCCCGCGCCCCGAACTGCGCGAACAAATTATCAGTCATGTGCTTGGCCACGAAGCAGCGCCTGCACAAAGCAGCAATGTAATTCCCCTTCACGCCGCTCAAGCTCCCGCACGTATCTGGAAAGCCGTGGCAGCTTTGGCCGGAGTGCTGCTGGCCGGAAGCATTACCCTCAACATTATTCACCACAACAACCTGCAGCAGGCCGGGCGTCGTATTGCCGATCTGGAAAACCAGAACGCAACCGTTGCCCAGCAGGCCGTGAATAACAAACAGCGTGTCGATTCGCTGCAAAATATGTACACGGCCTATCACAATCAGCATCAGGCCACCATTACCGAACTTTCTACACTTTACCGCCCCTCTGTAATTTCCCTCCGTTCAAAAGACAACAGCCAGCAAGCCGTACTTTTCTGGTGCAGCCGCTCCAAAACCGTGTGCGTGGATCCGGGCACGCTGGCAAACACGCCATCCGACAAACAATATCAGCTCTGGGCCATTGTAAACGGCAAGCCGGTTGATGCAGGTGTGTTTAATGCTTCGCTCAACAACCAGCTTCAATTGTTAAAAATTATTCCCGAAGCCGATGCCTTTGCCATTACCCTCGAAAAACAAGGCGGGGCGACGGCTCCGGAAGGCCCCATGGTGGCCATTACCAACTTGTAACCATCCCGGTTATCAGCCAGAAACAGCCACCTGTGAACTGACTTTTCCACTTGCCACATAATCAGACTCAGGACTGACGAAAAAACTGTAAGTTTGCCCGTCACATCCCAAACTGTGGCTTTTCTGCTGATATGAAAAAGCTGTTTCTATTTATCCTTACCGTTCCTGCACTGTTCTGGACCTGCAGCACAGAGGTTGACCTGCTTGCCGATTACAAGGAAATTCCGGTTGTTTATTGCCTGCTCGACCAGACTCAGCCCAAACAGTATGTGCGGATTCAGAAAGCGTTTCTCGGGCCCGACAATGCGCTTTCCATGGCACAGGAAATGGATTCTATTTTCTATGCCACTCAGCTTAATGTGGTGATTGAAGAATGGAACAACAACACGCTCACTAACTCGTGGACGTTGCAAACCGATACCATTCCCTCACGCGATCCCGGTCTTTTTTACTCCGGCGCTTACGTTATTTATTCGCTCAACACCACCACAGGCATGCTTAACTCAAACCGCACCTACAAGCTGCGCGTCCGTTTTGCATCCGACCCCAACAAAGAGGCTTTCAGCACAACCGTACTTGTAAAAACATTCAACTTTGCCCCTGTTACCGCCAATGCCAATTCGGTGCAGATTGTGAAGTCAACACCATCTACCCGCGTTTCCGTGAGCTGGAATCCCTCCGCTACCGGCAGTTTTTATCAGGCCGCGCTGCGCTTCCACTACCGCGAACAGGATATCAACGGTAATGTGTCTTTTAAATCCACACCTGAGTGGATATTCGGTTCGCTCGAACAGGCTCCCGGCGCCGTAAATGCGCTCGCACTCACCTATGGTCCTGACGACTTTTACCGCTTTCTTGTACAAAGCATCCCCAATGATCCGAACGTGGTTTGGCGCGATGGCGATTCTATCTCCTACACCATTTATGCTGCCGGAGAGGATCTTTACACCTACATGCGTGTAAACAGCCCCTCCTCCTCTCTGGTACAGGAACGCCCCAGCTATTCAAACATCTTGATTCCCGGCGATGAAGCCGGCACTACCCAAATGGCGGTAGGCGTTTTTGGCTCACGCACAAAAATTACCAAACGCAACATTCAGATTACACAGCTTACTCAGGATACGCTTTCTCGCGGCTATATTTCCTGCGGACTGAAATTCAGAGACCGCAATGACGCCGTGCTCGGCTGTCAGTAAGGTAACCATATAACCTGCCAATTACTGCCCGGACAAACCCTTGTCCGGGCAGTTTTGCATTGATGATACGTCATTTTGGCAGTAAATGAGCGGATGAAGACGGCATTTTGGCAAAAAAAACGCTTCAAAAGGGCATGGCATAGGAATTGACTTTAGGCAGGCACATACATCACTAAGCACTAAACATTAACTTATTCCGTCATGGGCAAAATTATTGGTATTGACCTGGGCACCACGAACTCCTGTGTGGCTGTAATGGAAGGCAATGAACCTGTTGTAATAGCAAACAACGAAGGTCGCCGTACTACCCCGTCAATCGTAGCTTTTATTGATAACGGCGAGCGCAAGGTTGGCGATCCGGCTAAACGCCAGGCCATCACCAATCCACGCAAAACCATTTATTCCATTAAGCGTTTCATGGGGCATCTTTTTAACGAAGTTGCTACTGAAACGGGTCGCGTACCTTACTCTGTTGTAAAAGGAGAAAACAACACGCCCCGCGTTGAAATAGACGACCGCAAATATACCCCGCAGGAAATTTCGGCCATGATTCTTCAGAAAATGAAGAAAACAGCCGAAGATTACCTCGGTACCGAAGTAACCGAAGCGGTAATTACCGTGCCGGCCTACTTCAATGATGCCCAGCGTCAGGCCACCAAAGAAGCCGGTGAAATTGCCGGACTCAAAGTGCGCCGTATCATTAACGAACCTACTGCGGCTGCCCTGGCCTACGGCCTCGACAAGAAGAACAACGACATGAAAATTGTGGTGTTCGACTGCGGCGGTGGTACACACGACGTTTCCGTGCTTGAACTTGGCGACGGCGTATTTGAAGTAAAAGCAACTGATGGCGATACACACCTCGGTGGCGACGACTTCGACCAGAAAATTATCGACTGGCTGGTGGCCGAATTCAAATCCGAAAACGGCGGCCTCGACCTTACTAAAGATCCGATGGCGCTGCAGCGTTTGAAAGAAGCGGCAGAAAAAGCCAAAATCGAACTCTCCAGCTCGAATACCACCGAAATCAACCTGCCTTACATTATGCCGGTTGATGGTATTCCCAAACACCTTGTGCGCAGCCTTACACGCGCCAAGTTTGAGCAGCTGGTTGATGATCTCATCCGCCGCACCATTGAGCCCTGCAAATCGGCCCTCAGCAATGCCGGCCTCAGTGTAAACGACATTAACGAAGTAATTCTTGTGGGTGGTTCCACACGTATTCCCGCTATTCAGGAAGCCGTTACCAAATTCTTCGGTAAATCACCCTCAAAAGGTGTAAACCCCGACGAAGTGGTTGCCGTGGGTGCAGCCATTCAGGGCGGTGTGCTTACCGGAGAAGTAAAAGATGTGCTGCTGCTCGACGTTACTCCGCTTTCATTAGGTATCGAAACCTATGGCGGTGTAATGACCAAACTCATCGAGGCTAACACCACCATTCCCACCAAGAAGTCAGAAACCTTCTCTACCGCGTCTGATAATCAGCCTTCGGTAGAAATCCATATCCTTCAGGGCGAGCGCCCCATGGCCGCACAAAACCGCACCATTGGCCGCTTTGTACTCGACGGAATTCCGGCCGCGCCGCGTGGCGTGCCGCAAATTGAAGTGGCGTTTGATATTGATGCAAACGGCATTCTCAACGTGTCGGCCAAAGACAAAAACACAGGCAAACAACAGAACATCCGCATCGAAGCCAGCTCTGGTCTTTCTAAAGACGAAATTGAGCGTATGAAGAAAGAAGCCGAGATGAACGCCGAAGCCGACAAGAAGGCCCGCGAAGAAGTGGAAAAACTCAATCAGGCTGACTCGCTCATCTTCCAGGTAGAAAAGCAGCTGAAAGAGTTTGGCGATAAAATCCCGGCCGATAAAAAACAGCCCATTGAGGATGCACTTGCTGCACTTCGCACGGCACACACCAATAAAGATTTCCCTGCCATCGACACGGCAATGGCCAATCTCCAGCAGGTGGCTCAGGGTATGTACGAAGCCATGCAGCAGCAAGGCGGCGATACCGGAAATCCCGAGGGCGGAAACCCGCAGGGCGGCGATGCCGAAGTAACGGATGTGGATTTTGAAGAAGTGAAAGACACCAAGTAATCGTCTTGTATCAATAGCAAGCGCGGCAGTCGGTAATGATTGCCGCGCTTTTGTTTTCCGGTGGCTTCGATAAACTCAGCCACCGGAAAACAATAGGGTTAAGCTATTCAATCTGTCGAAATTATTTGACTCAATGCTTCCATTGCTGGTGATTGATTCACCGCAGGCATGCGAGGATCAAAATCACCGGCGGCAGTGCTTACACTGCGTTGATTGATTCACCGCAGGCATACAGGATCAAAATCACCCGCCTCAATGCTTACACTGCCGGTGATTGATTCACCGCAGGCATGCAGGATCAAAATCACCCGCCTCAATGCTTCCATTGCCGGTGATTGATTCACCGCAGGCATGCAGGATCAAAATTACCCGCCTCAATGCTTCCATTGCCGGTGATTGATTCACCGCAGGCATGCAGGATCAAAATCACCCGCCTCAATGCTTACAATTCCGGTGATTGAGTTCCCAGAGGCATACGAGGATCAAAATCACCGTCGGCGGTGCGTGATGGCTACTCCTCACTATCATCCTCAAAATCAAAATCCTCATCTTCATCATCACCCTCTTCTGCCACAGGCAGCGGTAATTCCTGCGGCCATTCGTGTTGAAGAATATACACGCCGGGCTGCGGACTCACGGCCGGTTTTGTATCACTCACAAACACAAAAAAGCGAATATCGCCGTTGGGGCGCTCTGACTTTTTGGTGTCTTTTACATATTTACGCGAAAAGGCAAACTGTGTAACTGAATCATCGGCATGATGACAATCAACCACCATCATACCCGGGATTTCGATGCAAAATTCACTGGTGCCACGCCAGCCACGAAGTTCGTAAGGCACATTGTTGCGAACCTTAAAGGCTGACACATCGGCTTTTACAGCAAATTCGTCTTCCCAGTTGTAGTGCATGTTATCCGCACTTTCTTTTCCGTCGTTGTATTTATCCGCAATATCCTGACGAAAACGGGCGTTTACTTCTTTAACAATTACAGTTACTTTCATCGTAATGCGAAGGTAAGAAGCTATACGGTTTATTCATTTAGCGCCTGTGTATAATTTGTTTTCGAGATTTTGAGCACATTTTTCCTCAGACAAGGCGTGTTTTGCAGGCGATCCTTGGAGAGGATCGACAAAAAACAGAACGCAGGATGAGGGAAAATGAGCCGAAACAAAGCCAAAGGATGAATTTTAAACAGGCTCTTAAAAGTATGCGAATGAAAAAAATCTCCTCTCCTCCCCTCTTTTTCACACTCATTTCGGGTAAACGCAATTAACCCGTTCAGTCATTCCTCGAATTATTACTGAATTTTGGCTGCTGTTTCTGGCGAAACAGCTGGCTACTATTAATTACATGTTGTTACATTTTTGCTAATTTCGGTTATCATGGCAAATATCCCATTTACACAGATTCCGTTAAACGAATTTCATCCCGGTGAAGAAGACCTCCCAGCATTCCGCTACTTTGAACTGGGCGAATACAATCAGGACTACGTTACTTCCGAGCCACACCGGCACGGTTATTACGAGATATTTTTGTTTGAAGAGGCAGAAGGCACACACATGATTGATTTTGAGCCCTACCCGATCAATTCGCACAGCCTGCATTTTGTATCGCCGGGGCAGGTGCATCTGCTTAATCGTACGGGAAGCACGCGGGGGAAAGTGCTGCTGTTTACCGAAGCCTTTTTTTACTTCGACAGCATGAGCCGTGATTTTCTGCGGGGTATGTCGTTTCTTGATATCGACAGCCGCGACCGGATGCTGAAGTTAGATGCGGGAATGAAGGAATGGGTAAAAAATATATTCATCCACATTAAAACTGAATATCAGTCTGACGATCCCAACCGCGAAGGAATTATCCGAAGTTATATCAATATACTGCTGCTGCGCTGCAAATCAAAATTCCCGGAACGGCTGAAACCTGCGCGCGAAGCAGGCGTACATCTGGTGGTACAGTTCCGCAATCTTATTGATGCACACTTCACCACCACACACCGTGTAAGCGATTATGCCGAAAAACTATCCGTATCGGCCAACCATCTGAATGATGTGGTGAAAAAAAGCACCGGTCGCACAGCGGGCGATCTGATACAGGAACGGGTAATACTGGAAGCCCGGCGGCTGATGCTCTATTCCCTTGCATCGGCCAAAGAAATAGCCTACACCATAGGCTTTCACGACCCGGCCTATTTCAGCCGCTTTTTCAAACTCCACACCGGCCTCTCACCCGACGAGTACCGTGCAACAGAACGCCTCAGACACGGCCTTGTGGCGAAGAACTGATTTTTTGCGGTACATTTGCAACACATGCAGGAACTGTTTTATACCCTACTTGTAGGCTGGATTTTGTGGCGGATACTTAGTCCCTCACGCAGTGGCAATGCGCCTAGCAGCGGTCAGTATTACTACCAGCAAAATACACATCACCACCATCACAATCAGGATAAAACACAAAAGCCGCAAAACGCATCGAAAAAAAGCAACGATGACGATGGCGACTATGTGGATTACGAAGAGGTAAAATAAGCCGCCTTAACACTAATTAACAGTGTTTGCAAGGCTTTCGGAGGTATCAGAAGCTCACTTTTTACCACTTATCCGGAATTCATCCCCACCTGTTAATTAAACCTGCCGCTTGTAAAAGGGCACTTGATCAAGGTAGTTTGCAGGTGTAAGTTTGTATCATTCTGGTTAAGGTGTTTGACTGATTTACGCCGCACCCCGGTTACACGGGCTTCCACGCGGGTTTATCAGCAAAAAAAATCGAAACTGCCACGGCTTCCCAGGCTTAGTGGCAGTTTCTCTTTTATGCCCGCTTCGTGTGCTAACAACCTTTTTTCCAATTATCACGAAATAAACAGCATCATTTCAACCTTGAAAGGTTACTCATTAAATTGCAACGCATAAACCACACCGCCATGAAAAAAATCAAACTTGCCTACTGGATTATTACCTCACTCTTTGCAGCCTTTATGCTCTTCAGTGCAATACCAGACATAATGCTTGACCCGGAAGCCGTTACATTTATTACCGCACTGGGATATCCCGAGTACTTTATTGTATTTATTGGTATTGCCAAAGCGGCAGGAGCTATTGCCATTCTTATTCCACAATTTAAACGAATCAAGGAATGGGCCTATGCCGGATTGTTCTTCGATCTTCTGGCGGCTGCTGTTTCGATTATTGCCACGCAGGAATTGAATGCAGGTATTGTGGTTATTCTGCTGCCGGTGGCATTTTTGTTTGCATCCTATTTCCTCTGGCATAAACTCCAAAAATCATAAATAGGCTTTCAAAACAAAAAGCAACGGCCGGAACTGATTCCGGCCGTTGCTTTTAAAGAAAAGAATAATGTCTTAGAGCCTGTTAGGGAATTTTCTTTTTAATGATTTCGCGTCTTTTTTGATTGCTTTTCGTTGCTTTTTCTCAGAGACCTTCCATGTATCTGTTCAAAAAGCGCCTCAATCAATCCAAAAATCCATCAAAATCAAAGCAGAACAAAATTATCTGACAGGCTCTTAATAATCGCCTTCTGTGAAGCTGATATAGCGGAAGGGCACATCGAGAATGAGCGACATTTCTTCGCCTTTATCAATAAGATCTTCGTCCTCCTCGTTGTAGTACCATTCAATATTGACTTCGGTGCCCTTTTCGCGGATGCGAAGCAGTTTTGAAAATATGGTAAGCAGCGAACGGATAGTACCCGTGTTGAGGTGTTCGAGTCTTATTTTCAAATTCACCGGTTTGGATGTACCCACGGCCACCAGATTTTCCACCCATTTATCGAGCGGATGAAAGTACGAGGAGGCATCGGGTGGAATTGAACGACCACGGATCAGGTAAATTCCGTTTGCCTCATCGAAATGAATTTCGGGCGTACTGCGGGTTTCTGGTATGTGCAGTTTGGGAATCATGGCTCAGGCTAATGAGATTTCTATTTCTAAAGCAAAGAAAGTGTATTGCTGATTAAGCGTTACAAACTTGTATTTGAGCGGCGTATCAGACGAACGGGCCATTTCAATAAGCCCGAGACCTGCACTTGTACGACTTTGATCGTGAAGTGTGGCTTCCATCTGGTGGATGTACATTTCTTTGAGTTGCGCGCTGTTGCTTTCTGAAATGCGGGCAAGGCGGCTTTGCAGTTTCTCCACATTGCTGTTGAGCATCACATTGCCGCAACGCAGCAGCCAGTTGGTGGTAGTTAATCGCTGCATGAGGACAACCGCTTCCGGGTAACCTGTAAGGTTGTGCGGCGTGTAGTTGCGAATATTCTGAAGGGCTTCTATTAACGTTTGCATGAAACGACGCCTTGCAGGCCTGCTCAGGCTCTGGAAAAAAGGACGAGCATCAAGCAATGCAATAAAGGAATCGATAAAGCCATCGTTTACCTGCCCCAGATAAAACCAATCGGTCATCGGGTCAGTTAACAGGGCTTTTACATCAGCTTCATTCAGCATAGGCGCTTGCAAGGGGCCAAATGGGGATCATTCAGCTAAAGGCCAAATATAAGGCTTTTTATACGGCAACAGGAGTTTGCCACTAGTCCTTACTGCGCGCTGAGCAGATCCACGTCGAAAATTAACGTGCTGTTGGCCGGAATCGATCCCATTGCGCGGTTGCCGTATGCCAGGCCGGGCGGAATGATAAACTGGGCCTTTTCACCCACACGCATCAGAGCCAGACCTTCGTCCCAGCCTTTTATCACCTGCCCCTTTCCAAGCATTACCTGAATCGGTGCGCCGTTCTCGAACGAAGAATCAAACATTTTGCCATCTGTAAGGTAACCGCTGTAATTTACTTTTACGCGCTGACCGGGCTTGGCAAGGGGATTTTCGGGATGTTTTTCGAAAAACACAATCTTGAGCCCCGAAGCCGTGGTTACGGTGTCCATACCTTTCGCATCACGCTTTACGGGAGGAGGCTGTACATCGAGCACTTCTATTTCGAAAACGAGTGTGCTGTTGGCCGGAATATTTGGCATTTGCTGCGCGCCATAGCCCAGTTCGGGCGGAATACGCAGTGTTACTTTATCACCTGCACGCAGCAGCGCACCGGCTTCGTCCCAGCCTTTAATTACACGGCCTGCGCCTACTTTGTAGGTGAAAGGTGTATTGCCATGACGCGAAGAAGCATCAAAAACGGTATCGTTGGTGAGCTTGCCTGTGTATAATACGGTAAGGCGGTAACCAGAACCAGCCTGCGGGCCATTGCCTTTGGCGGTAATGGTATATTCGAGCCCCGATGCGGTTTTAATGGTTTTAGGCTTGCGTACTTTCTTGCTTTTGTATTTACGCTCGGGTTCTTTGGCGGGCTCGCCGCCGTTAAATGCAAATGCTGCACCGGTTGCAGCACCGGCCACTAAAAGAAGGCTCACAAAGCCAATCAGAAATCGTTTCATAGGTTATCAGGTTAAATAGATTCGTTATCAGTTTCGGGTGCCGGAGTCGGTAATTTTGAGTTCTACTTCATACACCAGCGGTTTCCAGGGAGGGATGTTTCCTGCTCCTTTTTCGCCGTAGGCCTGCTCGGGCGGAAGAATAAACAGCGATTTACCACCGTCTTTCATACGCAGGATACACTCGGTAAAACCGGGAATCATCCCCCTTCCGGCCACAAATACCAGTGGTTTTGCACCGGGCTTTCCGATGTTTGTATCAAACACACGGCCGTCGGTAAATGTTCCTTTGTACATCACCGAAACTTTCATGCCGGGCATTACGCGCAATCCTTTGCCGGGAATAAGTTCCTTGTAGTAAATACCGTTACGGTCAGGCTGCAGGTCAGAAAGATTATTGTCGGTGAGATAGGTCTGAATATCGGCAAGGGCTTTGGCACGTAGGGCCGCAGGATCGTTACGCTGCGCTTTTTCCCTGCGCATCTGTTCCATGCGGGCGGGAGTGTACACACTGTCGATGCGGATGTAAAAGCCAATGTAGGGCAACGTATCAAATTCCGCCGCCAGCGGTACCGGATCAATAAGATGCCGGTTCAGGCTGTATTTTTTGAGTGTATCTGTACAGATGAAAAAGCAGGCACTGTCGCCGCTGTGCAGCTGTTTCATTACGTCGGCATAATCACCGGCAAAACGGGCAAAGTTAAATTTCAGCGGCATCGGGGCATTGTGATTTGCGGCGGAATAATCCACAATGGTTTTACCGTTAGGAGCCGCCACGCGGAGTTTTGCAAACACCATGCTGCCAGCCGGAATGCTGTCGGCTGTTTCGCCGGGGCGAATTACACGCAGCCATGTGTTTGGGCTAAGCGGTGAATAACCTTCGAGAAAAGCAGGCACCGTTTTTTCTGCAGGCACGGCAAAACGTAATCCGGCATAACAAACCACCGCAGCAAACAACACGGTTTGAAGAGACTGTTTCATGCCGCGCAGATGCTGTTTATTTCCCCGAACTCACTATTTTGAGTTCCACTACAAACACCAGCGCACTGTAGGGCGGAATAGCGCCGTTTTGCTGATCGCCGTAGGCCAGTTCGGGTGGAATAATGAATACCGATTTGCCGCCGTCTTTCATACGCAGAATGCAATCGGTAAATCCGGGAATCATTTGCTGACCGGCAATAAATTCCATAGGCATACGGTTGGGGCCGGCCAGATTGGTATCAAAAATCAGCCCGTTAGTAAGCATGCCTTTATACCACACAGATACTTTTGTGCCGGGTGTAACCTGTGCGCCGGTGCCGGGAATAAGCTCTTTATAATAAATTCCTTTGGTATCGGGCTTCAGATCGCTCATTTCGTTAACCGCAAGATACCAGAGTACATCATTGCGGCTTTTTTCCTTCATGGCTTTTTGTTGCTCCGTTTGCTGGCGCTGCATCACTGCCATTTTCTGGTCCATTGCAGCTTTTGTGTACACACTGTCAACTCTTACCCGGAAGCCCACAAATTCAAGTGAATCATCTTTGGGCGAAAGCGGAAAATCGTTGCCGGCCGGAGTACGGAAGTATTTCTTGATCGAATCAAGCACCATGTAAAACGTGGCGCTGTCGCCCGTGTTGAGGTGCATGAGCACATCGAGAAAATCGCCTTTGAAACGAGGTTTTTCAAACTGCACAGCCACCTGCTGCCCGCCACGTTGCGCATTGTAGTCGGCCAGTACTGAATCGCGGTGGTCGATTAGTTTGAGTTTCATAAACGCCACACCGCCCACACCGGCCGAATCGACTTTAGGCCCGGCTTTGTGCATTTTCAGCCAGGTAGCGGGAGCTATCTGCTGGTAGCCTTTCAGAAACTTCCGGCTCTGTTTGCCCTTGTCTTTACCGGCAAACGACCAGTTCAAAGCCGCAAGCAGCGCAAGTGTAACAATTACAAACAGAGCCGGAATACGTTTCATGTGAAAGTGATTTACTTAATTATTTACCGGCAGCCGGTTTTGCATTTTCAATTTTGATTTCCACTTCAAACACCAGCGGCTCGTAAGGCGGAATTCCCTGCGAACCCATATCGCCGTAAGCTTGAGACGAAGGAAGAATGAACAGCACGCGGCTGCCGTCTTTCATACGCAGAATGCAATCGGTAAAGCCCGGAATCATTTGCTGACCGGCAGTAAAACGCATCGGTTCGGGTGCTTCAAAGTTGCCGTCAAACATACGGCCGTCGGTGAAAGTACCTTTGTAACGGGCTGCTACCTGCATGCCTTCGGCAACCTGCTTACCTGTACCGGGCTTGATTACTTTAAAATAAATGCCTTTTTCATCGGGCTTAAGGTCGGTGAGTTTGTTGTTTGTAAGGTAACTCTGAATTTTACCGGCTTCCGCATTCTTCGCATCATCAATCATTTTCTGCTGCTTATCCTGCATCTCCTTAATCTTCTTCTCAGTATAAGCTTTGGTGTAAATGCTGTCCACCTTCACGCGGAAACCAATGTATTTCAACGAATCGTATTTCGGTTCAAGCGGGAATTCATTCTGCTCGCCTTTACGGAAATACTTTTTAATTGTATCAAGGTTTACAAAAAACGTGGCACTGTCGCCTTTGTGCAGGTGTGCAATAATATCCAGAAAATCGCCTTTAAAACGAGAGGGCTCCAGACGCATCGGTACCGACTGCTCGCCGCGTGCCGCATTGAAGTCCTGAATCACCGAATCGAGCGGGGTAATCAGTTTCAACTGAAGGAAAGCCACACCACCCTGTCCGGCCGTGTCTTTTCCATCGCCTTTTTTATGAAACTTGATGTAGGTAGAGGGCGTTTGTTTTTCGAAGCCCGGGAAAGGACCACCTTCGGTGCACGAAACGGCGGCTACTGAAACTGCTGCAAGTGCAGCAAACAGGACATTTTTCATTGATTGAATTAGGAAATATTTATTCTGCAGATAAAAATTCGAGTTCATACACCACGGGCGTATGTGGCGGAATGAGTCCGGTGCTTGAGCCACCATTCCCAAAAGCCAGCGCCGAAGGTAGGACTATTTTTGCTTTTCCGCCCGTTTTCATACCACGCAATGCACGGGTTAATCCGGGAATTAACTGTCCTTCGCTCCCCCAGCTGAAAGCCACACCCTTTTCGCCGCTGGCATTATTATCAAACACACGTCCGTTTAAAAAGCTGCCGGTATAGCGCACGGTAACGGTTTTAGCGCCTGAAGCGGTGCGCCCGCTGCCTGCACTTACCGGAATAAATACCATGCCCGTACTGTCGGGTTTTGCGGCAATTTTCTGACGGCTGAGGTAACGGGCAATGAGAATTTGTTCGTCGGCGTCGGTGTCGGTTTGGGTAATGCGTTTGTTGTACTCGGCTTCGGAGAGGATGCGCACCAGGCGTATATTCATTTGCATCATGCCGGTATCGGGCATGCCGGGCAGACGTAAATCGCCGCCGGGGAGCAAAATGGCGGCGCTGTCGCCTTCGTGCAGCATAGCCAGATGTTTGTTCCCTGCAAACGGCATGAGCACGGTGCCACGGGCACTTTGCAGCTCCGAATCGAAAAATACCGTGCCGTTGAAGCTGTTGCGCATGCGTACTTCAATGAAATCGTTTTCGCCGGGTTGCTTTTCAGCCTCGCCGGGTTCAATGAGTTTCCAGTACACTTCTTCGCCGGCTTCGCTGTAGCCGGGATATTTCGACGATTCGTTGCCACAGGCAGCAAGCAGCGTAACTACACAGAAAAAAAGCGGGAGAGAATAAAATCGCATTACTCGGGCTGGGAGATTTTTAAAAGTTCAAGTTCACACACCAGCGAGGCCAGCAGCGGTATTTTGGCATTGTCGCCCGTAAGTCCGTGTGCAAGATGCGAGGGCAGCACAAACCGCATTTTATCGCCGGTGTGCATCAGCTGCACGCCTTCGTGTATGCCGGGCTCCACATCATCGCGCCCAATTACAAAACTCCGCGAGCCGTCTTTGTCAGACGTGTAGCACACCGTGCCGTCCATGAGTTTAATGGTGTAATACACTTTGGCAATCTGGCCGGGTTGGGCGGTTTGCGTGCCGCTGCCTTTTTTGAGCAGCATCCAGCGCAGGCCCGATGCCGTGGTTTCCATTGTCCAGCCCTGACGGCGGATGTACTGGTCTATTTCGTCGGCCTGCCGCTGCCTGTCCCACGTGTGCATTTTCACTGATCCGTCGCGCATCTGCTTTTCAGTAAGCGGCCGGCGGCGCTGCACAGGCTTATCTTCCGAGCAGGCAGCAACCAGTGCGGAGAGCGCAAGCAGTAACACACCAATGCGTTTCATGGTTGTTTAGGCTTTGTTTAATGCTGCAAGATACTTCGGAAGCAGCTTTCTGAACTTAGAAACGGTATCGTTTAACGAAAGTTGTGAAGCCCCGCCGGCCGCATTCACATGGCCGCCGCCGCTGAAGTTCTCGCGCGCAAACACATTCACATCAAACTTCCCTTTCGAGCGGAACGAACATTTTATAATTCCGTCGCGCTCGGCAAAAAAGGCCGAAAACACAATGCCGCGCATGGTAAGGCCATAATTCACCAGCCCTTCCGTATCGCCTTTCTGGAAATGAAAACGCTCATGCTCTTCGTGGCTCAGCGCAAAAAACGCCGTGCGGAATTCGGGCAGCACCACCAGCTTTTCGCTCAACGCATAACCCAACAGACGGATCCGGTTTTCGGTATTATCGTCGTAAATGCGGTTGTGATTCAGTGCATTTTCTGCGCCAGCCTCCATAAGCCGCTGCACTACGGCATGCGTACGCGCGGTTGTGGCCGGAAAACGAAACGAGCCCGTATCGGTCATTATACCTACGTAAAGGCAGTTGGCTATGTGTTTATCCACCAGCTTTTCATCGCCCATGAGCGACATAAACTCGTAAATGAGTTCGGCGGTGGAGCTGGCTTTTACCTCGTGCAGGCTGAAGCGGGCAAAAGCATCAGGTTGGGGGTGATGGTCGATAAGCACTTTGGGCGCCTGACTTTCGGCCACCAGCTTGCCCAGTACGTTTATGCGTTTGAGATCATTAAAATCGAGACAGAAAATGAGCGAGGCTTTGGCTATGAGCCTGGCCGCCTTGGCCGGATTGCGCTGGGCATCGGTAACCTGTTTGTGGCCGGGCATCCAGTGCAGAAATTCGGGATAATCGTTGGGCGTTACCACGTTTACACTGTGCCCCTTTTTGCGCAGGTAATGCCAAAGCCCCAGCGAGGAACCAATAGCATCGCCATCAGGCGACCAATGTGTAACAATTACAATTTGCTGCGGCTGGGCAAGCAGGCGTTTAAGCGCGGTTTTTTCGGCAGGCTTCACAAGGTGGAATTAAGCCGTAAAAATAACAGTAAATGTGCATAAACACTCAAAAACCACTATCTTTGCACGCCTTTTTGAAAAGGCATCAACAAAAACTACTATGGCAGGCAACAAAACTTTCACCATGATCAAGCCCGATGCTACGGGCAACAACCACATTGGCCCCATTCTGGCGCAGATTAACGAAGCCGGTTTCCGCATTGTGGCCATGAAATACACCCGCCTCACTCCCGAAGCGGCTGGCAAATTTTACGAAATCCACAAAGAACGCCCCTTCTACGGCGAACTGGTTAGCTATATGTCGTCTGGCCCCATCGTGGCTGCTATTCTTGAAAAAGACAATGCCGTAGCCGATTTCCGTACACTCATCGGCGCTACCGATCCTGCCAAAGCCGAACCCGGAACAATCCGCGCACGCTTTGCCACTTCAATTGCGGCCAATGCCATTCACGGCTCAGACAGCGATGAAAACGCCGCTATCGAAGGCAATTTCTTCTTCTCGCAACTCGAGCGATTCTAAGCGTTTGTAACGCATTTTTTTCTGCCTCCTCCGGCTTTGGCTGAAGGAGGCAGTTTTTTAACTCACCAGCAAATAACTTGTACTTCTCCCCCCGGCCCCGTCTTTCTTCAACACATTCTTCCCGATCAGATCATTAATATCACGTATCGCCGTATCCTTCGAACATTTCACAAGTTTTGCCCATTTCATCGAAGTAAGTTTCCCGTCAAACCCTTCAAGCAGCTTTACCAATACTTTTTTCTGCCGCTCATTAAAGTTAACCTTCGAATATTTCTTCCAGAACTCGGCTTTCTTCAACACACGTGTAAGCACTGTTTCCGAGGCATGCAACGCATTAATCAGACAATTCAAAAACCACCTTACCCACTCGGTAATGAACAGGTGCCCCTTCTGCGTTTTCTCCAGTATGTGGTAATAAGCCTTTCTGTCAATCCGTATCTGGGCCGACATACTGTAAAACCGCTGCATACTTTTATCCGAACGCGCCAGCAGCATATCCGTTAATGCTCTTGCAATACGCCCGTTTCCATCCTGAAACGGGTGAATGGTAATAAACCATAAGTGCGCTATAGCGGCTTTAATTACCGGATCAAGTTTGTACTTCCCGTTAAACCAGTACAAAAATGCTTCCATCTCATCCTCAAGCAATTCGGCATCCGGAGCTACAAAATGCACCTTTTCTTTCCCCGCCACTCCCGATACAACCTGCATTTTCCCCTTCGTGTCTTTTCTCCAGTCGCCCACAACAATCGGAAACATCCCGCTTCTGCCTGTAGGGAATAAAGCCGAATGCCAGCCAAAAAGCCGTTCTTTGGTTAATGGTTCAAAACAATTCCGGGTAGCATCAATAAGCATATCCACCATTCCATCCACGTTCCTGTCTGATGCAACTGCCCCGGCAAATTCAATTCCCAGCCGCTCCGCTATCGACGACCGCACCTGCAACGGATTAAGCATCTCACCTTCAATTTCCGACGACTTTAGTACATCCAGCGTAAGGGTTTCAAATAAAGCCTCATCCTGTAGTTCAAACCCGAACATCTGCATTTTTCCAAGTAACCGGCCCTGCAGATTCCTGGCTTCGCTAAGCTCATCAATTACTTCATCACTCTCCCAAAGGAAAACCGGCCAGTTATACTTCTGATGTATGTAATCACTCATTCGCCTTACCTTTCGCCACAAATATACATCCCCCCTCCCTCCCTTCCAAACATTCGCCGCACTTTTTGCAACGATTAATACCGTTATTCGTTGCAAAATTACCTCAGCCGTGCCTGTCGGCCTGCAATTGCTTACTTTTAGCCTTAGAGGCTGTTAGGCCCCAAAACACAAATTACCAATAATCGCATGTCTTTTCGCGCCTCCTTCGCCGATCCGTTTAATCCCGAATTTGTTGACCTGGGGCCGCTCAGTGCCACCCAAATCCTGCACACATTCTCCTCCACGCCGTGGAAGGAACTTTTGACGAAAATGGACGCCACTCCTGCACAGGAAGTGTTTCATTCACCCTCGCTTGAAGTTGAACGCACTGAACAGAAACACGGCCTTTGCATTTCTGCCATTGATGGGCAGGTGTGGCTACTTTTTTACAAACGGCCTAAATTGATTACCAAACGAAGTCTCTTTGGCAAAAAGGAAATTATGGAGCCTGACTACCTGAACGAAAAAACAGTTCAGGACAGCAATGAAGTGCTACATTATTTGCAGGCCCTGCTTGATGGAGAGCTGGAAAAGCTGGAGCAGATGTTTGGATGATCAAAGCCATCCTGAAACTAATGGTGATAAATGAAAATGGGACAATTCGGCTGGATGTATTTACTGGCTCGTAAGCATAACATTGTTTCTGATTTTATTGCCTTGATTTATTTTATTGCTGCGGCAATTACTCTTCTTGATTTCAGGTATGCAATATGGCTGTTTTATTTTCCATTAACAGTGGCAATACTTATCCACCTTTTACTGGCCGCTACAGGTATTGGTTTATGTATTTATTCATTAATCAGAAAGCGCAATGCACATCTTATCGTTTTTCTCAATCTGATTTATGCAGCCGCTGCATTGGGGCTATTTTTGCTTACGGTAACAAGTTTTAGAGATTATTCCGGATGAATAGTAGCAAGACAAGCTTTATTTCAACGATTCCAACGAATTAAAGCCAAGTTATTTTGATTACAACATTTTATACGAAACACAACATAGAAACGAACCCACCTTTCTGAACACCCCCCCGTTTATAAGATTTCGCCCGGCTCCGGCGTTGTGCACTTGACGAATGTACTTTTGATCGTTTGCATCCCGAATACTGCCCAAATGGCCGAAGAACCAAAACAAAAGAAAAACACAGTGCGCAATACACTCCGGCAACCTGAGCCGGAGCAGGAAACGCCCCCCCCGCCCCCCGAGCGCAAAAAACGCCCGCAGCGTCCCGCACCCGAACCCCAAAGCCAATCCGAACAGCCCGCCAATACATCGCGCCCTAAATTCAGACTGTTTGGCGGCCTGCGCGACCGTTTCAATAACGACGAACGCCTGCGCAAACTCATCGGGGCTTTCCTGCTTTTCATTGTTACGCCCTACCTCGCGGTGGCTTTCCTCTCCTACTTCTTTACCTGGAAAGCCGACCAGAATATGGTAATGGGCCCGCTCAGCGAACTTTTTGCAGCCTCCTCACGCATAACCAATGTGCTCGGCAAATTCGGGGCGCTGGTGTCGCACGCATTTATTCACAGCGGCTTTGGTATTATGGCCTTTGTCGTTCCGCTGCTTTCGTTTATTGGCGGCATACGCATGCTTACCGGCGCCGAAATACTGCCCTTTGGCAAAACCTTCCGCTTTGGCGTGTTTGCCCTGCTCTTTGGCTCGGTGCTGCTGGGCTATGTGTTCAGTACAGCCGTATTTTACCCGGGCGGCGTGTTTGGCTACGAAGTCAGCAGCTGGCTCAACAGCGTGTTTGGCAAAATAGGCACAGGGCTTTTCCTGCTCTTTATTGCATCGGCGTTTTTAATTGTGGTGTTCAATTTCTCGTTTGTATTTGCTCGTAAACCCGCTGCCACCGAAACAGAAGAAGAACCCGCCCGGGAAGAAACAACTGCCGCCGGCATGCGCAACCAAATACGCCAGCAACCCGACGAAAATGAGGCACTGGATATTGAAGACGAAACAGAAGATGACGAAGAAATTCCCGAGCCCGTGCTGATGACGGTGGAAACACCTGCAGAAGAAGAAACAGCTGACGAAACAGAAAATGAAGAAGAAACCGCTGAGCCGGAACCGGAGCCCGAACCACTGCCTGTGGCCGAAATCCCACCCCTGTTGCCCGTTACCACAGACCTTACGGCCGACGACAACATTCAATTCACTGTAGAGAAGAAAGAAGAAGCAGAACTCAGCGCCGATGAAATTGAAAACAAAGCCGATGAACTGGTGCGCGAGTTTGGCGAGTTTGATCCCACACTCGAACTGGGCAGCTACCAGTTTCCCACTATCGACCTGCTCGAAAATTACAGTACCGGAAAAGATGGGGGCGTAAATACCGAGGAGCTTAATGCCAATAAAAACCGCATTGTGGAAACGCTGGGCAACTACGGCATTGCAATCGAAAAAATTAAAGCCACCATTGGCCCTACGGTTACGCTTTACGAAATAAATCCGGCGGCTGGTGTGCGCATTTCCAAAATCAAAAACCTGGAAGACGATATTGCACTGAGTCTTTCGGCGCTGGGCATTCGTATCATCGCACCGATTCCCGGTAAAGGCACCATTGGCATTGAAGTCCCCAACCAGCACCCCGAAATGGTGCCCATGCGTGCGCTGCTGGCTTCAGAACGTTTTCAGCACAGTGCCATGGATTTGCCGGTGGCGCTGGGCAAAACCATCTCAAACGAAATTTACATTGCCGATCTGGCCAAAATGCCTCACCTGCTTATGGCGGGTGCTACCGGTCAGGGTAAATCAGTTGGGTTGAATGCAATTCTTGTTTCGCTGCTTTACAAAAAGCATCCGGCGCAAATCAAATTCGTGCTGGTGGACCCGAAAAAAGTGGAACTTACATTGTTCAACAAAATTGAGCGCCACTTCCTCGCCAAACTGCCCGACAGCGCCGAAGCCATTATTACCGATACCAAGAAGGTAGTACACACGCTCAACTCGCTGTGCATTGAAATGGATACGCGCTACGACTTGCTGAAAGATGCACAGGTGCGCAACATCAAAGAATACAATGCCAAAATTGTACAGCGCCGCCTGCCGCCCTCCGGCGAGCATAAATTCCTGCCTTACATCGTGCTGGTGGTGGATGAATTTGCCGACCTGATTATGACTGCCGGCAAAGAAGTAGAAACGCCTATTGCCCGCCTTGCCCAGCTTGCCCGCGCTGTAGGCATTCACCTCATTATTGCCACACAGCGCCCGTCGGTTAATATCATTACCGGTACCATCAAAGCCAACTTCCCGGCGCGCATCGCATTCCGCGTAACCTCAAAAATCGATTCGCGCACCATTCTTGATGCCGGCGGAGCCGAACAGCTGATTGGCCGCGGCGATATGCTTTACTCAACCGGCAACGACCTCACCCGACTTCAATGCGCGTTTGTTGACACGCCCGAAGTAGAACGCATCTGCCAGTTCATCGGCGACCAGCGCGGCTACCCGAGTGCATTCCTGCTGCCTGAGTATGTGGACGAAAACAGCGATGCCAAACTTGAAATTGACGAAGGCGACCGCGATTCGCTGTTTGAAGAAGCGGCTCGCATTGTGGTTAATCACCAGCAGGGCTCAGCCTCACTGCTTCAGCGTAAACTCAAACTCGGCTACAACCGCGCCGGCCGCATTGTTGATCAGCTGGAAGCGGCCGGAATTATTGGACCGTTTGAAGGCAGCAAAGCCCGAGAAGTACTCGTGAAAGACATACTCTCGCTCGAACAGATGCTGGGCGGAAACAAAGGCGGAAGTGATCCGTTTTAACCCGAAATTCAAACAATGACATAACTGATTCAGCCGGGCTGTTAAACCCGGCTGTTTTTTCGGCGTCTAATCACAAATTACAAATCGTGTTAAAATTATTGTTGATTATCAATCATTTAACAACCAACACAACCATTTTGTAACTTTGGAACGCTTTTTGAAACCTGACCAGCATAATCGGATTTCTAAAATGAAACCTACCCTTAAAAAGGCGCTTGCCGCCACCGCACTTCTGATCGCTGTGAATGCCACCGCACAACAGGATCCTAAAGCCAAAGCCATCCTCGATGAGGTGAGCAAAACCGCAAAGGCCTACACCAGCATTACAGCTTCATTCAGCATTACCATTGAGAAACCAAACGGTACAAAAGATGTGCAGGATGGCACAGTTGTGCTCAAAGGCAAAAAATATAAGGTAATCCTCAACAAAAAAATAAAAGAGAAAATTTACAAGGAGGAGTACCGCAGCAATACAAAAGTAATTTGCAACTACAGTGAAAAAGACGGGGAGGTTACGGTTGACAATGCTCCGGATCCGAACAAGCCCAATGCGAAAAATGCAATTGTGCCCTCTGATATTTTCACAATTCACGAGAAAGGTTTCAAATATAAGTTTGAGAAAGAAGTAACCGAAGGCGGCCGCGCTATTCAGTATATCAACCTCTATCCTGAAAAACCCGATGGCAAGAGCTATCATACCGTGAAGGTGAAAATCGACAAACTGAAAAAACAGATTATCGGCGCCACGATGCTGAATACCGACGGATCGAAAATGATTTACGTGGTAAAAACATTTACACCCAATCTGGCGGTGAATGACACCGAATTTGAATACAGCCTTAAAAACTACCCGGCCGGAACCGAGGAAGTTGATCTCCGATAATTGAGATTACGAACCAAAGCCACAACGGCTGCCCGAAAAGGCAGCCGTTGTGCATTTATCCACCTGTACTTCCGAACCGGATAGAACCGGTGTTTGTTACATTTGCGCTGCTTATGATGTACGTTGCCTGGTCGCCTGTGTATGCGCATCCGCTTCCTGCGGGGCATCGGTTTCCGATGGCCAAGTACGAATTGCTGCCCGAACAGCTTGTGTACGAAGGCACACTTAAACCGGCTAATTTCTTCGAGCCGCAGCCCTTGCACGATGCCGATATTCTGCTTACACATGATGCAGACTATCTTAAACGCCTGCATGCGCAGCAACTTACACCGGCCGAGATACGCAAAACAGGCTTCCCCCTCTCGCCGGAACTCGTGCAGCGCGAAGTCACCATTTTACATGGCTCCGTTGAAGGTGCATTGCGGGCCTTAAAGCATGGCGTGGCTTTTAACGTGGCCGGCGGCACACACCACGCCTACACCAACCGCGGCGAAGGCTTCTGCCTGCTCAACGACATTGCCACCGCCGCCAACGTACTGCTCCACCGCAAACTCGCACGCCGCATCCTCGTGGTCGATCTCGACGTGCATCAGGGCAACGGCACAGCTGCCATTTTTGCCGGAAACAAAAATGTATTCACCTTCAGCATGCACGGCGAAAAAAACTACCCCATGCACAAGGAACAGTCCGACCTCGACATAGAGCTCCCCGACGGCACCGGCGATGCGCAGTACCTTAAACAGCTTACGCAACACCTGCCACGTCTCATCGATACTGTGGAGCCTGACTTTATTTTCTATCAGGCCGGCGTTGACATACTGGAAACCGACAAACTGGGGCGCCTTGCTGTTAGCCGCAACGGCTGCGTACAACGCGATAAATTTGTATTTGAAACCTGCCGCAAACACAAAATCCCCGTGGCCGTGAGCATGGGCGGCGGCTATTCCCCGCAAATCAGCGATATTGTAGATGCCCATGCAAATACATACCGCACAGCAATGGAAATCTATTTTTAGCACTAAATTCACACTTTACACCTCGGGGAGAACGTTATCTTTGTGTATCTCCCTGTAAAAAACATAGTGTATCAGTCTGTGAAATATTTCCTTCCTCTGCTTGCCTTCCTGCTCTTTATCTCAGGCAATAGTCTCCGTGCACAGGTTACTGCCAATGCGGGTCCGTCTTATACCATGATTTGCCCGGGCAATACGTTCACCCTCGGCGGATCACCCACGGCTACCGGCGGCAATGCGCCCTACACCTACAGCTGGATACCCGCCACAGGCCTGAACAATGCCACCTTCGCAAATCCGGTGGCTACACCCGCTGCCCCCACGCAATATGTAGTCACGGTTACAGATGCCGATGGGAACAGTGCCACGGATACCATTTTTGTGGATATTAATCCTATTGCCAATGCCGGTGCAGGAAACGATACGTTTGTGTGTGTGGGCGGACAGGTGCAAATCGGCTTGCCTGCAAACGATGCGGCATTGGCCTACAACTGGGCGCCGGCTGCAAGCCTGAGCAGCAGCTCTGCGCCACGTCCCATCGCTTCTCCAACCGTAACCACTACTTACACGGTTTCAATCAATTCGGCAGGATGCACGCAGGTTACTAATACAATTCTTGTAACCGTGCAACCGCTTCCTACAATTACGGTTTCTCCTACGGTAATTACCATACTCGAAGGCCAGACTGTAGTCTTAACCGCCAGCGGAGGCGCTTATTACTTCTGGTCACCCGACACCGCACTCTCCAGTGTAAACACACCTTCCGTTACAGCCGAACCAACTGATACAATTACCTACAACCTGGCTGGTTATACCCAGTTTGGATGTGCTAATTATACATCAGTAACCGTGAATGTAATTCCCAACAAAGAAATTTACCTCTACAATTCGTTCTCGCCAAATAACGACGGCATTAACGATTTGTTTTACATCGGCAACATCTACAAATACCCCAACTCACGCCTCGAGGTATTTGACCGCACAGGACAATTAGTTTATTCGAAAGGGAATTATGACAATAGCTGGGACGGCACAAATTACGGCGACCGGTTGCCCGATGCCACTTACTATTATGTGCTTGATCTTGGCGACGGATCACCCAAAATTTATGATTCAGTAACCATTGTACGCTAAACCAATGAAACGAATTTCCATTTTCACTGTGGGCGTACTTGCCGTATTTACTGCTTCGGCCCAGCAACTTTCTGATTTTACACAATACCCGTCGCTCAACCCGATTTTCAATGCGGCTTACACCGGCACGAAGGGCACCGTTGATGCACGCGTAAATTATCGTGCACAATGGATGGGCTTTAATGATGCGCCCGTACAGCAAACCGCACTTGTACACAGCCGCCTGCTTAAAGGCATGCTGGGGTTGGGTGCGCTGGTAAGCAACGATGTAACCGGGCCTTCTTCACGCTTTACCTATGGCTTCATGGCCGCATTTCACCTGCGTTTTCCGGATGTGGAATTTTCGGCTGGCATCGGACTCAATTTTACAAAGTATAATTTCAACGCAGCAAATCTCACCCAGCACTGGACAAATGATCCGGCCTTTGCTCCCGGACTTAATACATTCGATAAAAAGAGAAACCCCAATGCGGGCTTACTGCTTTACAACGACCGGTTTCATTTCGGATTCAGTCTGATGAACATGATCCAGTCGAAATACAACCTGGGCGAAACGGTGGTGCGCAATGAAAATCATTATTACTTCACCTTCGGTTATAATTTTCACGGCCATCCTGATTTTGTGTGGGAGAATAATTTGTTTGCCACCATTGTAAAAGGACTTCCGATTACCATTAACTACAACCTGCGTTTACACATACGCGAAAAAATTATTGCCGGTGTGGCCTGGCGCCTGCGCGATGCGGTAGCCTTGCAGGCCGGAATGGTTTTTCTGAACGATTACCAGTTTGTGTATTCCTACGATCTGGGTATTTCGCGCCTGCGTGGCGGACACAGCGGCTCACATGAGCTTACGCTCGGCTACCGGTTTGATATGAATAAACGCGGCGGTAAGTACAAGAATTTCGACTCGTTTCAGAAGCAGAAGTACAATTTGTTCTGAGAGGATAAATTTTATTTAGTGTGTTACAATTGTAATAGTTCTTCGCTCTGATTTTATATCAATGCAAAATAAGAACCTATATATCATTGCCGGATGTAACGGTGCAGGGAAAACCACAGCTTCATTTACTATTCTCCCAGAAATTATTAAATGCAGGGAGTTTGTCAATGCCGACGAAATTGCAAGAGGATTATCACCCTTTCAGCCCGAAAAGGCATCATTCGAATCCGGGCGAATAATGTTGAACAGAATTAATGACTTGCTGAATAGCGGTGAGAGTTTTGCCTTTGAAACCACATTAGCGACAAGGATTTACCAAAAAAAAATTCGGATTGCTAGAGATAAGGGATATGCTATAACATTACTCTTTTTCTGGTTGTCGGATATAGAATTGGCAAAAGAGCGAGTAAAAATCAGAGTATCAGAGGGAGGTCATAATATTGAACCTCACGTAATTGAAAGGCGTTATATTCATGGAATTAATAATCTTTTTGAATTATATTTGCCTATTGTTGATAGCGCACTTATCTTAGATAACTCAAACTGGGAAAGTGAGTTAATTGCTTGTAAATTAACAAGTCAGAAAATAATTGTTGTCAATCATAAAAAATTCTCAAAATTTAAATCTTATCATGGCCACTATTGAAGAGCAGATTGCATTTAAAGATAAAATTATGGCAGGCTTTGATCTAGTCTATCAAAGATTGATCGAATATAAAAAGCAAAAGAAGTCTGTACTAGTAGTTTTGGAAGATGATAAAATTGTGTACCTCACTCCGGAAGAAGTAGAAAGAAGAGAAGCATTAAAACGTGAGCAATCCTAAGCCCCTTTACCACAATAAAACATACTTTTCCTGCGCCACTGCACGTGTGCACGAATTAAAGTGCCACCATTCCGATGTAATTCCAAAAAATCCGGCACTGCGCATTACACGGCGCAGAAGTTTACGGTTTTCAATTTGTGCTTCGGTGAGTTTGCCGGCGGCCAGCAGCTCGGCCTCATGTGCAGGATGCGACTCAATGCCGAAAAAATCATACGGACTGCCCATGTCGAGCGGAAGGCCGAGGCTGTCGGCGATGGTAAGATCTACCGCTGCGCCGTAGTTGTGCAATGAGCCGCCATTGGCCGGATTGGATACATATTTTGAGCGGTCGAGCGGGCGGTGGCGCAGGGTATCCCACATTTTTTGCTGTATGCCAAGCGGTCGTGCCGCATCGTACACCAGCAGCCTGTAGCCGGGATGCAATTGAGCAAGTGCTTTTTGCGCGGCGGCCAGCTTGGCGGCCACATCGGGCTGAAGAAAGGCCGTGTTCAAATCGCCATATACATCGAAGCCGAGGAAATTGTCGGTGGTAGAATACTTCAATTCAACCAGAACTTCGGGCGCAATTTGCTGAATGTTAACCAGCCCGGCACTAAGCAAAGGCAACGATGCAAGACTGTCGCGCTCTGCCGAAATGCGGGAAATTATCAGGCTGCTGTCAGATACAACCGGTGTATCAATTTGCACAAGCGTATCGGGTGTAATGATGCGCCCGGAATTGACAGGCTGTTGTGGCGGCGCATTTTCGCTGCATGCAGCAGCAAATAAAAGAAAGCACCACGGGGCAAGCCTGAACATACCGCGAAGTTAGAAAAGCGGCATGAGTTTGCACGGTTTTACAGCAAAACCATTTTCTGCAACACCGGCGGCGCATTATCAACTGCAATTCGCACAAGGTAAGTGCCTGTAGCCAGCTGCGAAGTGTCTAACACCACTTTGCCTGTTAGAGCTGATTCTGTAAAAGTGGCTACGGTTTGTCCCGCCAGCGAAATAATTTCAGCCTTCACTTCCTGCGCCGGTCCCGATGTAACAATGGTATAACCGCTTTGCGCAGTAGCCGGATTGGGATAGGTTGTAAATACAGGTGAAGGAGCTTCCTGCTGTCCGGTGGTAAGCGGTGTGCCGCAAAATCCGCAAGGGCCGTTAGGGCCCATTACCATAAGCGAGCACGGCTGTGAGCAAAGTGCAAGATACATGGTATCAGCTACCTGCCCGGAAAAAGAGGCACACAATGTGGGTGTAAAAATATACGTCTGTCCGCATAATACCTGATTGGCATCAATTGCCCAAACCCCGTCGCAGCCCGAAACCGGCGGAATAATATAATAAGTAGTAATTGTTTGACTATGCAGGAAGCTGCAAATCGACAAGGCGAAGAGGAGTAAAAATTTTTTCATGTGTTTGATTTTTTGAATGTGTGTATTTGCCTTCACACACCGGGTTAGTTATTTAAAAGTAATGAAAGAAAACACTCAATTCACACGTTGCATTGGTTTGCTTCCTACTTTTGCGGCGTGGAAAGGGGAATTCCAACTTTATTCATGGTCCGGCCGGCAAGTTTTGGATTCAACACCGAAACCGCTGCCAGCAACCATTACCAGCAGGCAGCAGCAGCCACGGCAAATGTACAGCAACAGGCACTGGCAGAGTTTGATGCTTTTGTGGCCTTGCTGCAACAGCACGATATTCCGGTAAAGGTGTGGCATGATGATACCTCCGCAATCCGTCCTGACGCTATTTTCCCCAACAACTGGTTCTCCACGCACCCAAACGGCTCGCTGGCGCTTTATCCGATGGAAGCCCCCAACCGCCGCGCCGAACGTAGGCATGATATCATTAGCTGGTTGCAGACTGATTTTAAGTACCACACCGTTTACAACTTAACCACACACGAACGCGCAGGCCGTTATCTGGAAGGAACCGGAAGTGTGCTGTTTGATTTTGCCAACGGCCTGGCCTGGGCCTCGTTTTCGAGCCGCACACATGCCGATGTGCTGATTGAACTATGCGAGAAACTGTGCCTGCTTCCTGTGGTGTTTAAAGCCGTTGATGCAAACAATCGTCCGGTATATCATACCAATGTAATTATGGCATTGCACCCTGCACTGGCCATTATCTGCACCGATGCCACTGCCGATGCGGCCGATAAAACAACTGTGGAACGTATGCTTCAAAAAACCGGCAGGCAGCTTCTTCGCATTACCCATGAACAGGTGACCGCATTTGCCGGCAATGCACTTTTTGTGAAAAACCGTGCAGGTAAAGACTTTGTGGTAATTTCTAAAACCGGCTGGATGGCGCTTTCTCCTGCACAACAGGAACAACTTGCAAAAGTGGCCACACCCCTTACTCCCGATATCCGCACCATTGAACAAACCGGCGGAGGCAGCGCACGCTGCATGCTGGCCGAAATTTATCCCTGCTGAAACTGATCTGAGGAAACCGTTTACACCAGCCCACAACCGTTTACCCCACTTATAATTATCATACGAAGCGGTTTTTGTAGCTTCGTGCTTCTATTTTTAACCACTATGAGCAAAATTCTTTCTCGCAGTTTGATGCCGCTGGCAGGTGCCGGTATTCTGGCGCTGGCCATGACTGTGTCTGTAAACAAAGCTATTGATCCGCAATTGCTTGATAAACGGGTACGTCCGCAAGACGACTTTTTCGAGTATGTAAACGGTTTATGGATTCGCAGCAACCCGATTCCGGCCACTGAAGTACGCTGGGGCAATTTCAACGTACTGAATGAGCGCAGCCAGAAGGCACTGCGTGATATCTGCGAAGGAGCCGCCGCCAGTCAGCCCAAGCCCGGAACAGACATGCAGCGCATCGGCGATTTTTATGCTTCGGGCATGGACTCTGTGCAGGTGGAAAAAATGGGCTTTTCGCCGCTCAAGCCTGAATTGGCAATGATTGATGCGCTGAAAGATAAAAAAGGCATTACCGATCTCATGGCCGAAATGCACCTGCTGCAGGTGGGCGCCGGCTTTGGCTATTTTGTAATGGCCGATCAGAAAAACAGCAACCAGAATGCACCTTACCTCTCACAGTCTGGTCTTGGGCTGCCCGACCGTGATTATTATTCGGCTCCTGAAATGAAGGAACTGGCTGATGCTTACAAAGCACACATAAATGCCATGTTCGCACTCATGGGCGATGATAAAAAAATGGCGCAGGAAAACGCCGAAATGGTTTTCGCCCTCGAATCAAAACTGGCTGAAAAGTCGATGACAGCCGTGGAGCAGCGCGATCCTGATAAACTGTACAACAAAATGACACAGGCCGAGCTGAATGACCTTTGTCCGAATTTCAATTTTGCGCAATATTTCGAGAAAATGGGCACACCCTCGCCCGGCGATATGATTGTGATGCAGCCTGATTTTATGAAAGGTTTCAATGCCCTGATGGACAGCGAACCGATTGAAGCCTGGCGCGCCTATTTCCGTTGGCAGCTTGTGCACTCTGTAGCCGGTAAACTGCACAGCGATGTGGTAAACGAGCACTTCAAATTTTATGGCACCATGATGAGCGGCCAGCGTCGTTTACAGCCCCGCTGGAAACGTGTGCTTGCCTCTACCGAAGGGGCGCTGGGCGAAGCAATGGGTAAAATTTATGTCGAGAAAAACTTCAGCTCACAAGCCCGCGACCGTGTAAACGAAATGGTTGACAACCTCACCGAAGCCTACAAGGAACGTATCAAAACACGCCCGTGGATGAGCGAACAAACCAAAGGCGAGGCACTGAAAAAACTCAGTACCATTATGCGCAAGCTCGGCTACCCCGACAAATGGCGCGATTACAGCGGACTTGATGTAACCCGTGAATCGTATGTGCGCAACTACCTGAACTCAAATAAATTTGATGCAAAGTATCTCCTCTCGCGCATTAACCAGCCGGTTGACAAAACCGAGTGGGGCATGACACCTGCGACCATTAATGCCTACTACAATCCGGCATTTAACGAAATCGTATTCCCTGCGGCCATTATGCAGGCCCCGTTCTTCGATCCGGATGCGGATGATGCCGTGAACTACGGTGCAATGGGCGCTGTAATTGGTCACGAGCTTACACATGGTTTTGATGACGAAGGTTCGAAATATGACTCGGAAGGCAACCTGCGCGACTGGTGGACAGCCGACGACCGCAAGGCGTTTGAAATCCGCGCTAAAGTGCTGATCGATCAGTTCAACAGTTTTGTAGCTATCGACTCATTGAAGCTTACTGTAAACGGACAGCTTACACTTGGCGAAAACATTGCTGATTTGGGCGGTCTTACCATTTCGTATGCGGCCTATCAGCGTTCGCTGAAAGGTAAAACGCCGGCCAAGATCGACGGTTTTACCGGTGCGCAGCGTTTCTTTATTTCATGGGCACAGGCCTGGCGCGGAAGCATGCGCCCGAAAGCGTTGATGAACATGGTAAAAACCGATCCGCATGCACCGCAGCGTTTCCGCGTAATCGGGCCGCTTTCAAACATGAAGGAGTTTTACGATGCATTTGGTGTAAAAGCCGCCGATAAAATGTATCGCAAACCTGAGGAACGCGCCGAAATCTGGTAATTTCAGGACTTCTTAACATAAGCCCCGGCAAAATGGTTTTGCCGGGGCTTTTTTTGTCGCCGCACTGCCGATTTTCTGTATTTTTGCGGGCTGCAATAAGCGGCATACTTAATTCTATTCAATGGATCGTAAATCACTTATCGGCTTTGGCATTATTGCGGTAATTCTTACTGCGTGGATGACCTGGACCAGCTCCCAAAATCAGAAGGAAGCCGAATTAAAGAAAAAGTTCAACGACTCGGTAGCCCGCGTGGAAGCAGCCAAAAAGGCCGAAGCCGATAAAAAGGCCGCACGCGTAAACGACAGCCTCAAAAAACTGGTGGTTGCCGATACCACGCTAAATGCCGACTCGCTCAGGCAGGTGCAGGAAATGCAGCGCTGGGGCATGTTCAGCGGAGCTGCCAAAGGCGACAACAAACCGGTGGTAATTGAAAACGAGAAAATGCGCGTGTTCATTTATCCCAAAGGCGGACGCATCGGCTCGGTTGAACTGAAAGGCTACCAGACTTACAAACAGAAGCAAAACAAATCAGCAGATCACCTGCGTTTGTTTACGAACGATTCCACACGTTTCGGCCTGAACTTTTTCGATAACAACCGCCGCCGTGTAACCACCGATTCGCTTTACTTCACCGCCAGCGGAAGCAATTTCAGCGTGAGCGGCAAAGACTCAAAATCAGTATCCTTCCGCCTCACCGCCGATGGCAGCCCCGATACCTATATTGAATACAAATACTCGCTTGCAGGCAACAGTGATCTGGTTAACTGCACGGTTAACGTAATGAATGCGGGTAAAATGATGGGCAAAGACCAGAAAGATGTAATGCTTACCTGGGCCATGCACACACCTTCGCAGGAAAAGAACATTGATAACCAGAAGCAGGTTTCTTCACTCTACTATCAGATTGATGGCGATAAGGATGTGGAGAACCTGAGCATGGCCGAAAGCGAAATACAAACACCCACCGGCGATTTGAAATGGGTGGCTTTCAAACAGCAGTACTTCACCTCTGTCCTCATTGCCGATTCGCGTTTTTCAAGCGGTTCTACATTCGGCATCAGCGTACCGGCCGAAAATGCCGAAGGCTATGTAAAAGGTATGGCGGTGGAAACCCCCATTCCCATTGCCGAAAACGGCAGCACTTCATTCCCCATGAAGTTCTACTTCGGCACCACCAATTACAAAGCACTCAAGTCGTACAACCTCGGCCTCGAAAAACAGGTTGATCTTGGCTTCAGCCTGTTTGGCTGGCTCAACAAATACGCCATTATGCCCATTTTCGGCTGGCTTTCGGGGCTGAGCAGCAACTACGGAATCATTATTCTGCTGCTTACCATTATTGTAAAGCTGGTGCTTTTCCCGATTGCTTACAAATCGTTCCTCTCCTCAGCCAAAATGCGTGTGCTGAAGCCTGAGATTGACGAAATCAACGAGAAATTCAAAGACGGCGACCCGATGAAAAAGCAGCAGGAAACCATGGCACTCTACCGCAAGGCCGGAGTAAATCCCATGGCAGGCTGCATTCCGCTGCTGCTGCAACTGCCCATTCTCTTTGCACTGCTCCGTTTCTTTCCCACCGTATTTGAACTCCGCCAGTCGGAATTCCTCTGGGCCGAAGACCTTTCAACTTATGATTCGATTTTTGATTTCGGATTCAAAGTTCCGTTCTATGGCGATCACGTGAGCCTGTTTGCCATTTTAATGACCGCTTCTACCCTGCTCTATACCTGGATGAACCAGCAGATGCTGTCAACCGGCAATCAGCTTCCGGGCATGAAATGGCTTATGTACCTCATGCCGGTTATGTTCCTCGGCTTCCTCAACTCGGCCTCAGCGGCGCTCAGCTATTACTACTTCCTGAGCAACATGATTACCTTCCTGCAAATGTTCCTGATGCGCAGGTTTGTGGATGAAGGAGCTATACGGGCAAAAATTGAGGAGAACAAGAAAAAACCGGTCAAGAAATCGGGCCTCATGCAACGCCTTGAAGCAGCCCAGCGCGAACGGGCCAAGCAGATTCAGCAAGGCAACAACAATAAAAAGAAATAATTCAGCATCACACCCAAAACCGGCCGGCACACAACCGGCCGGTTTTTCGTTTACAGCCGGTATATCTGAATTGTTTAGTGGCTTTGTTTAGATAAAACAATTTATTTAGTTTTGAGCTTCCCTCTGGCACACGCCAACTTTATAAAAAACCACTATGAAAACTGCAATCAGACTCGCTGTCTGCCTTGCTGTAGTGTGCCTGTTTACCGAGGGAAAAGCACAAACCTACAGCGGAGCCCGTTTAGATTTTCACCGTCGGCTCGACAATCCGGTACTTACATTTTACGACGCGGCTAACGGTTCTGAAACCGGCACGTTTATCCGTCCGAAAATGTTTTCGAAACAACTAAACGTTGGTGTGAGTGAATTTACCACACTAAGATTCAGCAATGGATTCACACTATCCTCTGAACTGGGCGTTGCGTACAACAAAACAGCTTTCCAGTTCAATAGCTATGACGCTGATTTTTCACAGCTGATGTTTGACTTCCGTTTAGTTCCCGGAATTGCCGACAAACGTAATATTATCAGTGTGCAGGCTGGTCCAACCATGTGCATTATTAACCACACCGGATTATCAGGTTACAGTGAAAAAGACGGAACGCGCTGGCTTTGGTTTGGCGGTGTGGCCGGAGTGCATTTACGGGTAAATAAAGCCATGTTTGTAGCCCGGTATAATATGTATTTTACAAAAGGGGATATTGATTTTGTAAGCACTTCAGCCAGTTACTTCCGCTTGCAGAACAGGCGCAGTTCTTTTTCTCTTGGTGTGAGTGTAATTCTGAGCGATGGCTATAATTAACGGGGCCCGGGCACAGAGTCTTTTCGGGTAGAATCAGGTGCCGGAGGCTGAACAGGAAGTTTCGGATCTTCACGGCGCTTCTTGTCTTCAACAAGATAGTTTTTGTATCGCTGCATGAGTTCTGAAAAGCTGTTGAAGTCCTCGCGGTAAAACACACCCACTCCCTGTGTAAACGGAGCCGATGCGTTGAGCAATGTATTATCGTTTGAACGGTTGAATGCACGCAAACGCACCTTGCCGTCGTCGGTTACTTTATACTCTACGTTCAAATCACCCACCCATTGCACGTTGCTAACCGACGACTGCGTTTGTTCCTGCCGCCCGAAGTTCCCGTCGATGGTAACGCGGTTGTTGAGAATAGCGGTTTGCATATACAGCTTAAGTTCACCCGGACTTACATCGTCATTGGGCCGGTATTTAAACTGAAAGGAGAAATCATCGCTTATTTGTGCCAGCCAGTTGTTCAGCGTACCTGACACGAAGTTGGAAAGTACAGTTGTGCCGGTGCTGCCTGCCAGGTTGCTGCTTGATGCACCATCGCGGAATTCCTGCGGTGTAATGAAACTATTGAGCACCAGCAACGAAAGTACCTGCTTGTTTCGCTCAAGTTCAACCTGAGTAAAACTCTTCACTGTTTCGCGTATGTTCTGATCGGCTGTGGGCAGTTCAATATCAAATCCGATGAGCGGGTTCATCAGGTTACTGTCAAGGTGCATGACCACTTCTACCGGGTATGTTTTTTTATAGGCGGGGTTAATGGAATCGAGCGGGAAAAATGGTTCCACCGAAGCATTGGCTTTGTAAACAGCATCGGCATCAATAATGGCCTGTTCGGGATTACCACTCCAGCTTATGGTGCCGCCGGGCGATAAATTAAAGTGCGCATAGATAATATTTTTCAGGGTAAACAAATATTCACCGCTGCTCACCTGATACTGCCCCTGCATGGTAAAATCGCCCTGTTCGCTTACATGCATTTCAAGGTTACCGGTTCCGGTAGCATTAATTTTATCGCCTACCTTATCGTCAAAAATTACATTTACATCCGCATCTTCTGTGGCTTCGATATTCAGCAAAAGTTCGATGCCATTGCTTTTAAACTGGTTGGCCTGTGATTTTTGTACCGCAACCGTATCGTTGTTGAAATACACAAAATCGTTTTCACCTACTTCCGAAGCATAGTTCATCGGAATATTAAATACCGAGCGGATGCGTGATCCGTTGTTGTCGATGCTTTCGGTTTGTGCGGTAATACTGATCGTTATTTTCTCATCTACAAAACCAAAAATATTCATGTAGCCCGTCGCAAACACGGTCCCGTAGTACAGTTCATTATCTTTTTCAGTAGTGCGCATCACCAGAAATTTGTTGAGCGCAAAGTCCATGTCAAACTGAAACCGTGTAAAGTTATCGTGATAAAGGTGGCCGTATATCTTGGCTTTGTTGCCATACGGATCAGCTACCTGATAATCGTTGAAATAAAATGAATTTGATTCGATGAATATTTTCTGTTCGGCGGCTTTTACATCAATACCGAGATAATCAATGGTGGCTTTTTTAATCCACACATCGGCATCACCGTTAAATTCGGGATGATTGAGTGTGCCGCCCACGTGTATTTTTCCACCAATGGAGCCAATTAAACGGCTGCAGAAATCTTTGAGCAGGGGCTGCAATACAGCCAGTTCAATGCCATACAAACTAAGGTCCACATCGAGATTGCTGCCGGTGCGTTGCGGATAGTAATAACCTTCGAAAAGAATATTTTTTACCAGCGTATTGGTTTCAGGACTAACTATTCCGCGCGAAAACTCGCCGTGCATGTACACGGCATTCCGTGGTTTATCCCACACGGCATCCACCTCGCCCTGCCCTATTTTCTGGCCGTTTATGTATAAATCGGCAAACTCGGTGTTGCTGGTAAATATGGGAGTACCGTAGAGTTCGGCAAGGGTGGTTTGTCCGCTGATGAAACCTTTGAAAGTAACACCGGAGGTTTGCGTGAAGTAATTAATATGATGCAGGTTGAAGCGGTTGAGACTTACCTGCAGCTGATCAGTCGGATGTTCAGACACCGTGCCGTTCAGACCAATGAGCTGCTGCCCCGAACTGAAGCGGAGATTGGTAAAGCTGATGCGGCTCGAATCGATGCGCACTTGGTTACCCGTGGCTACCTGCCAGAGCGAGTCATTGAGCCAGAGTGCGGCATTGAGAAACTGCATACTGAGCGCACTGCCGCCAAAAAAGCGGGTAAGTAAAAGTACTTTTCCTTCGTTGCGCAATGCGCTTTGATTGTTCCAGTCGAGCCGCGAAAGCAGCGAATCGTTGGAGGCCGTGGTTTTGAGCACCACATTGCTAAGCCCTACCGAATCACTCAGTGCAACGCGGTTTATGCGGCCGTTTAATTCGCCCCGTCGGCCGGAGTTGGAAAACGAGATACTGTGCAGGCCTTCAAAACGTGTGCTTTTCCAGGCAATGCCGTCAGAATCAAGCAAGCCTTCCATTCTGCGTTTACGGGTATCAAAACTTCCTTTGAGAAATGTGCCGGGCTTAATTATCAGCCCCGGCGCAAGCACTTCTACCGGGCGTGTGTTCTGGTTAAAGGTGAGGTAATACGTAAACTGCTGGTCAGTCGCCTGCTTTTGCCTCTTCTTCGGATCGGGCGGCAGCGGTGGCGGGAAATAGGAAGGCAGATAATCCGACAAAAGATTTTTTACGGTAGCCTGCAGTTCGAGCAATTGAAATTTACCTTTGATGGTAGCTGTGGCAATATCTGACTCCAGCGCAATGGTGCGCGTGCTGTCTTCGAAATTCTGCGCATTGAGTGTGAGCTGATTAAACGAGTACTGCTCCCCATCGCGTATGTAGTCAAGCTGCTGAATGCCTATTGTGCCGGTAATGTTATCGATGTTATTACCCTTTAAACGCATTTCAAGACCGGTGGTAAGAATATGCTGACTGGTGGTATCCAGAAAGCCCAGCGCACCGAGGTTGGCCGAATCAATATCAGCCGTAAAATCCATTACAGGTACAACTCCCGAAAAATTCACCTTCCCCGAAAACGAAAGTCCGGCATTGGGATCCCTCATTTCGAGCTGCCCCACATCGTAAGTGCCGTGATAAAGATGGCCGTTTTCGATAGCAATATTCCGGTAATTGTATTTTTCAAACTGTACTGCTGCAAGCTGTCCGTTTACTTTGGCATCCACCTCATCGGTACTGAAACCTTTACCATCCACATCTACCACCCCTGTAACTGCACCCAAACCGGGCACATCGAGCAAAGTACCAAAGTCAAAACCCTCTGCTGCCACCCGTCCGTGATACACAAACAACGAAGCCGAATCAGACTGCGACATGGCTAAGTTTTCGAGATTGAGTTTGCCCAGCGAGGTATTGAAATTGCCATGCGCCACAAACTCAGTGAGAAAGCCTTCGTAAATGCCACTAAAGTAAATACTTCCCAAACGGGCCATTTCAGCAGGCAAATGAGGCAGCAGTGAATCACCTTGCGGGAAAGGCGGATACGGCAAACTCCCCAGATCGTAATAACTGGTGCGCAGTTCCCTGATGCGGAAGTTCATATCGGTTGTTTCAATATCGGGCAGACCGTTGAAACTGAAATTGCCGGCAATTACCGAGCTGCGCCCAAACTCAAGGCGGATGTTTTTGCAGCGCAAATGTTCAACCGTACCGCTTACATCGCCGCTTACTTTCACCCGCTCACGGATACCCAGCAAGTCGTGCCCGAAATAGGCCACATCCGCCATTTCAACCGTTGTGCTGTCGAGATGCCCCTGCATGCGTACAAGGTGAATGAAATCATCTTCAATGGCTTCAATACTGTCGTACACAAATTTCAGATCACCGTGTATGCCCGATTCGGGGGTGAGAATATGTAGTTTGCGGAAATGCGCATATTCTTCCGAAAGCGTAAGATCGGCATTGAATTCTTTCAGCACAAAACCGCTTCGTTCTTTTGCACGGAGATAATCGAGATGCAGCTGTACCGAATCGCCCTGCGGTTTTATATCGCCAAAATGTGCGCTCATTCCGGTAATGCGGATATTTTCAAAATCCATTCCCGGATCATCAATCGTATCACGCAGGTCGATATACTCCATGCGCACATTATCGAGTGTAATTCCGCCCAGCTGCACATCCCACGGCGATTTTGACTTTTGCTTTTTTGGCCCGGTTGATTTGAAATGCATCAGAATGAAGCGGTAGCTGAGGCCACGTTCATTGGGATATTTTTTGAGTTTGATATGCGCGTTTTTTAACGCGATATCACGCAATGCGAGCTGACGGTTTTCGTAGCTGAAGCGGCGTACATCGGCCACCAGTTCTTCGGCGTGCAGAATCGTATCACCATGCTGGTCTTCCACATAAATACCTTCGAGCACGGCTTTGGTGAAAAAGCGGATGTTTACGCCCTTTACCTCCACTTTTGTTTGAAGTTCGTCGGAAAGCCAGCCGGCTGCGCGCTGAGCCAGCCAGGTTTGTACCGCAGGAAGCTGAATGAGAAAATACGTGGCGGTAAGCAATACCAATAAGAAGATCACCAGCCTGAGCAGCCAGCGCCCCGTCTTTTTGATAATTTTGCTACCGATACGCTGTTCTTCAGCCATAGAGCAGTGGGTTGCGTGTGAAGGCAGTGCATTCTGCCCCTCACGCACAGCAATAAGAACGCCAGAAATGGCGATAATTACTGCAATCTGGGATTTTTTTTGCAAAAATAACATATTACTACCATGCCGCTTATTCTGGGAATCGAATCCTCGTGCGATGAAACCGCTGCCGCCGTGCTGCGCAATGGCTACCTGCTGGCAAATGTGGTGGCCGGACAGGAGGTACACAGGCAATGGGGCGGCGTAATTCCCGAACTGGCCTCGCGCGCACACCAGCAACAGGTGGTGCCCGTAGTACACGAAGCTCTGCGTTTGGCCGGTGTACTGCCACACGAGCTCGACGGTATTGCCTACACGCAGGGACCAGGCCTGCTGGGCGCTTTGCTGGTAGGTGGTTCGTTTGCCAAAGCATTTTCGCTGGCATTGCAAAAACCGCTGCTGGCCGTAAACCACATGCAGGGACATATTCTGGCGCATTTTGTGCGCGATGAACACGAGCGCCCCGTACCCGAATTTCCGTTCCTCTGCCTCACCGTGTCGGGCGGACATACACAGCTTGTGCGCGTGGACGATGCCCGCACCTTCGTGCTCATTGGCGAAACCATTGACGATGCGGCCGGCGAGGCTTTTGACAAATGCGCCAAAATTCTCGGGCTGCCCTATCCCGGCGGCCCCCTCATTGATAAATACGCCGCACAGGGCAATCCGAAAGCGTTTACTTTTCCGCAGGCGCAGGTGCCCGGACTGCGTTTCAGTTTCAGCGGACTCAAAACCGCCGTGCTTTACTTTGTGCGCGATCACAGCGCCGGCGATGCCGGTTTTGTGGAGCGTAACCTGCCCGACATTTGCGCCTCCATTCAATACACCATTGTGAGTACGCTGATGAAGCGGGTAAAAATGGCCGTAAAGGAAACCGGCATTACCCGTGTGGCGCTGGCCGGCGGCGTTTCGGCAAACAGCGGTTTGCGCAGCGCATTGCAGCAAACCGGCCTGCAGGAAGGCTGGCAAACCTACATTCCGCCCTTTGCCTACTGCACCGATAATGCGGCCATGATTGCCATGGCCGGCCATTTCCAGCTGCTGGCCGGCGAAACTGCCGGTCAGAATACACCTCCCTTACCCCGTTTCAGCCTGTGATCAAGTCTCTTTTCAGCAGCACCTTCCAGTCCGCCGAAGCCGATGCACTGGCCGAAAGGCTCAATCCAACCGCAGGCACACGCCGCCGGACATGGGTAGTAATGGTGTGGACAGCCACTGCGCTTACGCTCATCAACTACGCCGCAAGCACAACCGGCTTTGCCTCTTTTCTGGGCTTGTGCGGCTTTAAGGAATGGCAACGGCGCTTTACGGAATGGGCACTTTACCACGATGCGGCGCAGTTGCATCAGCTCATCTGGTGGGCATTGGTAAGCATTACCAACTACATGGTTGTTCCATTGCTGCTCATCCGCTTCGTGCTGCGCGAACCGATTGGCGACTACGGTCTTCACACCAAAGCCGCCTTTCAGGGCTGGCCGTTGTATGCGTTAATGCTGGTGGTAATGCTTCCGCTGGTGGCTTATTTCTCAGGAACTACCGCGTTTCAGCAGAAATATCCCTTTTACCAGCCCGATCCGGATGAGCCGCTTTGGCCGCGTTTCTGGATATGGGAAGCGTTTTACTTTGCGCAGTTTGTGGCGCTGGAGTTCTTTTTCCGCGGGTTTATGACGCTGGGACTGCGCAAACAGTTTGGCTACTTCAGCATACTGGTCATGATGGTGCCTTACTGCATGATTCATTTCCGCAAGCCCATGCCCGAAACCTTTGGCGCCATAGCGGCCGGCATTGTGCTGGGTACATTAAGCCTGAAAAGCCGGTCGATCTGGCTGGGCGTGCTTATTCATTACAGCGTAGCCATAAGCATGGATATGTTTGCGCTCTGGCGCAGGCCGTAAAGTGGTTTTCTGGCAATGCGGCACTGTTACATCTGCTCCGGCGCTTCAATGCCAAGCAAGGCAAGCGATGCTTTTACCGTGCGGGCTACAGTGCCTGAAAGCTGCAAACGGAATGCTTTTAATGCGTCCGAATCGGCTTTCATTACCGGGCAGGCATCGTAAAACTGGTTGTAGGTTTTGGCCAGGTCGTAGGCATATTGTGCCACTACTGCCGGACTGTATGCAGTGGCCGCTTCGTGCACCGTGGCAGGGAACTGATGCAGGTGCTTGATCAGGGCCTTTTCTTTTTCGTGAAGCTGCAACGGGGCTGTGGCCTGCGGTAAAGCACCGGCCACACCGGCTTTGCGCAGCATGGAACGGATACGGGCATAGGTATATTGAATAAAAGGCCCGGTGTTGCCCTGAAGGTCAATACTTTCCTGCGGATTGAAGAGCATTTTCTTCTTCGGATCCACTTTGAGAATGAAATATTTGAGCGCGGCCATGCCTACCTGATGGTACAGCGTTTCTTTGGCTTCACTGCTCATTTCGGCAATCAGGCCGCGTTCTTCGGCAAGCAGCTGCGCGCTTTTTTCCATGAACTGGATGAGGTCGTCGGCATCCACCACCGTGCCCTCGCGCGATTTCATTTTGCCATCGGGCAGCTCCACCATGCCGTAGGAAAGGTGGTAAAGGCCGTCGGCCCAGCTATAGCCGAGTTTGGAAAGTGCCAGTTTGAGCACTTTGAAATGATACTCCTGCTCGTTGCCTACTACGTAAACTAATTTTTCAAACGGAAATTCATTGTGGCGCTCGGCTGCGGTTCCTAAATCCTGTGTCATGTAAACCGAAGTACCATCGCTGCGCAACAGCACTTTCTGGTCGAGCCCGTCGGCTGTAAGGTCGATGATTACGGCGCCATCCGGGCGTTTCTGCAAAACACCTTTGTTCAGGCCGTCTTCCACTATGCTTTTGCCAAGCAGATAGGTGTTTGATTCGTAGTAAATCTTATCAAACGAAACGCCCAGCTTTTTATAGGTTGTACCAAAACCATCGTACACCCAGCCGTTCATCATTTTCCAAAGTGAAATCACTTCTTCATCGCCGGCTTCCCATTTGCGCAGCATTTCCTGAATATCGCGCATGGACTGCACGGTTTTCTCAGCTTCTTCCTGCGCTTGTCCGGCGGCTACGGCCTGTTTTACTTCTTCTTTAAACAGCCGGTCGAACTCCACGTAGTATTTACCAACAAGGTGATCGCCTTTCATGCCGCTGCTTTGGGGTGTTTCGCCGTTGCCTAATTTCTGCCAGGCATACATGCTTTTGCAAATGTGGATGCCCCGGTCGTTTACCAGATTAACCATTACCACCCGGTAGCCGGCGGCTTTCAGTATTTCACTTACCGAAAAGCCCAGCAGGTTGTTGCGCACGTGACCGAGGTGCAAAGGCTTGTTGGTGTTGGGCGAACTGTATTCGACCATCACCATCGGGCTGGACTCATTTACCGGCTTGCGGCCAAATTCAGATTCTTCAGCCAGGCTGACATACTCACGGCTCCAGAATTCATCGGCAATAACCAGATTGAGGAAGCCCTTTACCACATTGAAGCGGGTTACTTCGGGCAGTTTGGCCTGCAGGTGTTCGCCAATGAGCTGGGCAGTTTGCTCGGGACCTTTGCCGGCCAGCTTTACATAGGGAAATACCACAAGGGTTACATCGCCTTCAAAAGCCGGATTGGTGCGCTGAAAGGTAACCGACGCGGGTGTAATTTCGGCTGAAAACAGTTCGGCCACGGCGGCGGCTACAGGAGCCCGGAGCAAATCTTCGGTAGTTAACATAGGTATGTAATGGGTAATTCGGTAAATGCGGGTGCAAATGTAATCAGGTAAACTGACCAATTACCTTTTGCAGAATCTCAAATGTATTTTCTGCCATGAGATTCTCTTTATCAAGGGTGGGATTTACTTCGGTTACTTCAAGGCAAACTACTTTCTCGTTCTGTACAAGGCGCACAAGCAGTGACCCCGCTTCTTTCTCGGTGATGCCGTTGGGTACAGGTGTACCTGTTCCGCGTGAGATGCTGGAGTCCATACTATCCACATCAAAAGAGATATAGATATGTGTGCATGCCTTGAGATAAGCGAGTGTATCACGTGCAATGCGCTCAACGCCGTTCAGACGAATATCTTCCGTGGTAAAGTGTTTAATCTTCTTACTACGCATGAGAGCCGTTTCTTCCGGTTCCACATCACGCACGCCAATGTACACGAGATCCTCATAGCGGATATTGGGTCCGTTGCCGCCAATGCTTTTGAGTTTATTCCAGAGTTCTGTGGTTTCCTTATCCACTTTATTTATCTGGTTGCTCTTGTTGTCTTCCCCCAAAGCAACGGCAAGTGGCATACCGTGCATATTGCCCGAAGGCGTGGTGTAGGGCGAATGAAGATCGGCGTGCGCATCAATCCAGATAACACCGATGCGGGTGTTTTTGGGGGGAAGCGCCAAACGTACACCAGCAATTGTTCCGCCCGCCGTGCTGTGATCGCCGGCAAGTACAATAGGAAAGAAATTGCCTTTTATGGCTTTGGCCACTTCGCCCGAAAGACGTTCGTAAATAGCGATGAGTCCTTTGATACGACGGGCAAAGATGCTTCCCGGAGGGCTGAACAGCTGGTGATTCTCGTTTTTTACCTCAACCGATTCGTGCTCGTTGAAAATATTGCTCACCATATCCAGCGCAGCAATTTTAATTGCATCGGGGCCAAGACTGGCTCCCCGGGTTCCGGCACCAATTTCGGACTTAATCTCGATGAACTTAACTTTTTTAACTGATCTCATATTTTGATAATTAATTTGACATTGACTCATCCGGGTTACTTACATTTGCACCCGAACCAGTAATCCAACTCACTTACTTTACATTCAGTTTACCTGAAACAAATGGAAAACACCTATCAAAACCTGATTGAACAAACGTTCAACTTTCCGCAGGAAGGGTTTCATGTAACAGATAACGAGCTGTACTTCAACGACATTCCATTGATGGATATCATCAAGAAATACGGAACTCCGTTAAAGATTACCTACCTTCCCAAGATAGGGCAACAGATTCAAAAGGCCAAACGCCTCTTCAATGTAGCTATGGCGAAGGTAGATTACAAAGGTAACTATACCTATTGTTACTGCACCAAAAGCTCGCATTTTTCATTTGTACTCGACGAAGTGCTCAAAAACGATGTACACATCGAAACTTCGTCAACATACGATATTTATATCATCCGCCAGCTTATTAAAGAGGGCAAGATTGATAAAAACAAGTTCATTGTAAGTAACGGCTATAAGCGCGATGAGTATCTGCGCCTGATAACCGATCTTTCTAACGACGGCTACAATACCATTCCGATTCTCGATCATAAATCGGAAATTGACTATTACGCAAAGCATGTAAAAGCACCCAAACAAAAAGTGGGCATCCGCATTGCGTCGGAAGAAGAACCGAACTTTCAGTTCTACACCTCACGCCTGGGCATACGGCATGTGGATATTGTGGATTTCTATAAAGAGAAAATTGCCACCAACCCGAAGTTTGAACTGAAGATGCTGCACTTCTTCATCAACACCGGAATAAAAGATACCATCTATTACTGGACCGAACTGGCCAAATGCCTCAAGGTGTATCTTGATCTCAAGCGCATCTGCCCCACACTCGACTCGCTCAATATTGGCGGGGGCATGCCTATTAAAAACTCACTGAGTTTTGAATATGACTATGAATACATGATTGAAGAAATTATCAGTCAGATCAAAAACTACTGCGAGAACAATGAGATTGCCGAGCCCAATATTTTCACCGAATTTGGCTCGTTTACGGTGAGCGAAAGCGGTGCGGCGCTTTACTCGATAATTGACCAGAAGCTGCAAAACGACCGTGAGCTCTGGTACATGATTGACAGTTCGTTTATTACCACCCTGCCCGATACCTGGGGAATTAACCAGCGTTTCATTCTGCTGGCCATAAACAACTGGGAACGCGAATATCAGCCGGTGAACTTAGGCGGCATTACGTGCGACAGTATGGATTATTACAATACAGAAGCGCACGCCAACAATGTGTTTCTGCCCAAAGTAGATCCGAAGGAAAAAGGCACACAGTACATCGGCTTCTTCCACACGGGTGCTTATCAGGAGTCGCTGGGCGGCTATGGTGGTATTCAGCACTGCCTTATTCCTGCGCCCAAGCATGTACTCATTGACCGCGACGAAGATGGCGAAATTGTGACCCGCCTCTTTGCCAAAGAACAAAGCTACAAGTCGATGCTGAAGACTTTGGGCTATTAATTAGCGGTTTACCAATACGCTTACGCCTGCTTTTTCGCAAGAAAGGCAGGCGTTTTACTTACTTGCCAGTGCATTGAGTTGCGCCACTCGCCCGGCCGCATCCATTTCTGCCAGCTGAGTCACCAATTGCGCTATTTCCGGTGCTGGCCTGGAAAGATTGCTGATTGCAGCAAACAGATAATCGGTATCCGGATAAGCCATCAATCCGGTTTTCGAAATCATCCACTGCCGGCGTTTTTCAAGAAAACGGGTAGTGGCAATAGCCTGCATGGCTGTTTTCTCTACACGCAAAGCCAGTAGTTTTTGATTTTGAAATTGAATCACTTCAATTGCCCGTATCGTTTCCCAACCTATTTCTGAGGCGGAGGAAGTGGCGGAAGTGATACCTGTTTCGGTGAGGGTTAAAACGGGCTTTTTGCGGAGTAATTGAAAAATGCTGTACAGAAAAATAAGGCCAAATAAAACGGGCAGTATAAGGAGGTAGGGTGATAAATCGGGCTTAGTGAACTGTGTATAAAGTTGTATTGCAGTAATCAGCCCCGTAATAAGGGCAAGCCTGCCGAAAATTCGTGTGGAAAGATGATATATAATCTTAACTGAGGGCATAGTATATTTTACTGTCAGTTACCTGTAAAAGCTGGTCTGACGCAATTTGCGGGATATTGTGTATGCAGACTTGCAAGATAAAAATTAATCGTTACCTTGCTGCAACAAAACATACTGACCGACCCATCCGAATGTACGCCCGTTTCTCTTCACACCTGCTTTGCATTTTCGCACTGATGATGCTTGCTTTTATGTGGGGCTGTGAAGAAAAAACAACCACTTCGCAAATTGCAGAGGGAATAATTGAGTACAAAGCCACACCGGTAAACCCGAAATCATCCCTCTCAATGATGTTTCCGGATAAAATGACGGTGAAGTTCCGCAACGATTATACGCTTGCCGAACTGGATGCAGGTGTGGGCGCCATGCACATTGCATTTTTATCCGATCCGAATAAAAAAACCTTCACCAATATGGTGAGCTTTCTTGATAAAAAAGCAGCTGTGCTTGATTCTTCTGAAATACGTACCCGCAACTATTACCTGCCCGATTATTCGGTTTCCGAAACCAAAGAGACGAAAAAAATTGCCGGTTACAATTGCCAGAAAGCCATTCTGAAATTTGCCGACAAAAGCCCCGATATGGAAGTGTGGTACACCCGTGAACTTCAGGTAAACAAACCGAACTGGACAAATGCATTCTATAAAATTGACGGTGTTTTGATGGATTACCGCCTGCGCAAGTTTGGTCTTGAGCTGCATTTTACTGCAAACAGTGTGATGCCTGCCAAAATTGACTCAGCGGTATTTACCGTTCCTGCCGAATATAAAATGATTTCGGAAGATGAACTGGATCAGAGTCTGCAGGGATTTTTCTAGACCGGATATTCATCCCTCAGCGTGCTTTTTATAATTATTACACGATTAGAAAAATATCGAGAATGTATTTGAGCTATTACCAAACATAAACTGTATTGCCTTAATACATTATTTTCATGAATTTAATATTATAATTTTCAATTTATTGCTCAAGAAATAATCCCAATCAAATTTCAGGACTACAATTACAAACTTTTATTATTACCATCTATTTGTTTTGCTAGTTGGTATCTTTCATGGTATTTAATTACATATTTATGAAAATATTTATCAATAAACTCATTTAGATTATTTTTCCAATTTGACCATTCAATCCAGAAAAATATTCCAAACGCTAATAAGCTCAAAAGTATTTGTAAAAAAACAAAGACTTCACCATAAGCTAAATTCATAAATAATCCGATAATACATACAGATAACGCTCCGAAAACTATACTTGGAAATGGATTAAATTCTAGTAACAATTCAATAGTATTGGGAATATATGTTGGTACACGCGTATCATGATTAAAAAAACAAATGTACTTCCAAAATGTTTTTCCCTCGGAGGCTATCCAAAATGCAGAGATATTATTTCCGTGACGTAACCTGATACCCGTATTTTGTAAATCAACAGCATGCTCCAGACCTTCTGAATCAAGTATCATAAATCGTTCGCTTTCATTTATATTATTCGATACACTAACATAGTTATTACTTACAAATACTGTTTGTTCAGTGCTTACCATATTCGAAGATTGAGTGACAACCCCTGTGTAAGAAAAAATCCTGTATCGAGTCTTGCCTGATAAAATCAATTGAGGATCATTTGAATCCATTGTGATTTTTTTTCTCGATTGACGAAAAATGAGTATAAATGACGAAACACCTAATACACTCAGTAATAAATATATATTAAAAATTTTTTTTTGCTTTTTCTCTCTTCTAATTATTCTTTGTTCTTCAGTTTCAAAACCCCAGAAATTATCAAAATCCCACATTTGAGGAACAAAAATTTGTTTTGAATTAACTAAATACACTTGCCTGTACAATTCAAAATCTGACTTAATTTGAATATATTTATAATTGTTATTTATTTCTCTTGCTAAAAATTGGTTATTTATCTCAACATCAGACAAATAAATGAGAAAGTAAAGTATATGTATCAGCATCATAGTTCAGTTTTTTTACAAAATTAAGTCCCCTCTACTACATTAAATCATCAAATTCGATGATTCTTTGCTCAATAGTTCTATTGATAAACAACTTCATCAACGGTTAAATCTGCTGATGAACGTCATTGAAAATACCCTCTCTTTCTCCCCAAATCCCTTATCTTTACCGCATACCACTTCACGAAAAGAAACTGCGTATGCTTCAGCGAATTTTCGCCGCGTTGTTGTTGCTCATCACAACCACCGCCTCAGCTCAGTATGCTGATATCCCCTACCGTTCACGTTCCAATCCGAACTACTGGAAAAACCGTGCACCTTATCCGGGCTACTGGCAACAGGATGTGCACTACCGCATCAAAGCCGTAATTGATGATGCCACAGATATTATCAATGCTTCGCAGGAGCTGACCTACTGGAACAACTCGCCCGATACGCTCGCGTTTGTCTATTTTCATCTTTACCAAAACGCTTTTCAGCCCGGTTCGTACACAGACGATTTACACCGTAACAACGATTTTCCGGTGCGCTATGGCAACTATGAAAAGCAAGGACTTGGCACCACAGTAAACAATATTAAAGTGGATGGACAGGATGTGCGTGTGGAACTCGACAACACCATTCTGAAAGTATGGCTGCCCAAGCCGCTTCGCCCGGGCTTTGCCGTGCGCTTTACGATGGATTTCAAAACCTACTTCGACAATGGCGGCAACATCCGCCGGCGGATGAAAATGTATAAGGAATTTGGCTACAAGCATTACGACGGTGTGCACTGGTATCCGCGCATTTCGGTGTACGACCGCAAAGCCGGCTGGGATACTGATCAGCATTTAACGCGTGAGTTTTACGGCGATTTCGGTGTGTATGATGTGGAACTTACTTTCCCCAATCATTACGTGATGGATGCCACCGGCGAACTGGTGAACGAGCAGGAAGTGCTTCCGGCTGATCTGCGCCAGAAACTTGATATTTCAAACTTTGCCAGAAAGCCCTGGGGTACGCAGCCTTCAACCGTTATTGCCAGCGACGGCAGCAGCAAAACGTGGAAGTTCCATGCCGAAAATGTACACGATTTTGCATGGACGGCTGATCCCTCGTACCGCATTGGTGAAGTGAAGTGGAACGGCATACGCTGCATTGCACTGGCGCAGGAACAACATTGTTCGGGCTGGCAGGATGCGGCAGCTTTTACGGCCAAAGTAATTGAAACCTATTCGACCGACTTTGGCATGTATGCCTACCCGAAAATGATTGTGGCCGATGCGCGCGACGGCATGGAATATCCCATGCTTACGCTCGACGGTGGCCGCGCTCCTGATTACTACGACCTCATTGCACACGAAGTAGGCCACAACTGGTTTTTCGGCATGGTGGGCAGCAACGAAACTTACCGCGCCATGCTCGACGAAGGCTTTACGCAATTCCTCACGGCCTGGTCGTACCGAAAAATAAAAGGCGATGTGCGCCTGCAATATCCCTACCGCTCGAAATACGCCGAGCGTTTCCGCGAACCCGACATGGTAATGGAAAGCGAATGCATGCTGCCCTACACCATTGATGCCGTGCGCGGCGAAGAAGCTGTACTCGAAACACACTCCGATCATTTTGGCGGTGCGTTGCGTCATGGAGGCGGATACAGGCAGGTGTATATGAAAACAGCCACCATGCTCTACAACCTGCAGTATGTGCTGGGCGATGAACTTTTCCTCAAGTCGATACAGCATTACTTCAATCAGTGGAAGTTTGCGCACCCGTATGTGGAAGACTTCCGTAACTCGGTAATTCAATACACCCATGTGGATCTCAACTGGTTTTTCGATCAGTGGCTCAATACTTCGCAAACCATAGACTATGGGGTGGAAGGAATAAAACGCGGCGACTCGGCCAGTACTTACCTCATTACATTTAAACGCTATGGCATGCAAATGCCCATCGACTTTACGGTGCGCTCAAACGAAGGGCGGGAGTACAACTATCACATTCCGAACACCTGGTTTGTGAAACAAACAACCGCCACGGTGCTGCCGCGCTGGATTGGCTGGGACAATATCCAGAAAACCTATCAGGCCGAGGTGGTTATTCCTTCGGGCATTGCCGAAGTGATGATTGACACCACGCACCGCATGGCCGATGTGAATATGCTCAACAACAGTTCGAAACTGCCTGTTGATTTACGCTTCGATTCGAAGATTTACAACCAGCCCTCACGCATGGCCTATGCACTGCGCGCCAGGCCCGATTTCTGGTACAATGGTTTTGATGGTGTGAAAGCCGGATTCTATCTCGGCGGCGATTATCTGGCCACGAAACACATGTTCGATCTCTGGTTCCACTACAATACGGGTATTGGTCAGAGTCAGTTGCCCGAAGGTGCGGAGTTTAATCTGTATGATCAGTTCTCGGTACAGTTCAACTACCGGACACCTCTCCAAAAGCTGGTAAAGAATTCGTCGTTCTTCTTTAGTGGTCGTCATCTCGACGGGCTGAACTATGTAAACACCGGTCTCGAAGTACAGAGCCGCAACCTGAAGCACAAGTTTACCGTGGCCTTTAAAATGATGCAGCGGGCCGACTCGTCGGATCTCAACTACCTCATTTACCGGAATGAATGGACGCCCGACCGTTTCAATAATTCGGTAAACCTTGGCTACGAGCACCCTTACAATTACAAACGCGGCAACGGTGTAATTCAGCTTAACCTCCGCTCTACCGCGCTTGGCAGCGATTACGACTATCAGTATGCGCAACTCAATGTGGTGAATAAAAACGATCTCGGCAAGATCAACATCAATACCCGTTTGTTTGCACAGGCCGGAACCGGTTTAAAATGGGCGTCTGAATCCATGCTGTATCTGGCCGGCGCTAATCCCGAGCAGATGATGGACAGCAAATATACCCGCAGCATGGGCTTTTTCCCGGTTACCTGGGCCGAATACGGCGATGACATCAACCATTTCCATGCCGGCGGCGGGCTCGGACTTCGCGGCTATGCAGGTTACGTGGTGCCGCAGTTCGACTGGTACGGCGATTTGCGCCGTGTGTACAAAGGCACCACAGGTGCGGCGTTTAATATGGAACTTGAGTTTCAGGAACTCTTCGGCTTCATTGGCCGGGCCATGCCGCGTGTAAGAAGCGTGCTGGGCATGCAAAGCTATCTGTTCGGAGATATAGGCGCAATCAACTTCAACACCGGCGATGAGCCGCTGGCCATGTCTGATTTCCGTGCCGATGCAGGTGTGGGCTTTGCACTTACCATTAAGCGTTTCCCGCCGCTGCAAACCGTGAAACCACTTACACTCCGCGTTGATTTCCCGCTCTTCCTCAACCGCACACCGTTTGTAGCACCTGATTACCTCCAGCTTCGCTGGGTGGTGGGTGTGAGCCGCGCGTTTTAATATTCACAGACACACAAACAAAAGTGCCGCATCCCGAAAAAGATGCGGCACTTTTGTTTGTGCAATTGTTTACTGAATAATTATTTGCTGCGTACCCGAATATTTATCGTCCATTAAACGCAAGGTGTACATGCCCGAAGAAAGATCGCCGATGAAAATTTGTTTCCGGATATTTCCCGGCAATAGTTCCCACATTTCGGCTTTTACCAACTGCCCGGCGGCATTGAAAAGCTGCATTTGCATTTGAGAATTATGCTCCAGTACAAAATCAACCGTTACATGCTCGGCTGCAGGATTGGGAAACGCAAGAAACGAAAGTGAAAGTGTTTGCTGAGTTTCTTCCACACTCTTGGGATTGAGAAACATGGTGGCAATCCCTTCGGTAATTGTGGCTACCCAGATTCTGTTGTTGCTGTAATGCACACTCCACACAGAATCGCTTGGCAGGTTGGAATTGTTATCGTTCCAAATTGTAAATGTGTTGTTGCTTAAACGGGCAACTCCGCCCCAGCCGGTACCAAGCCAGCAAGCGCCGGCATCGTCAAACACAATGGCACGTATATAATTGGAAGGCAGAGCAGAGTTGGCAACTGTATAATTTGCCGTAAAATTGTTGCTAACCGGATCAAACACTGAAATTCCTCCAAAAGTTCCGCACCAGATTTTTCCATCGGAGGCTATACACAAAGCATATACATCATCATTTACAATCGGGGAGTTCCATGTTGCCCATTGTGTCATGGTTCCGTTTACCGGATTAAATCGTCCGAGTCCGCCACCGGCAAGCCCCATCCATATCATACCGGAAGCATCAATTACAATATTATGAACACGATCAAAGTTTACCTGCAACTGACTTTGTACGGAGTATGAATTAAATGTGCTTCCGTTATATTGTATCAATCCGCCAGAGCGCGAACCCATCCACAAATTACCTGCGGCATCTTTTTCAATATCATATACCGTGTTATCGCTTATCGTGGAGTTTGAGGTATTGAATGTTTGCCAGCTTGTACCATTAAACAGACCTGTGCCGCCGGTATTTGTGCCAATCCATACGTTGCTGCCATCTATAAATGATACAAGCACTGTATTGTAAGGAATTGCCGAGTTAGACTGGTCCCAGGCAATCCAGTTTGTGCCGTCGAATTTATTCAAGCCATTATACTGCCCCGAAACCCACACATCATTGTTGGCATCGGTATTTACAAACCAGCACGAATTATCGTTAAGTCCAGAATTTGCAATCGTGTAAGTTTGCCATTGAGCCGAAACGAGAGTGGGCAAAAGAAATGCTGAGGCGGCGAAAATGTTTTTCATTGGGGTTGTTTTGAGGTAAGTTACGATTATTATGGCAAGCCGATGTTCTTATCCGGCAAAAACAATAACCACTAAAGTGATTCCAGCAGCCGGGCCATTTTCCCGGTAAGTTCACGCCGTGAATACTGTTGCACTAACGGCGAAATTTGATGCGGTGTGTGGCCTGATTTGTATTGCTGAAAAAGCTGAAGAATATGTTGGGTAAGATTTTCGGTCTGGCCGAAGCCGGAAATAAAACCGCAACCTGTTTCCGCAATAATAGCTGCGGCATCACCATCTTCGGGTCCAATAGCAAGTACCGGATTTCCGGTTGCCATGTACTCGAAAAATTTACCGGTGATAATTCCTTTGGCGTTTTTGGTGCGGTTAATCAGCAGCAGCAACACCCGGCTTTCTTTTTGCACGCGCCCCACTTCGCTGAGCGGTACGTAATCTATTTTGCGAAGATATTTTGTGAGGCCGGCCTGCTCAATGGCTTCCATAACTTGAAAATCAACCTTGCCCACGAGTTTTATTTCGAGGTGGGTGGCAAAAGCTTCATTTTCTTTTACCAGCATCGAAAGCACATTCCAGAGTTCGTGCGGATTGCGCGAGCGGTTGAGTGTGCCGATGTGGGCAATGGAAAATTTTTCATCGGGCGTATAACCCGACGTGAAAACGGCATCAGGATCAAAACCGTTGGGAATTACTTCTAGCCGGTTGGATGTATGAGCCTGAGCCAGTATTTCGCCAAACTCATCGCTCATCGTTTTCCCCACACTCACCACCGCATTGGCTGTTTGGAGCACTTTACGTTCGAGGCGGTGATGTTTTGCATCGGCCCACGACGAGAGTTTGAGTTCTTCGTAGAAATCAATATTGGTCCACGGGTCGCGGAAATCGGCCACCCATTTCAGGTGCGGCATTTTCTTTTTCAGTCCGAGCGCAATGAGATGCATACTGTGCGGAGGCCCGGTAGAAACTATGGCATCCACCTTATTCTCGCTAAGCCATTGCGCAAGAAATTTCACCGAAGGCCTGATCCAGAACCGGCGCGCATCGGGAATAAAGAAATTGCCTCTCACCCACACGGCAAGGCTTTCGGCCTTACCGGGCTGCTTTTTGTCTGACACAAAACCTGCGCCTATGCCTTCTTCTTTTTTGCGGCCCACCAGTTTTTTATAGGCATCGTAAGGCTCCCAGATGGGCGTTTTAAGCATCTGAATATCTGCAGGCACATCAGCCAGCAGCGATTCGTCGCGGGCGGGCATTTCGGGGTTTTCGGGGGTATATACGATAGGTTCCCAGCCAAAATCGCGGAAGTACTTTACAAACTTCAGCCAGCGTTGTACGCCGGCGCCACCGGCGGGGGGCCAGTAGTAGGTGATTACGAGTACTTTTTTCCTTGGGGTGAGCACGAGGGCAAAGGTAAGAGAATTGAAGAATGTTATAATTTCATATCACCAAACTAACCTCATGAAACAAGCATATGTTTTCTTCGCCCTCTTTGCTTCGGCGGGTCTTTTCTCTCAGAACGATACATTGTGCCAGCAGCCGGATGCATCAACCGCACAGGATGCATCACTCGGCTATCACGATTTTTTTAATACCTCAGCAAACAATTATGGCTCGGATATATACCTCAAGGCCTTTTGCTTACCGGGAGCCAGCGGCGGGCAAAATACCAATCGCGGTTTGCTTTTCTTTGACCTCAGTACAATTCCTGCAAATGCACAGGTATTATCGGCCGGGCTATCACTATACGCTACAGGATTTATCAATACTTTACTTCCCGGCCACTTGGGCAATAACCTGGCTTACATCGAACAGGTTACATCGCCATGGAACGAATTTTCAGTAACCTGGAACAACCAGCCTGCAACCACAACTACAAACCGGGGCACGCTGCTGCCAAGCACAAGTTCTACACAGGACTATACTGTAAACCTCACGGTTATGGTGCAGGGCATGGTAAACAATCCTGCTACCAACATGGGTTTCATGCTCAGACTAGACACTGAAAACCCGAATACGCCAGCAGCACTTGCCTTTTATTCGAGCGATAATACCATTCCTTCCAAATTCCCTGCACTATGTGTAATATGGAAAGGCAGCGAACTTTCATCGGGCGAAACACATGAAACAGTTGTTTATGCCACCTCACCTGAACCTCAGTATGTATTGGCTTACCCAAACCCGGCAGTAAAGGGTGGCGAAATTGTGCTTGAACACGAATTGCTGAAAGGCGACGTGAGTTTAACCATTACCGATGCCCATGGCCGGATTGTAAGGCAGGAAAAAACAGCGCAGGCAAATGGAAAAATTATTTTACCGGTAAACAATCTTGCCTGCGGCTTTTACTTTGTACAATTGGTGGCCGATAACCGGCATTTGCGTTCAAAGTTTGTTGTGTAGTAATTTAATCAGTAGTTACAACTGTTCTGTCGGATTTACCTTCCCAGCATTTTTTTTACTATACGGATTTCTCCAATTTCTTTCCTGAAAAAGAAAACAAAAACCAGACTCAGCAGCACGCATTGCAGTAGTGTTTGCCCGTAACTGGTATAACCCATAGCATAAAACGCCAAACTAATTGCTGATGCAGTGAGCGGGAATAATAATTGATGAGAAACAGAGAAGCGCACATTGGTTAATCGCCGTCCGAAAATCCAAAACACAACGCTGGAAAATAACTTGGCTAAAACAAACGAAATTACGGTTCCGGTTAATCCCATTAAGGCTGTAAGTAAAACAGAAACGAATATCTGCAATAGCGATGCAATGGCAAGGTTAACAGGAAGCCAGTATGTTTTTTTGCTGAATACAATAGGAGCATAATAGAAATGAAATACAATACGCCACAAGAACGATACACCAAGCACAGGTAAAAACCAAAGCGAGTTAATGTAATTTACTTTATGAATAAATACCGGAGCGAGTATTGGCACAACCAACAGCGTAAAAATTATTGCCGCAAAAACCCCGCCTGTCATTCCATTAAAGTAGAGATTAACAAGACGATTAAGTTCTTTTTCAGGTGTAGTGTCAGACTTCTTAAACAGCTCAAAAATTTTCGGATAAACCACATTAACCAATCCCGCAAGAATAAATTCTATTCCCATTGTACACTTCACTGCAAAATCGAAGATGCCCACACTTTCCGTATCGAGGTAATGTTTTATGATAAACCTGTCGATATACGACGAAACCCATGAAAACGCAAAATAAAGCAGCAGTGGCCAAACAAAAAGCAAAACCGCTTTTGATTCACTAACCTTAAATCCTGCCCCAATATTTCGGGCAAAATAGATAAGCGCAAGCAGCAGAATAATTAATCCCGAATAAAAACGCCCCTGCATTGGCCCTTGAATACTGTCGCCATAAAGGTAAATTCCCAACAGTGAAATACTGATTGTGGCAATAAAGTTTATTGAATTTACAACTACATACTCCGAGGTCCGTCCACGGTAAATCAGGAAATTGGTGTATTGCTTAAACATTGCATTCCCGAAGGCCGTAACAATACACATACCGAGCCACGGTGTTAACTGCAAATCATTACGTGTCAAAAAGTCTTTACCAATACTCAGGCTCCAGCTATACGTTAATATTGTAAGCAAAACAGCAAAAGCTACGCCCCAGATAAGATTGGTTGAAAGAATAAGTTTTTGCAAAACTGGCTTATCGGTATAGAGGTAATAATCAACAGCGGTTTTATGCTCGGTGGCAAAAAGAATTATTCCCTGAAAAAACAGGGTAATGGCAATATAGAGCGTGAGTAAACCAAAATTAGCTTCGTTGAGTACGGCAATGTAGAAGGGGAGCAGTATTAACCCCGACACCAATGGCAGCGAGCCAACTATGGTATAGATAAGTGTTGAGGACAGGAACTTGCTGGAGATCATCTTTACTTACAAAGATCAGTATTTTTATTAACACAGTGTGCTTATTAGCAATTGATTATTATTTATTTTTGTATTTAGCAAATGCATTAACCCAATGCGAAAAACTGTCCTAACCTCACTATTCTCGTTTCTCATTTTACAGGTGTTTTGTCAAACATTTTACAGAACATACGGGAATACCTCAACAAATGAAAGCGGGCTTTGCACCATTAAATCACCTGATGGAAATTTCTTTATCGGTGGATATAAAGATGACAGTGCAATGATTGTTAAACTTGATCCTTTGGGAAATATCCTCTGGACAAAATGTGTTAAGCCTACAGTCGGAAATAATATTATTCATGACATTTCAATTAGCCCCGATGGTTTTTTAATTGGTGTAGGTAATGGCTTTAATTCTTTAACAAGTGTTCCCAGAGATGGATTTGTGTTTAAGATGGATCTTGCAGGAACTTCGTTATGGCTAAGTATTGTTAACGACAACCGCGATATCTTCTTCGATAACATTATCCCTGTAAGTTCGACCAATTATATAATTTATGGTTCAGTCTATGAAACGTCATCTTTTAGCTGGCCTGACGTAATTTCAGTCAATGTAGATGCCTCAAATGGAAGTATAATTTCCACATCTCCTCGTTATGATTATGTCCCGAGTAATTCATTTATAGATGATTGTTATTCATCAACGATGAATTCATCCGGCACAGCAATTTATTCTACAGGACGGATATACGTCAATGGCTCATCTCCAAGTTCAATGCGGCCATTCATCAGTCGGTTCGGAACAAATGGTCAACATCAATGGTCGAAATACTTATTGTTTAATTCCTCTCAAAGTGCCCGAATATATGGCATCGATATAATCTTCGAAAATAATTCTCTCACCATTGCATATTTCGGTGATGTGAGCGGAGCAAGTTCGAATTTTACAGTTGGACTTATTCATACAGATACATTGGGTAATGTATTATGGTCAAAAAACTATAATTTGCTTGCAACCAGTGCAGAGATAAGTTCAAACCTTTTAGTGACACCTAACGGTTATGTTATCACCGGCTATCAGCTTTCCGGGGGGAATGATTTATTCATGCTAAGCACGGATTTTCAAGGAAACATGCTTTGGACTAAATCTTATGGAACTCCTGCCAGTACTGAAAATCTTAGATATACACATTTGGCTTGCTCATACGTGGATGCTGGACTAATTTATTTCACCGCTCAATCTGTACAGGGTACAAATACAGACATGCTTTTTATGTGTACAGACTTATCGGGAAATATTCAGTGCATTAATCCGGGTAATTTAACACTAACAACCACAATTAATCCGACCTTATCATTAAGCACAACTGTTAGTTCAGTTCAAAACTCGCTCAGCTACCTGTACCCAAATTCACAATCCAGCTTACAGATATTAAACGACAATTGCAGTTCGATTAATGTAAATCTGGGAGCGGACACTTCCCTTTGCAACGGCAGTTTTACCTTGAATGCAACAACATCTGGTAATGCTCAGTACTTATGGCAAAATGGCAGTACAAATTCTACCTTTCAGGTAACACAACCTGGTCAATATTGGGTTCAGGTAACAGTGAATTGCTGTGTGGTTAGTGATACTATAAACATTTCCGGAGGAAATACTCCTTTGGCTGCTTTTGATTTCACATTTGACACATGCAGTTCTGAATACAGTTTCTTTAATAATTCATTGAATGCAACCAACTATTTATGGGATTTTGGCGACGGGAACACATCAACATCGGCGTCACCGGAAAATACATATAATTCAACAAACACATACACCATTACACTAACGGCCAGCAATTCTTGTGGCAGCGATTCCGTTCAACAAATCATTCAAACTACCGGGTATTCAATTAATGCGCTATTTTCCAGCTCATCAATACTTCTTCCAAATAATCAAACTCAATATACTTTTACCGACCAATCATCAGGGAATATATCCGGGTGGTTGTGGGATTTCGGAGATAACAATTACAGTACCCTGGGTTCGCCCCAACATACCTATCAACAACCCGGAACTTATACAGTTACTTTAGTGGTAACAAATGAAGCAGGGTGCAGCGATACTATAAGTACTCTGATTATAATTGAATCTGAAGTTTCATTTTATGTCCCAAATTCGTTTACTCCAAATGGTGATGGATTAAATGATACGTTCAATGGTGTTGGAGTGGGAATAGTAAATTACAAAATGTTGATTTTCGACCGTTGGGGCGAACTTATTTTTGAAACACATTCATTGACAAACTCATGGGATGGAACATACAAAGGTAAAATTGTTCAACAAGATGTATATACTTATAAGATAGAACTAACAGACAATAAATATAATAATAGAAACTTCTACGGTAGAATTACTGTTATTCGATAAACTTATTTGCTAAGCTTACTTACAGGAGTACCTATATAAGTACCTGCTTCCAATATATTCTTAACCACCGTTCCTCCCATACCCACAACAACGTCGGAACAAATGGTTATACCTTGTTTAATTGACGCATTGGTACCAATATAGATGTTGTCGCCAAACTTACAATTACCACTGATATTTACACCAGGAGCGGTAGTAAAATAATCGCCAATTATACAATCATGCCCCACTGTTGTATGCAGATTAAAATGGGCATGGTCTCCAACCTTAATATTGCATGTTAATATTACACCGGCAGTAACTACTGCTCCCTTTCCCAGCTCTACCCATTCAGAAATTACTGCTGAAGGGTGAATAACTGATCGGAATGTGGTTTGCGGCGGCAGACTATTAACTACTTTTTTTCTCACTTTAGGATCACCAACTCCAACAACAACATCATATACTGATGGATCAAAATCAGATTGATGAATTACGGGGAATCCCAATATGTGGGTTTCTGAATAATATTCATCACTTTCCATAAAACACACTAGCTCGTATCGCTTATCTGATTTAATAGAAATTGAATCAAGGTAACAGCAAAGAGTTTCGCGTGCAAATCCTCCGGTACCGGCAATACAAAGTTTTTTACTCATACTGTAAATATAACTAAAAACGAAATTGAATATTTTATTATACTCTATATAAAGAATGCCATTGCTTTGCCTTAATTGCCCAATTAGTCAAGTCCCATACCTTTTCTTTATTCACTACAGATAAAGATTTTTCAATCACAATATTAGTCAATATTTCATTTAGCTTTTCTCCAATATCATCAATATGTTCAATTTTAAAAAAATAAAAACCCTGTTTACTCAACATATCATATGGAAGCCAGGCCCCGGTAATAACAATAGCACCCGAATACATATACTCAAGCATAGAAGCCGATAATTGATCTGTCTTTTGCAACTGAATCATGACGTCAATACTCATTCTAATTACGGCCAATTCCTGATCGGATAAAAATTTGTCGAATATCAAATAATTTGAAACCGACTTAGAAATCTTATCTATTAGTTTTGACTTATACTCTAACGGCCCCGCACCATTTAATTGAAAAACAAAGCATAAATCAGTCCTTTGTGACAAACCACTTTTCTCGATAGATGCTAATATTGCTTCGTGTTGCTGGATTGGAAATCCATTATAACCAACAGCAATATTTATTTTATTATCATCAATACCCAATTTTTTTTGGGTATGCTCCAAAGTATCAGCCGAAATACTGTTTATTATATCAAGTGTTTTTACTCCAAACGGAATCACCTTAACAGGAATATCAACAAGTTTATAATATGCTAATACATCATTTAACGTACTTTCGTTGGCTGCTGTTATAAGCTGTGCTCGGCGGATAAATCTGAATACGAGCCACCGCAATACTTTTCCTGATCTGTAGAATTCGCTGCCAAAAATACTTACAATTAGTTTTTTTGATAAAGCCTGTACCTTGAATCTTAAAAATCCCAATACAGGTGTAACATAAAAAACATGAACTGCATCATAATGATGTGGTATGCGGCCAATCTGACTTCTCAAAATGTACCAGATTGCAAAAAATTTAATAATACGAATTTGAAGCCACCGGGATTGAGATTCTGGTGTAAATGTATTTGAATAAACAGTTTTAGTGGCACGATTTAAGAAGGGGGTTGCCGACAAAAAGTCAATTTGTAAAGTTGAATCTACCTTTCTTAACTCAATAGCAAGGTTTTTCAATAATTCATTATCAGGATTACCTATAAATAAAACCCTTTTCATGAAATGGATTTTTTCTCGAAATATGCTATTGTTTGTCGGTATTCTTCCCAATCGCCAATATCAAACCATGCCTTTTCGGATACAGGGAAAACCCCCACCTTAAACTCCTTTTTATTTTTAACAATCTCAATAAGTTCAGTAATATGCATAAAGGTATTGTCTGGAATAAATTCCAAAACCAAAGGATCTAACACATACATGCCTGAGTTTATCATATAAGTTATTTCAGGTTTTTCTTTCATTTCCTTCAAAATACCTCCCTCACCAATTTCTATTGTGCCATAAGGTATTCTGACATGTTTTAACGAGCCTACAAGGGTAATTGTGTTGGAATTTTCTATATGATAATTATATATCTCACGATAATCCTGCTCTATTAAAATATCACAATTTGAAACAAAGAAAGGCACTTTCAAAACTTTCTTTAAAAGATAAATACTGCCTGCTGTACCTAAAGGTTTGTCTTCGGTGAAATATTGAACTTGATATTTTTTTGACTGAATGTGATCAAAATAATATTCAATCATTTCTTTTTTGTAGTTCACAGAAAAATAAAAATCTTTAACTCCTAATCTATTAAACCGATTAACGATTATTTCGATTATCGGTTTATCACCAACTGGCACTAGGGGTTTAGGAATTACATTTGTTAAGGGTTTCAAACGACTTCCCAAGCCACCGGCCATAATTACAACAGGTACCCCTTCTAAACCACCATCCGGAACTAACTGATTTTCAGAAAATTCTTCTTCCCAAAAAAGCACATCATGAATGGAGCCGTCCTGATTAATAATTGGCATACACTCCGTTCGATATTCAAACATGTTTTTTCTAATTTCTTCGCGATCATCATCTATAGTTGCCACTCTAATATTTGAGCGCATTACGGACGAGATGGCTTGATCAAGCGGAATATTTTTAATGATAGCGCGTTGAATATCTCCAATGCTTAAGAGTCCTTTGAAAACATCATTATCAAAAACAAGCAATAATTTTCTGTCGATCGCATCCATTAACTTCAATGCATGAAGAAGGGATGTATCAACATTTAAAGAAATCATTTTTATTTTATCTGCCGATGTCATTGTCAGGTTCCTTTACTCATTTCAAAATCGGAGAACTAGGTAGATTAATCACCCGATCTTCAAGCCATAGTGCATTTTCGAGATTGGCTGACGGGCAACTATCGTACATGCGGAGTTTACTCATGAGTTTCCAGATGGGCCGTGTCATTACACCACTGCCATTTGTAGCTTCAAGAATTTCGTCTCTGCTGTTCCGGTCTTTGAGAATAATTACGTTAAGCCAGTAATTGGATTTACAAAAATCACGCTCACTGAAAAATGTTATTTCAGATTCTTTGAAAAATTCATTGTAGGCATTGGCAATTTTGCGTTTGCTTTCAATGTATCTGTCAAAGTTTTCCATTTGCGCTACGCCTATTGCAGCATTTACGTTTGTCATACGATAGTTGTAACCAACTTCATCATGATCAAACTCCCAGCGATGCGGAATTTTAGCAGTGGTAGTGATGTGGCGGGCACGTTTGGCAAGTTCTTCATCATTGGTAAGAATCATCCCACCTCCGCCAGTAGTAATTGTTTTGTTGCCATTGAAACTGAGAATACCCAGTTTGCCAAATGTGCCGGTGTGTTTTCCTTTGTAGAATGTGCCCATTGATTCGGCGGCATCTTCCACCACTGCAATGTTGTAGCGGTTACACACATTCATAAGTTCATCCATTCTTACCGCATGTCCGAATGTGTGCATCGGTACACAGATAGAAATACGACGTCCTGTTTTTATGTTGTAGCAGAATCCATCACTACGCATTTCGGTTTCGGCCGCCAGCATTTCTTCGAGTTTCTCCGGCGATACACCTAAGGTTTCGCGTTCGCTGTCGATAAAATGTGGAATGGCCCTGCAATAGGCAATAGCATTGGCGGAGGCAACAAATGTAAGAGCAGGTACAAGTATTTCGTCGTTTTCTCTTACACCGGCGAGAATGAATGAAATGTGCAATGCAGCAGTTCCGCTTACACAGGCTACAGCGTATTTTGCACCTGTGTATTCACGTACACCTTCTTCAAACAATCCAACAAAACGCCCTACGTATGATACAAACGTAGAATCAATACATTCAGCTAAATATTTTTTCTCGTTTCCAATAAACACCGGAGCATGAAGCGGAATGGGCTCCTCTGTGTTATATAGCGTACGAACAAATTTATTTATTTCGCTTGCGTTCATCTTAACTGAATTTTTCGCTATTTAACAGGTGTTAACTACAGTACTGACGGCTGAATTCATTGGAGTTTGTGTACTAATCACACATTGTAAATATCTGTTTTGTAGCGGGAAATATTTTGTGGCTGTCGAAACCATTCTATTGTTTCAGAAAGCCCTTGTTCGAGCGAATACCGGGGAGACCAGTCGGTTAAACGAAGAATTTCCTGGTTGCTTCCAAGCAGTCTTTCCACCTCACTCTTCTCCGGTCTTAAACGAATTTCATCGGTGACCACAGTTGCTGATGGATTAATAATCCGAATCAGGTTCTCGGCCAAATGACCAATGCTTATTTCATTTTGCGTGGCTATATTAATTTCCTTGCCGAGTACAGTGTCACTTTTTGCAATTGCCACAAAACCGGCCACGGTATCTTTCACAAAAAGCAGATCTCGTGTGGGAGTTACCGCCCCCAGTTTAATCTGATTTTTGCCCGCCAGCAACTGAGAAATGATAGTTGGGATAACGGCTCTGGCCGATTGACGCGGCCCGTATGTGTTAAACGGCCGTACAATGGTAACCGGAAGTTGAAAACTGCGATAAAAACTGTCAGCTAAATAATCTGCACCAATTTTAGTGGCCGAGTAAGGTGATTGTCCCTGCCGCGGATGCTTCTCATCAATAGGAGCATACAAAGCTGTGCCATATACTTCTGAGGTGGAAGTAACTAGAATTTTTTCGACGTTGTTGTCTCTTGCTGCCTGCAGAATATTGAGTGTACCTTTGATGTTAGTATCTACGTAGCTGTCTGGAGAATGGTAACTGTAAGGAATTGCAATTAACGCGGCAAGATGAAAAACTACATCTACATTTTTCATTGCCGTTTTAACACCATTCTGATCTCTTATATCTCCGGCGAAAATTTCAATCCGAGACAATTGCTCCGAAGATAAGGTATCAAGCCATCCCCAAGAGTTAAACGAGTTGTAAAAAACAAATGCCCTCACTTTACAGCCTTCTTCCAGCAGTCTTTCAACCAGATGGCTGCCAATGAATCCATCAGCACCGGTAACAAGCACCTGTTTGTTTTTTAGCTCCATATTGAACAATGAATTTATATAACTGAATAAAAAACAGTTTCATCAGTATTGCCCTATGTACAAGCCGGAAAGCAGTGTTTGGGGAGAATACTGATGAGTTTTTTTTGATTGTTAGACGGTTTTCGGTGATTGATTTTGTTCCTGCTTTTTATTTTTTCTGATTTCAAGAAACCCGACTCCCAACAGTAACACCAACAAAATCAAAGAAGAGATTTTTGAAATCATCTCCCCTTTCGAATAAAACTCAGGTTCAAAACGGAATTCAACAGTATGTTTTCCGGCCGGAACGCGCATGGCGCGAAGCACATAGTCGGCACGGAAATGCTCGGTTAATTTACCATCCACATAAGCATTCCAGCCATGCGGGTAATAAATCTCAGAGAATACTGCCAGTTGCTCTTTCGATGAATTACTCTCGTAAGTGAGCTTGTTGGGTGCGTAGCTAAGCAGTTTGATGCTGGCGGTAGAATCAGCTGCTGGAATTAATCCGGCAAGCTGTTTTTCGAAACGCTGATCAACCACTGCGGTGGTGCGGGGATTGAAATTCTGTACGGCCACCATTTCACTGTCGGCATTGGCTACCTTTTTGATGTTGCTCACAAACCAGGCATTTCCGCAGGCATTACTGTTTTTAATTACACCACCTTCATCATTTACAATCAGGTAGCGGGTATTCAGCATATTGAGTGTGGCTGCTGAAGCAAGTGCTGCCTGCACCGCGGAGTCTGACTGAGCCTTTGAAGCCTCGATGCGGAACTGCTTAATGTCGTTTTCCATGGCCCACTCATACAATTCCTGAATGCGCTTGAGTTTGGCACCGTGATAGCCTCCTACCGACTTATGGAAATAAGAGGTAGAAGCATCATTCCAGATATTGGCCGCCAGATTGAGTACACGGTAATCAGGATCTTTATCCTGTAAAATCAGCTCATCAGAGGCCGACATACTGAAGTTTATTTCTTTGGTGGTGCGTTTTTCGTAGTGGCCGCGTTTCTGGCTAAGGTAACGCGAAGCAACAGGCATTAAATCCACCATAAATAGCACCAGCATACCACCTGCAAGGAAAAAAACATTGAAGCGGAAACGTGAATACGCAAACAGCAATCCCGCAGCCATTACGATAAACAGCGTTGAACGCATGGCATCAGAAGATACCAGACCGAGACGCACTTCCTCAAGCGATGCAATGAGAGGATCGACTTCACTAAGAGGAACTCCCTGTTTTTCATAGGCTGAACGCACCTGACCAATTTCACTGTCTTTTACAGGTGTTACAAATGACGAAGGCGTGATACTTACAAGGAATGTTATCCCTCCGGTTATGCCCAATGCAATCCAGAATGATCTTTTGCCAGACTTAAATACATCCGGATTATCCATAATTTCCTTCACTGCCAGCATAGCAAGTATAGGAATGGTAATGCAGGCAATTACCAGTATCATGGAAACAGCGCGGAACTTATTATACCCGGGAAGATTGTGAAATAAAAACTCGGTGAGTCCTTCAGCATTGCTTCCCCAGGAAAACATGATGGAAACCACTGTAGCAGCAAGCAGCCACCATTTAATCTGATCTTTTACTATGAGCAATCCGAGCACAAAAAGGAAGCAGAAAATTGCTCCTACATAAACTGGTCCGCTTGTAAAAGGCTGATCACCGAAATAGGCTGTAAAACTCTGGCCGATAGATTCGCGTTGGTTTACGTCACTCGCTTTTTTCAGCGCCTCTTTGTCGTAATCGGCAATGTTATCCGAAGCACCGCCATTAAAGTCTGGGATCAGGAGTGTGAACGATTCGCCAACCCCGTAACTCCATTGAGTGGCATAGCCAATTCCAAGACCATCTTCCGTTTTGCTTTCGGTTTTCGAATCGAGTGTAAGTTCTGACCTGCCGCGTGTGGTTTCCTTTCCGTACTCGTTGGTGAGATAGAGGCTGGTAATGTTGGGAAGCACGGCAAGCACAACGGCAACGGCAAGTACAGCGCCGGACTTGGCCAGATATACAATTTTCCCTTCGCGAATAAGGCGAATCGCTTCGCCAAGGCCAAGAAGTAAAAGCAAAATGGCCAGATAATAGGTTATTTGCAAGTGGCCTGCTGCCAACTCGAATGCGAGAGCAAGCGCCGTAATTACGGCCCCCAACAGCAAACGCCCTCTGAGTGTGATGAATACACCGGCAATTACCGGAGCCATATAAGCCATTGCGAAAGCTTTGGAGTTGTGGCCGGCCTGCAGAATAATTACGGTATAACTGGCCAGCCCGAATGCCACGGCAGCACCTATACACAGCCAGGGATTTATGCGCAGTGTGACAAGCAGAAAATAAAAACCCACCATGCTCATAAACAGCGCGAAAAAGGGCACCGACATCATCCGGAGAAACCCGACATGGATACTGTTGATGATATTGCCCGGATAAAGTGTGGAAATCTGGTAAGCCGGCATACCTCCAAACATCGAATTTGTCCAGAGCGGCTCTTCACCCGGATGCGCTTTGCGGTAATCCACAATCTCTTTCGACATCCCTGCGTGATTGTAAATATCACCCTGCTTAATGCTTTTTCCGCCAAACACAATCGGGTTCAGGAAAAAAACAAGTACAACAAAGAAAATAAGCAGTGCAGCGATGTGTGGTAAATACCGTTTTGTATTCATAACCATTGATTTCTTGCGGGTTGGCCACAAAGTTATTAAAATCTGCGAGGGTTGGAATCAAACCCGCTATGCCAAAGTCTAAACTTTGTTAAGTAGGCTGCGATACCAGTTTACGGTGCGCTGAATTCCTTCTTCGAGCGAGATTGCAGGGGTATAATTGAGGTATTTCCCCGCAGCCGCCACAGAGGCAAAACTTTGCCGTATATCGCCTTTGCGTTCGGGCAGAAATACAGGTTGTGAAGTAAATCCTGTTGCACGTGCTACCATTGCATATAAATCAAGCAAACTGGTAGTGGCACCGCATGCAATATTAAATACGGGCTCTACGCCTGAAGGGATATGTTCAACTGAAAGTGCATGGAGATTGGCCTCTACCACATTATCGACATAGGTAAAATCGCGGGTGGTAAGACCATCGCCATAAATGACCGGTGTTTTACCGGTAAGCATTTGTGTAATAAACAATGGAATTACTGCGGCGTATGCCCCCTCAGGGTTCTGCCTCGGACCAAAGACGTTAAAGTATCGCAGGCCGATTATTTCCATGTCATACAAACCGGCATACAATCGGGCATATTGCTCATTCACCGATTTGGTGAGCGCATAAGGAGAAAGCGGAGCGCCAAGAACAGTTTCTGTCTTGGGACTTGAAGCATCATTACCGTAAACCGATGAGGAGGAAGCATAAATAAACCGCTTCACACCGGCCATACGTGCCGCTTCCAGCACATTCACAAAGCCATCAATATTGATTGAATGTGTATTAAGCGGCTGAGCAATGCTGCGCGGTACTGAACCTAAAGCAGCCTGGTGTAAAACAACATCGGCCCCCTTCATCACTGCTTCGCAGATACTGTAATCTCTGATATCCCCATTCACAAAGTGAATCAGCCCGCCTTCAGCTAATTCCCTGATATTATCATAATTCCCAGTCAACAGATTATCGAGCACAATAACATCATAATTCCGCTCAACCAATTGAAAGGCTAATGCGGAACCAATAAAACCGGCTCCTCCTGTTAACACAATTTTTTTACGGGAAATTTTTTCTGATGACATACCCTCTCTGCGTGGCAGGTAAAAGTATAAAAAATGAAGGCTGCTTTTCCGATAATTGTATTTAGAAAAGCTATTTCATCGGATTGGCCTGTTATAAAGATCAAACACACGTCCGCACCAATGCCTTTACATTTATCCCTTGCACAAACCTGATGTGAAATGATTCTGCAATCACATCCGGTAATTTCTCAGAAATGCATTTTTCAGGGAGGTAACTTACAACAAAGTTGCGCCACAAATAACTGAAATACAATTATTTACAAACTTGATCTTCCAAATTGGAATATCAAGTTTTATCGGTTTCCGAAGGTAGTTTATACCCTATTCTCGCTCTTCGTGGCGCACTGTCGGTTTTCTTTCTGAGTGCTTCGAGATAACCTATTATTGAGAAGATACGCTGATCTTGTTCCGATATTTTTTTCTTCAGTTCTTCGAGTTCAAAACCAAGCAATGTGTGATCTGTAATCATTTGCCGCACTTTACAGAATATTCTCATAATCTGAATATTTACAGATATGGCACGCTCACTGTTTAATATGCCAGAAAGCATAGCCACCCCTTGTTCTGTAAAAACAAAAGGCTGTTTTCTGGAGCCTCCCCATTTGCGTCCGGGTGAGTTGCGTTGCAACTCGGCAGCTTCTTCACGTGTAAGCTGAAACATAAAATCAGGCGGAAAACGCTTGATGTTTCGGGCTACTGCTTTGTTAAGAGCCTGTCAGGATTTTTTGTTGCGCTTTGATTTTTGCAGGATTTTTTGCAAGATCGAGGCGGTTTTTGAGTCGATACCCGGAGGGTCTCGGCGAAAAAACCAACGAAGAGATGGCAAAAAAGGCGCAAAATCATTAGTAAGAAAAAATCCTGACAGGCTCTAAAATTTCCGGTGGTTACCTTGTAAAGTTCGGCAAGGTCATTGTCCATCATCACTTTAGTATCACGGATGAGGTACATTTTACTGATGACAGCATCATCAGACAGTTTTACAACTCTCGTTTTTTTGTTCATGGTAAATAAGAAAATCAAATAATTAACAACAGAAAAAAACTAGTTCTATCTTGAAAAGCGGCGCAAACGTAAACCAATAATTTCAAACTTCCAAATCAGCGGGCAAGTACACCTACCATTTTAAGCAGGGCCTTATCCGGTTCGAGAATATGTTTTACGGCGTCTTTAAAGGGAGTAAATGCAATTTTGTTATTTATTATGCCCACCATCTCATGGCTATGTCCGTTTAATAAAGCATCAACAGCTGCGTAGCCCATGCGGCTGGCGTTTACACGTTCCATACACGTGGGTGCGCCTCCGCGCTGGATGTGACCGAGAATGGTTACGCGTACATCCAGCTCAGGAAAGTTTGCCTTTACGGCATCACCTACCTTAAATGCGCCACCGGCTTCATCGCCCTCAGCCACTACAATTATTTTCGATTGTTTGCCGCTGCGCGAATTAGCCAGACGATTAATCACCACCTGCAAATCGTTGGGCGATTCGGGAATGAGAATGCCTTCGGCTCCGGTACCAATGCCGCTGTACAATGCAATAAGCCCTGCATCGCGCCCCATTACTTCTACAATAAACACACGGTTGTGCGACTCGGCCGTGTCGCGTATTCGGTCAACCGCTTCCACTACGGTGTTTATGGCTGTATCAAAGCCAATGGTGTAATCGGTGCCCGCAAGGTCATTATCAATTGTACCCGGGCAACCGATGAAGGGGATGCTGCTTATTTCGGAAAACGCCACTGCGCCGCGGAAGGTTCCATCGCCGCCAATGGCTACCACGCCTTCAATTCCGCGCTTCTCCAATTCGGTTTTGGCCTGCTGCCTGCCTTCGGGCGTCATAAACCGCTTACTGCGGGCGGTTTTCAGAATGGTGCCGCCACGATGAATGATGTTGGCTACCGAAGCGGCATCCATCTCCACAATATCACCTTCTATCATTCCTTCGTACCCGTAACGGATGCCGAATACACGCAAATCCTTACTCAGGGCTGTACGAACCACTGCACGCACGCAGGCATTCATTCCCGGCGAATCACCACCGGAGGTAAACACGGCTATAGTTTTCATAGCCTCAAGATAGGAAGTAAAAATTGTGTGGCGCGTGCGTTGTTAACGAAGCTTATGAATTTTCTTGGTGCCTTCGTAAAGATCATAACGCACAAAGCGGCATTCGAGCGGACCGTTCCACAGTGCTATTTTGCGCGACGGGCGAAGCCCCACTGCCCTTAATCCATCAGGGTTTGATGTAATCATCCAGGCCTGATAGCCGGCATACTTCTTCTTCAGCGTATCGCCAATTTGCTTGTAAAGCTCAGTTACATCATCCTGTGCCATACGTTCGCCGTAGGGTGGATTGAGAATGAGCATGCCTGCTCCCTGTTCGGGCGGCTCGCTGTCGAAGAAATTCTGGCAGGCGGTTTTTACAATATCATCCACCTTAGCCAGCTTGATATTTTCGCGGGCTTTGCGCAGCACGTTGTAGGATACGTCGCTGCCCAGAATTTCAACGGTTTCGTTGTTGATGCGGCTTATTGCACCTTCGGTAATTTTTTCCCAAAGCTCAGGTTCAAAATCGCGCCAGCGCTGAAAGCCGAACGATTCGCGGAACCAGCCTGCCGGCACGTTGGTAGCCAGCAAGGCCGCTTCAATAACCAATGTACCTGAACCACACATCGGATCAATTAAACGCGAACGTTTGTTCCAGCCCGAAAGCGCAATCATACCCGCTGCCAGTACCTCGTTGAGCGGAGCACGTCCGGTATCTTCACGATAACCGCGCTTGTGCAGCGAATCGCCCGAACTGTCGAGCGAAACCGTTACCGAAGCATCATTCACATGAATATTTATGCGCAGCGTGGGCGAAAATTTTTCGACCGAAGGCCGGCGACCATGCTTATCACGAAACTGATCCACGATGGCATCTTTCGTTTTCTGCGCGAGGTAAAAGGTGTGATCGAAAAATTCAGAATTGGCCGTAGCATCAACGGCCAGCGTATCATCAGGCCCCATCCACTGCTCCCAGTCGATACGGCGAATCCCGTCGTACAGTTCCTGCTCGTTGCGTGCTTCAAATTGCTCAACCGGCATAAGCACACGCAGCGCTGTACGCAGCAGATAGTTCGCTTTGTACATCGTGCCCTTGTCGCCTACAAAGCTCACCGCACGGCGGTGTTCCTCGATATTGCGCGCACCAATTTTCAAAAGTTCGCGGGCAAGTTCGGTTTCGAGTCCGGGCATTGTTTTGGCCACCATGCGAAACTCGCCGGGCTGTATTTGATTTGTTTCCTCAGCCATGTGCAGCAGCAATAGTGACTAACCAGGCAGCCGCAGCCCCCAGCAGAATGATAAAAAACTTGATGGCGTTGAACCGGTGATTTTCTGACGATTCAAACAAAATTGTGGTGGAGATATGCAGAAAAATACCCACCACCACAGCCGTTATGGCATGGAAGTAGGGCGTTAGTCCGCCGGTAAGTTGTGTGCCAATGAAATAGCTCGCCAGCATACCGGCAGGTGTCATGGCTGCAAACAACAAAAGATTAAGCACGATGCGCCGGCGGCTTATGCCCAGATGCAGCATGAGTCCGGCAAAAGCAATGGCAATGGGAATGTTATGCAGCACGATGCCCAGCACAAACGGAGGAAACAACGCCTCCCCCACCGCTTCCGAACCCAGCGGCATACCTTCCAGAAAAGCATGAAGACACAACCCGATAAGCACACCTGCAGGCACAATATGCCGCACATGTGAATGATCGTGTGAATGATCGTGTGCGTGCGGGTGATCGTGCGAATGCGAATGACTGTGCGTAAGATCATGCCCGTGTTCTACACCAGCCGTAATGTATTCGAGCAACACCTGAATGAGAAAGCCGGAAAGTATCCAAATTCCCGTATTCGATCCGCCTTCATGATACAATTCGGGAATAAGGTGCAGCAAACTCAATGCAAGCAGAAACGCACCGCTAAACCCAAGCAGCAGCCTGAGCGGCTTTCGCGGCACACGAAAAACCAGCATGAGCAATCCGCTCACCAATGCCGAAAGCAATATGACTGCTGCGGTGAAAAACATAATCAGCGTTTACGGACAATGAGAATCAAACGGGGCGAAGCATTTTCATCAAATGCACTTAAATCATAATTCCCGTAAACCTGCGTAATTTCAAACAAACCTTCCATCAGCTTTTCAAAATCACGCAAACCAAGCAACTGCACCTTTTCACGGAAATTATATGATATTTTATTGTCCTGAAAATGAATTGTTTTATAAATAAACTTTCCATCTGTTTCCTTCTTAATGGAAAAGTCTATTCCTGATGCTGTTTCGGTATATTCGCTTTTCTGGGTTAAACAGCCCTTCACCCATTCCGCATTCAGAAAATCAATTACAAGCATGCCATCCGGCTTCAACCCTTTATAAACAGATTCCAGCACCTGACGGTTATCGCGCTCCGAATCGAAATAACCGAAACTGGTAAACAGGTTGAACACAATATCGTAATACCTGATACGGAACGGGCGGCGCATATCATGTACATAAAACGCCAGTTTATCTGTTTCTGATTCAGATGCGGTGGCTATGCTGGAAGGAGATAAATCAATTCCCGTTACATCTAATCCCAGACTATGCAGCACTAAAGAGTGACGCCCACGGCCACAGGCGAGGTCAAGCACTTTGCTGCCTGCTGCGGGATTGAGCAACTGATGAAGACGGGTAATAAACTGCGCGGCTTCCTCATCATTACGTTTATGATAGAGTATGTGGTAATACGGACTGTCGAACCAGTTTTTGTACCACGTATTTTCAGCCTCGGCGTTATTCATTGCGCCGCGAAATTACGCATTCCCGCGTAAAAAACACTCATTATTGCAACTAAATTGCATTAATATTCATTTGTGAAAATTTCCGCATACTTTTTTTGAAACACATAGATGCCCCAAACCCGCGCTGCAGCGTCGGCGGGAGCGGTTGAATGCAGCTGCCTGAAAAGTGCCTGAAGTACATCGTGGCTGAATATGCCCTGATTGCGGATCGTGTCTGGAGCGCATAAATCGAGAAGTTCTTCATGCAGATCAGTCCGGAGCCATTGCAGCACGGGCACTTCAAAACCTTGTTTGCGGCGTGTGAAAATGGTTTCGGGCAGCATGTGTGCAAATGCGGCTTTAAGCAGGCGTTTCTGGCCTTGCGCATCAATTTTGTAGTGCGCGGGCAGCGAATGGATCCAGCCGGCCACTTCGTGATCGAGGAATGGCGGACGCACTTCGAGGCTGTGGTGCATGCTCATGCGATCCACTTTCACCAGCATGTCGCCGGGAAGCACAAAAGCGGTATCCGCATGCAGCATGGCATTCATGGCATCGGCGCTGCTGAAATCAAGCTGAGGGAGATAATGACAGATTTGCAATGCTTCGGGGCGTTGCCAGTGCGACTGCAGGAGTTGCAGTGCTTCTGTATGCTTTGTGTAACCGGCCCAGCGCCAGTAGCGTTGTGCCTGACCAAGCTGCATGCCTTCGGCAAAGCGGCGGAGCTGGCGCACACGGTTGCCAAACGACGAATTGCGCGAAGCAGGCAACATATTCCATAACGGCGCACCGGCGGCCACCAGTTTGTGCTTGAGCTGCGGCAGCAGCAGCATGTGCCAGGCGCGGTGTTTGTGGTAGCCACCCAGCAATTCGTCGGCACCATCGCCCGAAAGGGCCACGGTTACCTGACTGCGCACATGGCGGCTGAGTATGTTTACCGCGAGCGCCGAAGTATCGGCAAAAGGCTCGTCCATGGCTGCAAGCGTATCGCCAAGCGCATGCGCAAGATCATTTTGTGTAACAGGAAAAACAGTATGCGCAGTGCCGATGTGTGCGGCCACCTGCTTTGCAAACGGTGTTTCATCGAAAAGCGGTGCATCGGGAAAACCGATAGAGAATGTGCGCAGTCCGGGCGAAAGCTTCGCACCAATCGCCGCCACCACGCTCGAATCGATGCCGCCGCTGAGGAATGCGCCCAGCGGCACATCGGCTTCAAGCCTTCGGGCTACAGCAACAGTAAGTTTTTCCTCCAGCATGCTGGCCGCTTCCATAAATGAAGGCGGCATAGCGGTGGTCTGAGGCAAGGTGTACCATTGCTGCGCTGTTATTTTGCCGGTGTGAGCGGCAATGCGCATCCAGCTTCCGGGCGGCAAAGGCTGCACATGTTCCACAATACTCAGCTGCGGCGGTACGTAATTGAGATGCAGATAAGCCTGCAAGGCATCGGCATTGAGCGTGCGCGGAATGCCAAATTGCAGCAAAGCAGTGAGCGTGGATGCAAAACAAACCCCATGCGCCCCGCGATACACCAGCAGCGGCTTTTCACCGAAACGGTCGCGGGCAATGAAAATTTCGTGTTGCATCAGATCGGCAATGGCAAATGCAAAAAAGCCATTGAGCATGTGCAGGCACTCATGGCCATAGTGTTTGAAGCATTCGAGCAACACTTCCGAATCGCCGCTGCTGCGGAAAGAAACACCTTTGCTTTGCAGATTTTCGCGCAGGTTGCGGAAATTGAAAATTTCGCCGTTAAACACCAGCACATAACGTCCGCATGAGGAGTGAAACGGCTGCGCGGAGGCATTGCTGGTATCAAAAATTGCCAGCCGCGCGTGACCAAGCGCAAAGCCGCTGCTTTCGAAAACACCCTCCGCATCAGGCCCGCGCCGGTGCATGGCCGCTACGGCACGCGCAATGCGCCCGGGAAAATGCCGGGTACTTTCGTGCCAGCTGATACTGCCTGCAATGCCGCACATAAAAGCTTAGCCTTTTATGGCAATCATCGAAATTTCCACGTTCACATCAAGCGGCAAACGCGATACCTGCACGGTTTCGCGGGCCGGATAGGCGGCGCCTTCGGGGAAATAGCTGCCATACACGGCATTTACTTTTGCAAAATTGTTAAGGTCGGTGAGAAAAATTGTGGTTTTTACCACATGTGTGAAGTCCATACCCGCATCCGTAAGAATGCTTTTGAGGTTTTCCATTACACGTGTGGTTTCGGCCTCAATGCTGCTGTTGTGTATTTCGCCGGTAACAGGATCTTTACCTACCTGTCCGGAAATAAAAAGCATATTATTGATGAGAATACCATGGCTGTATGGCCCGATGGGTGCGGGAGCACCGGCTGATGTAATAACCTGTTTCATGGTGTAAAGGTACATTCCTGCGCGGGGCGAAAAAATTTTCTTCCTGTTTCGTGATTTTTCCACAACGACGGCGCTTTTAACCGAAAATTCCTATTTTGGGGACAGTTTTACCCCGAATTACAATTTCCAAACAACATCATTCACTCACATTTCTGTTATGGCTATCAATCTGCAAAAAGGCCAAAAAGTTGACATTTCCCTTTCGAATCTCAGTGTAGGTCTGGGCTGGAATCCCAATGAAGGAACAGGACATGATTTCGATCTTGATGCGTCGGCTTTCATGCTTAACGGTAACCGGATGATTCCATCCGAAGGACATTTCATTTTCTACAACCAGCCTGATTCGCCCGATACGGCGCTGCATCACACCGGCGATGACCCGACAGGCGGCAACAGTGCCGAGGGCGACGACGAAACCATTATGGTAAACCTGCAAAAAGTATCGAACGATATTCAGGAGATTCTCTTTGTGGTTACCATTCATGATGCAGATACGCGGCGCCAGAATTTCGGTCAGGTACGCAACTCATACATCCGTATTGTGGACAACAACAACGGTAGTGAGATTTGTAAATACGAGCTTGGAGAAGATTTCTCAATTGAAACAGCGGTTGAATTCGGTCGTCTCTATCGTCGTGATGCCGGCTGGAAGTTTGAGGCTTCAGGTATAGGCTACCAGAAAGACCTTTCTTTCTTTGTAGAGAAGTATTACACCGGACAGGTGATTAAGTAAGTTCATTCACTCAACTAAATACAAGATTTAAAATGGCGATTAACCTACAGAAAGGTCAAACGATTGACCTTCGCAAAAACGACAAGGGCGAGAGTTTCGACCTTTCTACCGTAACGATTGGTTTGGGCTGGGACATGCGCAAGCAGAGTGGCGGTGGTTTTCTGGGTAAACTTTTTGGCGGTAACAAAGGCGAAGATTATGATCTCGACGCGCAGGCTTTTCTGCTCGATTCGAACGATAAAGTGGCCAATCTGGGCCGTACCGTGCAGAATGCAAACGGCATGAAAATTCCGCTGTATGAAAGTGATGTAATTTACTTCAACTCCATGCGTCATCCTACCGGCCATATCTGGCTTACGGGCGATAACCGCACCGGAGCAGGCGATGGCGATGATGAGCAGATTATTGTAAAGCTCGATTCGCTCGATCAGCGTTATTCAAAAGTGCTGTTTATGGTAACCATTTATCAGGGCCGCCAGAAAAACCAGAACTTCTCGATGATTGAAAACGCCTTTATCCGTGCGGTGGACGCACGTGGTAAAGAAATTGCGCGTTTCAATCTCTCTGGCGATCCTTCGATGGCCGGTTCTGCCGCCATGATTTTTGCAGAGGTTTACCGTAAAGACGGCACCTGGAAATTCCGCGCGCTGGGCAATCCGCAACCCACCGACAACTTCCTCGAAATCCTGCGCAACTACGTGTATCAATGATCGAAAGCAACGGCATAGTCCATATTTCGTTTGATTTATGGATGACACTCATTGCTTCCGACCCGCAATTTAAGCCGAAACGGGATGCTTTACTGGCATCCCGTTTTGGCATTAAGGCTGCACCGGAAGAAGTATCGGCCACGCTGCGCCGCATGGACAAATTGTTTGACCATGTGAGTGTGGTGTGCGGACAAACAGCCCATTACGAAAGTTTGCTTCTGCTTGCCCTTGATGCGTTGGGCGCCGAAGCAACCGCTATTGAACCGGAAGCATTAGACGCCTTTTACGACGAGATGGAGGTGCTGTTTTTTATGCATCCGCCACAGCTGCTGAATGCCGATACGCTGGACACATTTGAAACATTGCGGCAACGAAACATCAGCCTCAGTTTGCTCAGCAACACCGGATTCATAAAAGGCCGCACGTTACGCAAACGACTTGAGCAGCTGGGAGTTTCGCCGCATTTCAGTTTCATGCTTTTTTCCGATGAGCACGGTGCGGCCAAACCGGCGCCCGCTTTTTTTGCCAGCGCATTCGATGCCGTAAACGCCTTTCGAAATGCCGAAAAACACGAAATATTGCATGTCGGCGATAATCCCGTGGCAGATGTAAAAGGCGCGTTAAACTTTGGCTTCCGGTCGCTGTTGTATGATAAAGAAGTACCTTCGTTGCGCAGATTGACCGGTATATGAATTTTTCATCTTTCTCATTACATAAAATTGATTCGGCTTCAGCACTTTCTTTTTCTGCAGGGGCTTACAGCCGTTTTAAGTTTGGCGACGAAACAGAAGCAGAACATTTTGGCACCGCACTGGCTGAACAATTTATTCTTGCTCATCGTAAATTGTTACTGACCGGCGGGCCCACTGTGGCGGTGCCCAGTCCGTATGATTTCATACCCACTGCCTCGTGCGCCATGACCCGCTATTTTGTGCGCGAAGTAAACCGCTTTCTTGCTGAGCACGAAAAACCTTCGTTACTGGAATCCCGCATACATCGTTACAAAACCTACAGTGTAGATTATGGCAACCTGAGCTTTGATGAGCGTTACAAACTCATCACGCAGGGTACGTATCACATTGATAAAACGTTTCTGAGCAACCGTAATGTGCTGCTGCTCGACGATATACGCATTACCGGAAGCCACGAACTTGTATTGCGCAAACAAATTGAAGAATTGCAGATTCCAGGCAATTTCATGTTTCTCTATTTTGCCGAACTCACCAACAAGGAAATTGCCCCCGAATTTGAAAATGTACTGAATTACAGCGAAATCAAAGATGTAAACGGTTTACTTAAACTCATTCGGGAGAAAATATTTACTTTTAATACCCGTGTCATCAAATTCGTTCTTTCGCTTCCCGATGCCGATTTACAGGTGTTTGTGAAAAATGCGGAACCCGCGTTGCTCAGCAAACTCTGCGACCTTGCATTTGGAAATAATTATCATCTGATGCACGAGTATAAAACTAACCTCCATTCAATTTACAATCACATATACCACACACATGGCCATTAATCTTCAAAAAGGACAGCGCGAAACGCTGAACGCGCAGAAATTTACAATTGGGCTCGGCTGGGACACCAACGCCTCTGCTTCCGGCGGTGATTTTGATCTTGACGCTTCTGTGTTTATGCTCACCGAAGCAGGTAAAATTCCTGCCGATGAATTTTTCATTTTTTACAACAATGCCACTTCTCCTGACGGCGCCGTTTCACACTCGGGCGATAACCGCACCGGCGACGGCGATGGCGACGACGAGCAGATTGTGGTAGATCTTTCGAAAATAGATTCACGCGTGACACAAATATGTGTGGTTGTAACCATTCATGATGCTGACGACCGCCGCCAGAATTTCGGTCAGGTGCGCAATTCGTTTATCCGCATTTGTGATGCAAGCGGTGCTGAAATGGTGAAATACGAACTCGACGAAGACTTTTCGATTGAAACGGCGGTGGAATTTGGCCGCATTTACAAGCGCGGTGCCGAGTGGAAGTTTGAAGCCGTTGGTGTAGGAATGAAAGGTGGCCTGAACGACTATCTGAACCGTTATAACTAAGCGAAACTGCAGATGAACAGATCTGCAGTAAGCGATAAATAAATATCCATGATTGCGTGGTAATCATACCCGCATCATCAATCAAAAACGCTATGCGCAAATTACCCGTTTACCTTCTGCTCGACACCTCCGGCTCGATGACAGGCGAACCGATTGAAGCCGTGAAAAATGGCGTACAGGTGCTTATCTCCACACTTCGCCAGGATCCGCATGCGCTGGAAACTGCTTACATCAGTGTAATCACGTTCGATTCAACGGCGCGGCAGCTTATTCCGCTCACTGATCTGGCTTCATTTCAGATGCAGGAAATCCGTGCCACAGGCACTACAGCTTTCGGCGAAGCGTTGAACGTGCTTGCACAATGTATTGACCGGGAAGTGGCACGCGGAAGCGCCGAAATGAAAGGCGACTGGAAACCGCTTGTATTTATCATGACAGACGGAAGCCCCACAGATCAGTGGCAGAACGGACTTGCCGAACTCAAGAAGCGTAAAACCGGCGTTATTGTGGCCTGTGCAGCTGGTTCGGGTGCCGATACCAATGTGCTCAAACAAATTACCGACGTGGTGGTTGGTTTGGATACTGCTGACTCCTCAACCATCAAGGCATTCTTCAAATGGGTTTCGGCTTCCATCAGCACAGGCAGCCAGAAAGTAGAAAACTCAGGCATCGAAGTAGGTGGCCTGAATGAACTGCCGCCGCCGCCGCCCGAAGTAAACATTGTGGTGTAATTGCGTTTTGTAAATGGCTTCACGACGACTTCCCGTTTATCTCCTGCTCGACACCTCGGGCTCCATGAAAGGCGAACCCATTCATGCCGTGAACAATGGCCTGCAGGTGCTGCTTTCAAAACTCAGACAAGATCCGTATGCACTGGAAACAGTGTGGATCAGTCTGATTACGTTTGACCGCGAGGTGAAACAGATTGTACCGCTCACCGATCTCGAATCGCTGCTGCTGCCAGAAGTAACCACACCTGATTCAGGCCCTACCAATATGGGTGCCGCGCTTGAACTGCTGCTCAATGTAATGCGCCGCGAAGTAAAAACCGGCGCAGGTGAGGATAAAGGCGACTGGCGTCCGCTGTTGTTTCTGATGACAGATGGCAAACCGTCTGATCTTGCGCTCTTCCGCGACATGGTGCCTAAAATCAGAAGCTACAATTTTGCAATGGTGGTGGCCTGCGCAGCAGGTGCTTCGGCGCAGGACAGTTTCCTGAAAGAAATTACCGACACGGTTGTACATCTTGATACGGCCGACAGTAATACGCTTACCTCGTTCTTTAAATGGGTTTCGGCCTCTATCGGCACAGGCAACCAAAGTGTTACTTCTACCGAACAACTTGTGCTGCCGCCACCACCCGATGAAATTAATATGGTGATTTGATGAAGTTGCTTGGATTCATTATTACGCTTGCTGCACAGTTTCTGATTATTGGTTTATTCCTTTATTCAAAACTGTATCCCTACAAAAACCGCATGGCGCCGCAAATGCTCAAACGGTTTCAGTTTCTCGAAAAAGTGCTGGAACCGATACTGAAACTGCTGCGCAAGGCATTTAAACCGGCTCAGGTCGGACAGGGCCTGGCAATAGATACTGCACAGTTTGTGCTGCTTATCATTTTGCTTTTCCTGCTCACGCTGTTCAGGTAGTTACATCAACACATTAACAACATGAGACGACTTCCGATTTATTTCCTGATCGACATTTCAGAGTCGATGATCGGTGAACCGATTCAGATGGTGGAAGAAGGGCTGGCCATGATTATCAAGGCGCTGAAAGAAGATCCGTATGCGCTGGAAACCGTGCATATTTCCATTGTAGTGTTTGCCGGACAGGCGCGCACACTGGTGCCGCTGCAGGAAATCATTACATTTTATCCGCCACGTTTTCCTATTGGCGGAGGCACTTCACTGGGCAATGGCCTGGGGCATCTCATGTATGAACTTCGCAAAAACACCATACAAACCACCGCCGAACAAAAGGGCGACTGGAAACCGATTGTGTTTTTGTTTACTGACGGAGTGCCTACCGACGATACGCAGGTGGCCATTGCCGAATGGAAGAAAAACTGGGCTTCGAAATCGAGCATGGTAGCCGTTTCGTTTGGCGAGGAAGCCGATCTGGAAGTATTGCAAAAACTTACCGAAAACGTGTTTATGTTTAAAAACACTTCGGTAAATCAATACAAATCGTTTTTCAAATGGGTTACGGCTTCCATAAAAAGCAGCAGTATGAGTGTGGAAACCGGCGGCACCGGCTTTGAATTAACCAAGCCCGACGAGTCGGTAATTTCAAAACTTGACCCGCGCGAAATGCCGCCCAAGCCGCGCTTCGATCACAACTTTACCGTGTTCACCGGCAAATGCCAGCATTCGCAAAAGCCCTATCTCATTAAATACCGGCGTACCACGCAACCTACCATGGTGGGCGGTATGGAAATGAACAGCCTGGTGTATCGCCTTGTGGGTGCTTATCTGGTTGATTCTTCCTATTTCGATTACTGCGATGAAACCGGCGGAGCAAACAAAGTAGGTACCGATGAACTTCAGGGAGCACCCACCTGCCCTTCGTGCGGCAATCAGTACGGACTCAGCATTTGCCAGTGCGGAAAAATTCATTGCTGCGGCAATGAAGAAATAAGTACATGCCCGTGGTGCGGAAACAAAGGCCGCTATGGTTTTGGCGAAGGCCGCATGGACATTAATTCGGCTCAAGGCTAAAGCTTGATGGAACGACAGCAACGCCGTTTATACATTACACAACTGCTTAAACAACGCAGTGTGGACATTACCGAAAAACAGTCGGCTCTTCTCGATGCGTATATCGACAGCGAAGAAGTGATTGAACAATGCCGCCTGATTTCGGTCACTACAGAAAATCTGATCATGAATCTTCAGGAAAATATAGCACTGAACAACATCCGCGAAAAACTGCTGCAACTGCCCAATGGCACTGTTGACAAGCCTTATGCACAGGTGTTTTCGCTGTCTCAGTACGGACTTGAGAAAATTGCGAGCTTTACACTGCAGTTTCCCGAAAGTCTGGGAATTACTTACGATCAGCAAACCGGACAGATTTCGGGCACACCACTTGACCAGGGTGAATTCAGGGTGAAATTGATTTTTAAACTCACCAACCAAAGCGATCCGGAGAAAACACACGAGAAAGAAATTTCGTTTGTGGTGAATCCTGATCCGAAAAAGCTCTGGAAAAATATTCCTTCGCCGGCTGATGGTATTTTCTGGAAGCCCGATGAGGTGAAGGATGCAGCTGAGATGCTGGGACATAAACTGGCTGTAGCCTCAAAGCGCGGTCGCAGTCATGCACACGAAGGTATTTACCGCGATGATGATTTTGAGCACTACTTCGATGCACAAACAGGCTATGCCGTAATTGCAGTAGCCGATGGTGCGGGAAGTGCGAAGTATTCGCGCAAGGGCTCGCAACTGGCGTGCGAAGGCGTGGTGAATTTTTTCAAAAACATTCCGGCTGATGAATACAAGCAGCTTGACGATGTTATTACCGCCTACCACGCACACAAAGACGAAGCCAGCAAAAATGCGTTGAATGAGTTCCTCACGCAGCGTTTCAGTAAAGCGCCGTTCGAAGTGCATCAGCAGTTGGTAAACTATACGGCCGAACTTGCCGCAAATGGCGATGAGGTAAAGTTGAAAGACTTTTCAACCACACTGTTGTTTGTGCTGCTGCGCCGCTTTGAATTTGGCTACAGTGTAATGTCGTTTTCCGTAGGCGACGGTGGCATGGGCATTTATCGCCGTAATGAAGATGTTACTTTGCTGGGAACTCCCGACGGTGGTGAGTTTGCCGGGCAGACACGCTTTCTGACCATGCCCGAAATTTTTGCCGATACTTCATTTTACAAGCGCATCGGTTTCCGCATTGTACAGGACTTTACAGCCATTGTGCTGATGAGCGACGGGATTACCGATCCGAAATTTCAAACCGATGCAAACCTGACGAGGATTGAAAAATGGGATGAACTATGGGATGATCTCTGCGGCAAAAATAATGATGGCGTGACTGTAAATTTTTCAACGGAAAACGAAAACACCGCCACTGAACTGCTCAACTGGATGGACTTCTGGTCGCCGGGCAATCACGACGACCGCACCATTGCCATACTTTACTGAACTTCTGCCCCGAACTGAACATGGCACAAACCATAACCATAAAAGCGCACGACGGCACACAGGTGCAGTATGTGGATACCGGCGACCCGATGCAGGGCGGACTGAAGGATGTTTACTTCAGCCCCGACCGCTCGTATGTGGTGGCGTTCTTCCGCGATAAAATGAGCACGGCCGATTACAGCGCCACGAAGGAACGGCTTACCACCATTGTAACCACCTACCGCGAACGTATTTTTAATCAGGCTGGCGGCGATTACTGGAAAGATCTTTTCTGCTGGCCCACAAAAGTAGTTGAGTACAATGGCAAAATCGGCATTGTGGCGCCGGTGTATCAGAAGCACTTTTTCTTCAGCTACGGTTACAATGCGGCGGCGGCGCAAATTGCAAGCATTGTAGGCAAAGAAAAGGAAGGAAAATGGTTTGCTGCGGCGCAGTTCCGCAATCCCGCATTTAAACTCCACCTCGATAAACGCGAGCTCAGCGACTGGTTTAAATATGTACTCATTTGCCTGCGCATTGCCCGCGCTGTAAGGCGTATGCATGCGGCAGGACTTGCGCACTCCGATCTTTCGTACAAAAACGTACTCATTGATCCGATGAGCGGCAATGCAGCCATTATTGATATCGACGGGCTTGTGGTGCCGGGCAAATTTCCGCCCGATGTAATTGGTACACCCGATTTTATTGCGCCCGAAGTAATGGCCACCAAGCATTTGCCCAAAACAGATGCCGGCCGCAAACTCCCCTCAATAAACACCGACCGCCACGCACTGGCGGTGATGATTTATATGTATCTGCTTTACCGCCACCCGCTGCGCGGCGGCAAGGTAAACGACCTCGACCCGCAGAAAGACGAAGAGCTTTCAATGGGGCAGAAAGCACTGTTTGTGGAACATCCTACCGATGCCACCAACCGGCCTAAACTCAATCAGGTAAAACCCACACAGCTGCCCTGGGCCGATGTATCGAAAATACCCTATTCTGTTGCAGGCCCATATCTGAAAGATCTTTTCGACCGGGCTTTCATTACCGGCCTGCACAATCCAATGCAACGCCCTACAGCCGATGAGTGGGAAAATGCACTCATCAAAACGGTTGATCTCATGCAACCGTGCCAGAACGTGAAATGCGACCAGAAATGGTTTGTGTTTGATAACAGCACCCGCCCAAAATGCCCGTTCTGCGGCACACTGTATCAGGGACAACTGCCCATACTGAATCTTTACGCCCAACGCTCGCCCGGAAAATGGACCGAAGAGAAACACCGGGTAATGGTGTATCACAATCAGTATCTTTACCCCTGGCACATTAACCGCAACATAGCACCAAACGAAAAGCTCACACCCGAACAACGCAAACCCGTGGGCTATTTCGTGCAGCATGGCGGTAAATGGGTTCTCATCAATCAAACCATGAGCAGCCTCAAAGACGTGGACGAAAACAAAATTATCGGCCCCAATGAAATGGTGGAGCTTACCGACGGCAAGAAGATCCTGCTCTCGGCCGATGAAGGCGGACGACTCGTTATTGTTCAGTTAGTTACCAATTAATTCAACACGAAATACCTCGCAACACATGCATCATTACATTCAGGAAATTCTTGATAACCCACTCCCCGCGCTTGCCGTAATTGGCAACCTTGTGATTATCGAAAGTTTACTTTCGGTTGACAATGCCGCTGTACTGGCCACCATGGTAATGGATTTGCCCAAAGAACAGCGTAACAAAGCCTTGAAATATGGTATCATCGGCGCGTATGTGTTTCGCGGGCTTTGTCTTTTGTTTGCGGCATGGCTCATCAAAATCTGGTGGCTGAAACCGCTGGGCGGACTTTACCTGCTTTACCTTGTATTTGATTATTTTAAAGGTAAAATGACGCCCGACAAAGAGGATGATACACTGGATAAAAAATCGAACTGGCTTTACAGGAGCACGGTTGGCTGGATGGGCCAGTTCTGGGCCACTGTGGCACTTGTGGAATTGATGGACCTTGCCTTTTCTATAGACAACGTATTTGCTGCGGTGGCATTCAGCAAAAATCTGGTGCTTATCTGGCTTGGCGTATTCATCGGAATTCTGGCCATGCGTTTTGTAGCACAGGCTTTTGTAAAACTTATGGAGCGTTACACCTTCCTCGAAACATCGGCTTTTGTGGTAATTGGCATTCTTGGCTTTAAACTGCTTTTGTCGCTGTTTGAGCATTTCTACCCTGAACACGGAGTAAGTCATTTCCTTGCACACGATGCCGATGTGTATATTTCTATTCTCACTGTTGTAATATTTGGCTTGCCGATTTTAACCAGCGTGCTGTTCAATTTCCCCCAAAAGTCGGAAGTGCAGGCAGAAGAGAGCGACAAAGAATAAGAGTATTTTAGCTGAAACAAGTTAAAACGTGTTTCTATGAAGCGTCCGGTTTGCTCCTTCTTCGACGGAGTAAACCGGACGCAGCCGTTTTATCTAACGCCTCCGGCCTTAGCTGCCGAAAGTTTTTCGGCAAAGCCGATAAAACTTTCAGCCCCATTGCGAAAAGTTTGCACCTTTTCGCAATGGGGCGAAGTACTTCATTTATCGGTAAATGTTTTACTTCTGCAATTCAAGCGCCTCCGATACGGGAACGGGCTGATCCTGGAAAAATGCTATCACAAACGCATCGTCAAAGCCTTTTGCCTTGAGTTCATTGCGCAGGGCGATAATTTGCTCGTAGCTGGCCGTGCGGCCAATGGTATAGCGCACAAAACCGTTGGGAGTGGTGCTTGTTTCCACACCGGTAAGCGTGCTCAGCTTCTCTTTAATTTCAGCGGGAGGTTCATTGCGGAAAACACCAAGCTGTACTTTGTACGTCACAAGCTGTTTCATATCCGGACTGGGCGCTGTGCTCTCGCTGAGATTTTCGGGCTGTGCGGGGGTGTTTGATTTTACCACGGTAGCGCCTGCCTGGGTAAGCGGCACACGTTTTCCGTCTTTGTAAGCCGCAATGAAAGCGCCTTTGTACCCTTTCACCAGCATCTGCGCCTTGCGTTCGGCGGCCTGCTCAAAAGTGGAAAACGAGCCGGTCATGTATTTATACAAACCATCGCTTGTGCGCACCATTACCAGATCAGGCACATCGTTAAACACACCGGGCGAAAGCGGTTGCTTGAATGCACCCAGCTGAACGCGGAACACAAGCTGACCGGTAACCGGATCGGTTTCGGCCATACGCATTGAGTCGATTGGCAACTGCGGATTGGTTACGGGATTCGTTACCGGATTGCTTACCGTATTTTGCACTGTGAGAAGTGAATCGGCCGGTTTGCTGGTTTGCTGCTGGTTATATACGAACACATTATCCACCACCTGAAACGAGCCATCGGGTTTGCGATACACCACTTTGGCATCGGTGTAGCCCTGTTGCACCAGAGCGCGGCGACGTTTTTCGGCCGATAGCACATCGTTGTATTTTCCGGCGGTGTACGTGGTTGTTGAATCGGGCTGAAGGTTGCTGCCGATGTCGGTTATGCTAAGGTATTTCACAAGTAATTCGTTGGGTACACCACTGGTGTAATTGCCCAGCATAACCTGATATACTTTTTTATCAGAGGCTGTAGCCTTGTACTGGTCGCTGGATCGGATTACTTCTGTAACCGCAAACATACCGGTCGAATCCATATACATCTGATAACGACGTAAAATGAGCGAATCGGTAAGTGTGATACCGTATTCATCAGTCACCACGCCCCGGGCCGATTCAAGTTCCTTATCGCGGTAATCAGCCGTGTAGTCGCCGTCGCCGTCGAGCGGACAGCCTTTTTCGTTTACAGCCACACCGGGCGGAGTCCCTTCGCACGAGTCTTTGAGGTCAATTACGCCGTCGCCGTCGTAGTCGCTGTTGTCCAGCGCATAATAATCCACATCGCTGAACGCATCGTTTCCGTTTTCATCCACCGTTTCGGCCGGGCCGGTGAGGTTGTAACGAAGCGAGAAAGCGGTCATTACATAATGATCGTTGCGGGCATTACCGGTGCGCGGCGTCTGACTTTGTGGCGTTACACCGTCGATATAATCCGTGCGTGTGAAGTGAAACGTAACGCCGAGCCGTGCATCCCATTTTTCATCAAGGTGCATCAGAAAACCGGCGCCCACCGGTACAGCGAAGGAACGCTCGGGGTATTTTCCAAAACCATCCAGATTGAGTTCACGCACGTCAGTTTCATACACATAATCGCGTTGCAGAAACAACGCATTGGCGGCGTTCGGATCGGTCTGATCGAGACTGCGTATAGAGCCATCGTTCCAGTAAAAGTAACGCCGGCCCTGCGCATCGTACAAGTCGGTTTTGGATAAAAACTCAAACGACTCAAACCCTATATTGACCCAGGGGTGAATCATTTTATTGGGTTTGATGAAATGACCAAAATTGTATTCGAAGTGCATCCCCCCCACCCTGATTTCAGATTCGAAATTAAGATTGCGGGTAATGAGGCGTTCATTTGCGCCCAGTTTTCCGAAAAGGGTGTAGAAACCCAGGCGAAGCCAGGGCGTGAGCGGTTGCGAAAGACTGAGCTCATAACCGATACGGCTTACCTGCGGGTTTACCAGGTTACGTTTGTACAAATCGCCGTAGAAGGAAAACATGCCCACCCCAAGCCCGAGCGTAGGCTTAAATACAAAGGGAGCCGGTTCGGGGCGTTTGGCTTTGGCAGTGGTATCAGTCTGAACAGGAGCCGTTTGCGCACGTACATGCAGCAAACCAGCCAGGCAAACCAGAACCAGAACAAAAAGCGAACACCGCAGGTTTTTGCACATCGTGCGAAGGTAAGGATTAAGGTTTTTTTAAACGTATTTTCCGTTATACGTATGCTGGCGGAAAAAAGGTGCGCCCGGCTGTTCAGTAAAAGCCGGGCGCATTATTCAAACAAAACCAAACCAAACAAAAGCTATCTCACCCATTTCTGGCTGGTAATCATAAGTGCTTCCTGCACTGTAATCCGGCGGCCGTTGCTGTATGCAGTCACAAAAGGACCTTCCACACCTTTGCCACGCAGCTGTTCGCGGCTGTTACGGGCAGCATCATAGCTGCTGAAATTGCCTGTGCTATATTTGTTCAGTCCGTCAACCTGTTCGCGGTTAATGGGTGAAGTAATGGCATAGATTCCTGCATAATAGCTTACGGGCACATTACGCTGCATGGCGGCAATCTGCACGCTGTAGCTCACTCCCACAGCCGATGTGCTGGCTGTTTGTGCAGGCGGCTGCTGGGATTCGGGGGCTTTCTGGTTATTGCCGGAAGTGACTACAGCTGTAGTTTTGATGCCGCCTTCCTGTTGTTTTTGTGCATCTTCACCGGCGTTGGCATTGGACTGGAAGGCCGGTTTTTCGGGTTCGGTATTGGTGGTGCCCGCTTCGCGCTGGTTGTTTCCGGCAAGCGCGGCCGAGGGTTTAAAGGTTATTTCTGATGGCGGAATGGGAATGAGTTTGCCTGTTTCGTTTTCTACATATGATATCATGCCTTTAATGGGATAGGTCCCTTCCATATCGGGCGAGGCAATGACTTTGTAGCGGATATTGAGTGAAGGACGCTCGGTGAGTGAGTACCAGCGAATGGTCACTGCGCCGTCCTTGCATTCAAAATCACTGCTTCCGTCGCCGTTCACCAGCACAGCGCTGCAGCCGGGCGGAATGGTATCCACAAGTTTGAGGAAAGTGCGGAGATCGCCTTTCTGTATGGCCATATCCACAAAAAACTCGCCGGTAACAGCCGTGTTGGGCACAGTGCGCAACACACTCACCTGCACGGGCGGGCGCTGCATGGTATCGGGTTTAGCCGGCTGCACGGCAACAGGAGCTGACGATTCGCCAACAGAAATTTTAAGCGGATTAAGCAACACACTTGAAGGAAGATTGTCAACCGGATGCGTAATGTTGGCTTGAAATGCATACGGCCCGGAAGCAGTAGCCGGTACTTTTACAGTGAAGGAAATATTCATTTCCTCTTTCGAAAGCTGCGCCCAGATGAATTTCACCTTCTGTTCTTCAAACAGAAATTTTGCTCCGTCGGTTTGACCAGCCGTAGCAGTAAAGCCTGCAGGCAGAATCATGGTAAAACGCATAAAGTCTTTCGCATCGTTCACCATTACCTTCACATTTACTGTAAATGATTCGCCCGGTTTTACCGCTTCAGGAGCAGTAATATCCGCCGCCGGATCGCCGGAAAGCAGCCGGGCCATCCAGAAGAAGAAAACATTTACCATAATGAGCAGTACTCGAATCATAGTGCAGCAGTTGTGTTATTGTTCGAAGAAGTAATCAATGAGTCGGTTTATTTTGTCGGCCGTCCAGTTCCCGGTACCATCAAAAAATTCATCAATGGCTTTGTTAATTTCATCAGCCGTGATGAGGTCGTCGTTGTTTTTATCTGCCGGCTGAAACTCGGCCGGAATGCGGCGATTGCCCGACTGGGCATTGCCTGAAGGAGTAGTATTGTTTTGCGGACTTGCCTGCTGGAGCACATCCGCAGAAGGTGCATTTTCGAAACGGGCCTTGAATGCCTGCTTGATTGAATCCTGAGCGGCAGCAATGGAATCAAGGCGGGCCTGCTCTTCTATTTTTTTCCAGTCGATACCCACCCCGTTTGCGTCGGTGGGCATGCCTTTGGGTGTGTCGGGCTCTTTATCCAGATAATCGGCATAACCATCGTTATCGCGGTCTTTGGGGCAACCTTTGCTGTCGGTTTCCACACCGGCGGGCGTTCCGGCGCACTGGTCGTTCATATCCTTTACACCGTCGCCATCGCTGTCGGCATCCAGCATGCTGCTGAAATCAACTTCCGCAAAACGCGAGTCTTCGATTGCTTTCTCAGGTGGTTTTCCAAAATGATAATACACAGCAACACCAGCCCACCAGTAGCTGTCGTTACCACCAGCCTTTACATTGTCAATGTAATCGGTAAACGCCATGTTCCAGCACACATTCATATCAATACCCATCCGGTAGCTGTAACGCAGGCGCACACCGGCCGAAAGCGGCAACAGCAGTGTATTCCGGTTGTAGTTTGCGGTGCTGTCGGTGAGCTTGGTTTCATATACATAGTCGCGCTGCAAGACCACCGCAGGCAGTGCAATCATGGACTGTTCAGGGTAATTGCGTATGGAACCGTCGCTCCAGTAATTGTAGCTTACCCCATTCGCATCGCGCAAATCGCCGTAAGGATCAAACAGCATAAAACCCAGCCCGGCACTCAGGTAAGGCGAAAACAAGCGGACACGGTCGCCTTTATCAAAAAAAAGCATCCCGCTGAGCTGCCCCTGCATCAGTGTTGATTCGAAATTGCGGTTCACAGCAAGCGAGCGGTCGCTACTGGAAAGCATGCCGTAAAAACCACCGAGCTGCACACCGGCCCATTTGCCGAAACGCTGCTCAATGCTAAGTTTCCAGCAGGTACGCATCGCCGTATTGAGCGAAGCAGCGCCGGAAGCACCTACATCACCCGTAAAGTAAGTTCCTCCCACTCCAACCGACACCAATGGCAACTGCCGCACGGGCTTTTCGGCCTGTGCGTGAAGCCCGCCCGCTAAAGGCATCAGAAACAATGGCAGGGTAGCAATGTATTTCATGAGCACCGGTGCTTTGTGAGGAATATCCGTTACGAACTCAATCGTACCTGTCTTCCGAACAAATCTATTCAAGTGCCTCCGGCGCTTTGTTAATAACCAGTCCTACTTATACACAGCAAAATGTTAATCGGGGTATTTTAAAATCTATTCAATAGTAATAAAATCAATACTTTGAGGCAAAGTCCATCGTTTTCCACAAACTGTTAAAAACCCCGGCAGTTATTAACAATGCAATGTGAAAAGTACAACCCGGCAATCTGGAAAGAAAGCCGGGTTGTGCTGCTGGTAAGTATTAAATTAAAAGTTGGGTTTGAGCAGGTAACGCTCATAGAAACTATTAATGATGTGTACCGCCTCATCGGCAGTATCTACCACATGAAATAAATTCAGGTCGGCCGCACTGATGTTGTGCTCGCGCTCAAGCAGCGTTTCACGAATCCAGTCCACCAGCCCGCTCCAGTAAGCCGAACCAACCAGCACCACGGGAAAATTGGCAATTTTGGATGTCTGCACAAGCGTTAACGCCTCAAACAATTCATCGAGCGTGCCAAAACCTCCCGGCATACCGATGAATCCCTGCGAATATTTCAGGAATATGGTTTTACGTACAAAGAAGTAATCGAAATTGATACTCTTGTCGGGATCCACGTAAATATTGCCCGATTGCTCAAACGGCAAACGGATATTGAGTCCTACCGATTTTCCGCCACCTGTTTTGGCGCCTTTATTGGCTGCTTCCATAATACCCGGGCCACCGCCGGTAATAACGCCATAGCCTTCGCGGCAGAGTTTTTCGGCAATTTCTTCGGCCAGTTTGTAATACGGATTATCAGGTTTGGTGCGGGCTGATCCGAAAATAGACACACAAGGACCAATGCGTGCCATTTTTTCAAATCCCTCTACAAATTCCGACATGATTTTGAAAATGAGCCACGAATCGCCTGATTTGATTTCGTGCCAGTCTTTTTCTGCAAAAGCGCGTCTTATTCTTTCTTCGTTGGTCATACTGACAAATTCTTAATAAGTTAATCGTTCAGATTCTCCTCTGATGCTGCAATATACGTACCGTTTCGGGAAACGGGGTCAAATGAGGGTCTGCTTATTCAACGATTTATGGTGCGAAAGGTTGCAGAGGCTGTGTAAGGCAGTTTGTTTGTTTATCTGTTTAACGGCATTATATTTGTTTAGATTCCCACAAATTCAAATTCATCTCCAATGAAAAATCTGATCTTCCTTTTTATTCTGATGCTTGGGCTTGGCACAGCCACCACCGTTCAGGCCCAGAACGATAAAAACAAAGCTGCCGAAAAGAAAAAATCGCAGAATGCTTCTACGCAGCGTGGCAACAGTGGCGGCAGCGGCAAGGCTGATATTTCAGTGGATGAACCGGGATCGCCGGGAAATAAAAATAAAAATGCGTCGGACACCACAACCACCAAGCCTCGCAAAAAGCAGCGTGGAAATGCCACTGCAGGTTCCGCTAAAAAAAGCCAGGCTCCTAAAATGAGTGCTCCGCCGGCAGAGGCGTCACCCGCCCCTTCATCTCCTGCACCGGCGCCCCCCGCCCCCGGCGCCGGATCAATTTCGGTTGACGAACCCGGAATGCCATCCGGCAACGGAAGCGCAAACAAACAAAGCGGAACTGCTCCCGCCCCCCCGGCAGCACCAACGCCTCCGGCCACTACTCCAAAGATCTTCTGATTCATTCGGCCACATCAAAAAATGTGGCTTTTTTTTCGCAACGCTTATGCACCGTAAAGAAGCCCTCACACGAATCGCCCTCGGCATTCCGGCGGCTCTGCTTTTTCCTCATCTCTTCGCAGCCTGCAAAGAAAAAGACCTTCTCGACGGACAAACCTACAATGGCCGCGTAATTGTAGTGGGCGCAGGTGCAGCCGGACTTTACGCAGCCTGCCTTTTGCAGCAGCGCGGCGCCGAGGTAACACTGCTTGAAGCCGCTGGTGTGTATGGCGGACGTGTGCGGCCGCTTGATGGGTTCAGTGATTTCACCATCGAACTGGGCGCCGAAATCATTCACGGCGAACGCTCAGTCTGGCACAACCTTGTGCAGCATGCAGGCGCCGGTTTGGTTACGGGCGGGTTTGAAGATTATATCCGGCTCGACGGACAAACACGCGCATTCAGCCAGGTGGAAAATGATGCCGACCTGAAACGTGTGGAAGAAATAACTGACGATCTGCAAAACTATAACGGCGCGGATATTACGGTTGAACAATACCTTCAGCAACTTGGGCTGCCGCAGCGGGTTATGCCTTACGCCAACGCTATAATCGGCAACGATTATGCCACAAGCAACAGCCGGCTTGGCCTGCGTGGTGTAGCACAGGGCGACCGCAACTGGGCGGCCGGCGATAAAGACATTATGCTGAAAGACCGTTCGTTTCTCTCCATACTCGAAGATGCAGTGCAACCCATACTTGATAAAGTACGGCTAAACACCCGCGTGGTAACTATCAATTATTCGGCTTCGGTAATTACGCTTACCGACCAGAACGGAGTCAGCTATACCGCTGACAAAGTAGTGGTGGCTGTGCCGCTAACCATTCTGCGCGATGGCGATATTGTATTTAATCCGCCGCTCGGACAGGAGAAAACCGCTGCGTTTTCGCGCATTGGCATGGGTGCGGGCATGAAAGTAATTATGAAGTTTGCCACGCGTTTCTGGCCCTCAGATACCGGCTACATTTACAGCGATGGTGTGGTGCCCGTGTACTGGAATACCGGTCTTGGCGGGCGCAGTACGGCAAACAATGTACTTACCGCATTTGTACACGGCGAAAAAGCCGAGTTTCTGATTGCACAGGGCAACAACTTAGTGAATACAATTTTACAGGATCTCGATAATTTGTTTGGTGCCGGCGCGGCAACAGGCTCACTGCAAAATGCACAGGTGATGAACTGGACGGCCGAGCCTTACATCCGCGGAGCCTACTCCTATCCCATTCCCGGCGGCGATGGTGCCCGCGAATTGATTGCGGCACCGGTTGCCGGTAAAATTTTCTTTGCCGGCGAAGCCACGCACACGGCCGGACATTTTGCCACCTTACACGGCGCGCTGGAAACCGGCATGCGTGCGGCTGCAGAAATTTTAAAATCGGTGCAGTAATGAAACGGTTGCTTATTGTAATGGGTCTTTTTGCCGGTGCACCGCTTGCCGCACAAAGCGGCTTTTATGCCGGTGCGTCTGCCCGTTACATGATGGCTGATGCGTGGGACGAAATTGTGCGCACCTACAATTTTTCTCGCCCCTTTGCAGAGGAAAAAATGGGGCTGTTTAGTTACGGCTGGCAGGCCGAAGCGGGTTACTTACATAGATACCGCATCCATTGGGCATTTCCGTTCAGCGCAGGTTTTCACCAAACCACTTCGCAGGCTTATTCGTCGGCTGCTTTCACCGGCGGCAGCGAATACCAGCTGCGTGCCACCATTAACGCCGCCACACTCGATGCCGGTGTGCGTTATTATTTCTTTTCACCTGATCACAAAGAAAAAGTGGCCGGCATGCACAAACACATTTATGTTGAACTTTCGCCCGGTTTTGCATTGCTTATGCCGCGCGTGCGCCTCAACGGCGAACTGACAGAAGAAGCCGATGAGGATGTATATCGGCCATTTTTGCCTGCATTCAGACTCACCGCCGGTGTGGGCACCGAAAAGGCACTGAATACAAAATGGTGGCTTTGTCCGTTTTTCCGCACCGAGTTTTTCCCTGCCGCCAATCTCGACGGTTTTGCCGGCATGATCAACGGCTCATACCTGCCTGATCTGGACGATAAAAGCAGGGTGTTTGCGTTTCAATTAGGCATACAGTTAAAACGTGCAAAATAAAAAGGCGCTTTCACCGGCGCCTTTCTTATTGAGTTAAATCGTTTCTTCTTTTTCTTCAAAGTTGATTCCGTATGCTTGCAGTTCTTCAAGCACGGGCTCGTAGATATCGGGCGTAACGGGTACACATACACCAGTGCGTGTGAACTCACCGCGCAGTATGCGGCGCACAGCCATTGCAGCGGGCAGACCTACGGTTTTCGCCATTGCAGTTTGTACTTCATCATCGCCCTTGGCTACCAGCGATGATTTCAGCCGATGTGACTTGCCGTTTAGTGTGTATTCGAAAATATGCTGCATCACAATCATGTCTTTATCGCCGGGGCGAAGCAGCCATTTTTGTTCGAGCAGGTGCTGAAGAATTTGTGCCGGGCTTGCCTCGTCGAGCGGAATTTTTTCGTCGCTGAGCATGCCGGTCCACATTACCATTTTCATTTCCTCACTGTCTTCGGCAAGTCCCGTAAATGTGGCCAGTCGGCTTTGCAGACTACCGTTTCCGGCAGGCAGAAACGCTTCTACCAATTGTGCATAGGTAAGTTGCGAAGCGTGGTGAATTTTCCAGGTATCGTCGGTAAGACCGAGCTGTACAAATACATTCCAGGCCTTGCAGTAGCCGGGCATGCGTAACGTACCGCGCAGCAGGGTGGGAATATCATCAATGCCATACACACTGCGGTACGAAAGCGAATCGCGGTTTGCATAGGCATCAAAGCTGCCGTGGCCTTCTACTTCGATGCGGGTGGCGCTGCTGAAAAGGCGGCTGTAGGGCAAATATTTGTACTGCCCGTTTTCGATATACTGCGCTGTGCCCTGCCCGGCCAGAATTACATTGCGCGGGTTCCACGAAAACTTATAGCCCCAGGGATTGTCGTTCGACTCGGGTGCAACCAGTCCGCCGCAGTAGGAATAAAAGGCAGAAAGCACACCACCCTCATGGCGTATGCGGTCGATAATTTGCATGGCCGACATGTGGTCGATACCCGGGTCGAGGCCGGTTTCGTTGAGCAGTACAATTCCTTTTTCTTTCGCTTCGGCATGCAGCGCACGCATTTCATCAGAAACATATGAAGCGGTAACGAGGTGTTTTCCCAGCCGCACACAATCGCGCGCTACGGCACCGTGCATAAACGCCGGCAGCATTGAAACCACCAGATCAGCCGCCGCAATTTCAGTTTCGCGCTGTGCGGCATCGTTTATATCAAAACCAAAACCGGTGCCCCGGTCTGATCCGCTTACTTTTTGCACAGCGGCAGCACCGTTCATATCGCCCACGCGCACCTGCCAGTTTTCGGCAGCGGCATGCTGTAGCAAATAGGTAATTAACGACGACGACGAACGTCCGGCTCCGATAACAAGTAGATGTTTCATATTTCGAAATTGCCCGCAAAGGTACAATATCGCTTTGTTTTGCTTTCAACTCCTTTACTCCACACATACACAGGCATATTCAGCAGCCTCCTTTTGCCTTCAGCACACCAGATTTTCAGACAGAAAACACCTGACCGCTAGCTTTCATCCCGCAAAACCGGAAACCACTAAAGGTGAACCGTTTTTCAGATACGGCAATTCCATTTATATTCCGCTTCACCCATACCAAAAAATAAATTTAACCACTGTTAATCAATGAATTAACAAATAAAATACACCTACATACATGTATGTACATATATTTACTTACCTTTGACTGGTAAAATTCAAACATTCACCCAAAAAACATACACACATGGCAACAAAATGGTCACTCGATCCTTCGCACAGCGAACTTCAGTTTAAAGTAAAACACCTGATGATTACCAATGTAACTGGTCAGTTAAACATGATCAGCGGTGAGGTAGAAGCAGCTGACGCCACATTTAACGGGGCGCGTGTAAACTTTACAGCCGATCTGAATTCGATTAATACCGGCAGCGAGCAGCGCGACGGACACCTGAAAAGTCCTGATTTCTTTGATACAGAGAAGTATCCAGCAATCCGTTTTGAAAGCAGCAATTACAATGCTTCAGAAGGTAAAATTTCGGGCAACCTTACCATCCGCGATGTAACCAAACCGGTTACGCTTGACGTGGAGTTTTCGGGCACCAATAAAGATCCCTGGGGCAACCAGAAAGCGGGTTTTTCGGTATCGGGAAAAATTAACCGCACCGATTTTGGCTTGAACTGGAATGCTGCACTTGAAACAGGTGGCGTGCTGGTGAGCGAAGAAGTTAAACTTCAGGCTGAACTCCAGTTTGTGCATTCGGCCAACTAATCAGATTAAATAGTTTAGCTGCCCCGGAACCAATGTCTGGTTTCGGGGCAGTTTATTTTAGGGGAGATATTCAGATGCGGTTATCTTTGGCGCATGAAAGTGAACTGGATGCTGAAAGGGGCATTGCTGGCCGGATTGTCTGTTGCGCTGGGCGCATTTGCGGCACACGGGCTTGAAAAACACCTCGAATCAGGTTTAATGACGGAGCGGCAACTGCACAATTTTGAAACGGCGGCCCGCTATCAGATGTATCATGCACTTGCCATCGTGGTTTGTGCGCTGTTGCTGCGCCAGCCTGCCACGCGTATGCTTAAAGCGGCACCCTGGCTGTTTGCGGCGGGCATTTTGCTGTTCTCTGGTTCACTTTATCTGCTAAGCGTTCGCGATATCATCGGACTGGAAAACTGGCAATGGCTGGGACCGGTTACGCCATTGGGCGGATTGTGCTTTATGGCTGGCTGGGTGCTGCTGGCACTGGGTAGTTTCAATCGAAAATCATCATAAAATTCTGTGCGGAAAATGTCAAACACCTATACCGAATTTATTACTGAAGTACAGTCAATAGCCGATATTTCTTTTGCGGCAGGTGTATTAAACTGGGATCAGGAAACCTATATGCCTGCGGGCGGAGCGGCTCTGCGCGCGCGCCAGCTGGCCACACTGGCAGGTCTTGTGCACGAACGCGCCACCGGCGGCAAACTTGGCGGTTTGCTTGATGTGCTGGCAAACGACACCACACTAGATGCCGTGCAGCGCTGCAACGTAAAGTATGTAAACAAACAATACCAGCGGGCCCTGAAACTTCCGCGTGATTTTGTGGTGGAAATGAGCCGCACCGTGTCGGAAGCACTCAGCGTATGGCATCAGGCCAAACCTGCGGGCGATTTTGCCGCGTTTGCACCGCACCTCGAAAAAATTGTGGCGCTCAAACGCCGTGAATGTGAGTTGCTGGGCTATACCGCACACCCTTACGATGCCCTGCTTGATGAATTTGAACCCGGCCTCACCACTGCCGAGGTGGAACAGCTTTTTGCCGATGTACGCAAAGATCTGGTGCCGTTTGTGAAGGAAATTGCCGCCCGGCCGCCACTTACCAACGATCTGCTCAAAAAATATTATCCGAAAGACAAGCAGTTTGCCTTCAGCGAAACACTGCTCCGGCTCATCGGCTTTGATTTCGAAACCGGCAGGCAGGATATTTCGCTGCATCCGTTTACAATAAACTTCGGAGCGAACGATGTGCGCGTAACGACAAAAATTGATGAGCACAATCTTTCCGATATGTTCACCGGCACCATTCACGAGGGTGGCCATGCGCTTTACGAGCAGGGCTTGCCGGCCAGCGGCTACGGACTTCCTGCAGGTGAATATGTATCGCTGGGTATTCACGAGTCGCAATCGCGTTTGTGGGAAAATAATGTAGGACGTAGTCTGGAGTTTTGCCAAACGGTAATGCCCAAACTGCAGGAAGCGTTTCCCGAGCAACTTGCCGGCGAAAGTGCGCACGAACTTTTCAAATCGCTCAATGTGGTGCGTCCTTCGCTCATCCGCATCATGGCCGACGAGCTTACGTATCATTTCCATATCATGGTTCGGTTTGAAACGGAAAAAGCATTGATCGAAGGCAGCCTCGCCGTGAAGGATGTGCCTGAATTCTGGAACAGCCGCGTGCGCGAATATTTAGGCATTGACGTGCCCGACAACGGCGCCGGCTGCTTGCAGGATGTACATTGGTCGCACGGCAGCCTGGGCTATTTCCCCACCTACTCCATTGGCAGCTTTTACGCCGCACAGTTTTTCGCCGCAGCTTCAGCTCAAATTGATGGACTTAGCGATAAAATTGCACGAGGTGAGTTTACTGAACTCCTCCAATGGCTGCGCACACACATACACAGCCACGGCAAACAATACACTGCCCGCGAACTTTGCGAACGTATTACGGGAGAGCCGCTCTCGTTCAGCTATTTCATGGCGTATGCGCGAAAAAAATACAGCAGCCTCTACGCGCTCTGAGCATGATGAAAGATCCGGAAACTCACCTCGGCTATCCGGCTTTTCACTTCCGTTCGGCAGGTGAATTGCGGAAATGGCTGGAGAACAATCACGCCAAATCCAATGCCGTGTTTGTGGTGATGTACCGCAAAGAATCGGAAGTGAAAAGTGTGCATTGGGATGAACTGGTAAATGAGGTGATTTGCTTTGGGTGGATTGACGGAAAAAGAACCAGACGCAACCATGAAAGTTTCTATCAATACATCTCGCCGCGAAATCCGAAAAGCCATTGGAGCAAAATAAATAAGGCAAAAGTTGAACGCCTGTTAAGTGAAAATAAAATTGCGCCCGCCGGTTTGGCCATGATTGAGCTGGCAAAAAAAACAGGCACCTGGAACGCGCTTGATAAAGTTGACGCACTTGAATTGCCCGATGATTTGCTGAACGCACTCAAGAAAAACAAAAAGGCAAACGAATATTTTCATGCCTTTCCGCCTTCTGCCAAAAAATTAATCTTGTGGTGGATCATGAATGCCAAACGCCCCGAAACCCGGCAGAAACGGATTGATGAAACAGTGACACTCGCCGAAAAGAATGTGCGGGCCAACCAGTATCAGGCGAAAGGGAAAATATAAAATTGCGGGCAAATTTGTAATTTGATGAAATGAATAAACTAACCTCACAACTCGCAGCCGCAATACTATCGCTACTTTCGTCAACACTTTCTGCACAAATAAGTTCTGATACACTGTTTTCACATTCGGCATACAATTCTGGTTTTGCCACACTAACAAGTATATCACTATCAAATTATCCCGTCGGATATCTCACTGAACCAGCACCGGCTGACGAAGCAGACTCCATATTCGTGAAAGAAAATGCCGCGCTCAAAAATGCGTTCCCCACTTCGAAAAATTACGAAAAATACTATGCTGCTGCAATGGCATACACACGACTGAAAGATACAGCAGCCGAACGCATGCTGTTAACCATTTATCACAGCCCGCTCAAACAATACTGCCAAACCCGGTATCACGATTCAGATGTGAAAATGCAAAAAAAGAAACTCTCTTATGGTTACGGAAGCTATACCAATAACTATAAACACTATGCAGCAATTGAGCTGATGCGGATTGAACTAAAGAAAAAAAATCCGCAAAAAGCGCTTTCCTACCTGCAGGCCGCTGATACGCTTTATACTGTTAACTATTCCTGCGGAACCGGCTATCTCTGGCATAAATCAGGTATGAATTCCTATTACTCATTGTGTTATTATGAACTGGAACGATATGAAGATGTATTGAAAATCGCTTTTACCGATCCGTTCAATAATTGGTCGGCATTTGCTGATTCTGCATTGCTGAAACTTTATTCAGAAAAACAGCTTTTGAGTTTTATTAATGAGGCTGAACGTACTATTTCATTTATACCTGATCCGATTTCAATGCTTTGTATGACATCAACTACAGACAGTGCCGGAAACTGGTTTACAAAAGATTCAATCTGGTATAAATCAGGCAAGGCTTCCACTACGTTACTTGGGTATAAAATTGAATGGATACCCGGTATTTATGATATCCGGGAAGTTAATGGAGAACTGGCTACCGAAGCCAATAGAGAAACTGCTGTTTTTTGTTTCAGACGAAGCTATTTTTACCACGCGATGCATGCAAACGGGATGAATTGAAAGATGCATTCTGACCAATCTTACTGCACAAAGTAACTTATATCACATTCTATCTTGTATATCCCATTTAATTTGGCTGTATAATATGCAGCATATCCCTCTGCATATCGAAAATGAGTGATGTGGAAAAATTATTTACTGGTGGCCGGGTTGTTTTTGGCGCGGTTGCTTGATGCACAAAACGCACCGTTTGGTATTTATCTTGAACCAGTGCAGGTGCCCGGTCTAAGCGGCCTGCAATCGTATGCCTTTGGAACAGATAACGGTAAATGGCTCATCATCGGCGGTCGTCTCGACGGGTTACATCTTCGCCAGCCGTTTGCTGCATTCGATGTGACGGGAAACAATACTCAGCTGCTGGTTGTGGATCCCGCACTGCAGCAACAATGGGCGGCACCGCTAATCTCACTGCCGGTTTCGGTTCAGGAGCAACTGAGTTCCACCAATATGGAATTTCATCAGGACGGAAATTACCTTTACCTGATTGGCGGCTATGGGTACAATGCCGCCACTGCCAGCCGTAAAACATTCGATTATTTAACTGCGGTGGATGTGCCGGCTGTGATTAACGCGGTAATCAATTCAACCCCGTTTACTTCTTATTTCCGGCAAATTTCCGATCCGCTCTTTGCGGTAACCGGCGGGCATCTCGAAAAAATAAATTCAACCTATTATTTAGCCTGCGGAAACCGTTTCGACGGAAACTACAACCCGATGGGCAACCCAACCTACACACAGGTGTACACCGATGCCGTGAGGCGGTTTACACTTTCCGACAACGGCACCACCATTACCATTACGCATTTACCCGCTCTGAGCGATGCGGCAAATTTTCACCGCCGCGATTACAACGCCGTAGCGCAGATTTTGCCCGACGGCTCGGAAGGAATCACTGTTTTTTCAGGTGTGTTTCAGCCCACGGTCAATCTGCCATTTCTGCACAGCGTAACCATTGACAGTGCGGGCTATACCGCCAACGCCGCTTTTCAGCAGCATTACAACCATTATCACTGTGCTGCATTGCCCGTGTATTCAGCCTCGGCCAATGAAATGCATATGGTGTTTTTTGGTGGTATTGCGCAGTTTTACGACAGTGCTTCGGTGCTGGTGCAGGACAACAATGTGCCTTTTGTGAAAACAATTGCCCGCGTTACGCGCGATGCAAACGGCAACCTGAATGAGTACAAACTGCCGGTTGACATGCCCGCCTACCTGGGCGCCGGCTCTGAATTTATTCATGCCGAAAACCTGCCGGTATATCCCAATCATGTCATTCAGCTTGATAACCTACAAAACGACACTACCCTTGCGGGCTATATTTTTGGCGGCATCAGCAGCACGGCTCCTAATATTTTCTTCACCAACAACGGCTCGCAAAGCAGCGCAAGCAGCCAGATTTATAAAGTGTACATACTACGCAACGCGCCATCGGGCACTGATCAGCTGAATACACAAAGCTCAGGCAATTTGCTGATGGAGGTTTATCCCAATCCCGCAGCGGCAGGTTTCAGCGTAAAATTCAGTTTACACAAACCGCAGCAGGTTGGCTTCAAACTATTCAGTGCCGACGGACGCCTGATTGACGCCACACCCGCCACCGAATATCCGGCAGGAAATAACCAGGTAAATTTTGGTGAAGACAAACTGGTGCGCGGCGGTGTTTATATGCTGGAAATGCAAACTGAATCGGGGCGGGTGATGCGCAAAGTAATTGTGCGCCGTTAATCATTTGCTGCCGCGCTTCTTCGCTTCGTCAAACGTAATGCGGTTGCCGTGTTCGTCAAACACCACCACAAACGCCTGCTCAAATCCGTTTTTGCGCAATTCAGCCTGTCGCTTCACGGCCTCGGCCTGCGTGGAATAACTGCCTGCGGTGTATTTCCATACACCTTTATCTTTATAGCTCCAGATGTCTTTTACCCCTTTAAACTGCGCAGCGCCGGAGTTGAGCTGTTTGTCTGATGAAAGAATCTGCACCCGATACACCACGGCACCAGTAACGGCAGCGGCAGGTTTTCCGGCCGAATCTTTGGATTGTACCGGTGTATTTGTATTATTTACGGGAGGCGGCGGATTGTTCCGGTTAGCCACGTGATCAGCAGGTTTGCGCAGGCCGGCAGTGTCATCGGGCGAAATTTCGTAGGGTTTTTCGGTTTCAAGCGCGTCGGCATATTGCTTTTTGGTGCCTTCCACTTCATCTTTCCATACGCGGAAGGCGCGGAAAATGCTTGAGGCCATGTAGGTTTGACCTTTGGCTGAGGCAAGAAAACGTTCTTCGGCCGGATTGGTAAGGAAGCCTGTTTCGATGAGCACTGAGGGCATGCTGGTTTTCCAGAGCACCAGAAAGCCGGCCTGTTTTACGCCTTTGTTTACACGACCTGCGCGCTGGGCAAACTGTTCCTGACAAAGCTCGGCAAAACGGGTGCTTTGCTTCTGATACATGTTCTGATAGGTACTGAGAATAATAATAGCCTCATCAGAAGCAATGTTCATGTTGTATTTGTTCTGGTAATCGTCTTCAAACAAAGCCGCATCGTTTTCGCGCTTGGCTACTTCAAGGTTGCCGTTGTTTTTATGCAAACCCATTACGTAAGTTTCCGAGCCCTGGGCGGTTTCGTTGCATACATCCTTTTTGGTGCGTTTATCGCGTACGCAGGCCGAGTTGCAGTGGATGCAGATAAATAGATCAGCGTTGTTGCGGTTGGCAATTGCGGCGCGTTCGTTAAGTTCTACAAACACGTCGGTTTTGCGGGTGTACACCACTTTTACATCGGGAAAATGCTCATTGATGTATTTGCCAAGCTGCAGGGCCACGGCCAGGGCCACATCCTTCTCTTTAGCATGATCGCCGTGGCAGCCGGGATCTTTACCACCGTGGCCGGGATCGATACATACCACTTTTATTTTTTTCTGTTCGGGCTGTGACTGCAGCGCAAAGGCGCCGGCTACCAGCAACAGGGCTGCTGCAGTAAACAGGCGGAGCAACGGGCTTTTAACAATCCTTCGCATGGTTTTCATCTCCGTACAGGCCTTTTTCATTAGTTTTGGGCCGTATTTAGGGTTAATAACAAAAATACCGCCAAACATTGGCCCCTTTGCTTTACGCTGTCCGACTTTTCAACGCCCGGCTGTTCATGGGAACGCTGCTTATGCTGCTTTTCGTATGCCCGGCCATGGCCCAAAACGACGATGAGCCGGAGCCGGATACCGTAAAAGTAAACACCGAGGGCATCAGCGATAAGCTGAAAGCAATGGTTGAATACAGCGCCGCCGACTCCATGCGCTTCGATCTTGAAAACCAGATTATCTACCTCTGGGACAGCGCCAAAGTGGTATATCAAAGCACCACGGTAAAAGCGCATTATATCGAGATTGATTTCAAAAACAACATTATTCTGGCTATCGGGCAAAAAGACAGTGCGGGATACACCTTCGAAAAAGTAGAATTTGCCGAAGGCAGCCAAACCTACTACGCCGATAAAATCCGCTACAATTACCTCACCGGCAAAGGCAAAATTTCGGAAGCCGCCACCATCGACGGAGAAAGCCATATTATCGGCGAAGCGGTGAAAAAAGATTCTACGGTGTTCTTTATCTACAACGGCCAGTACACCACCTGCGATCTTGAGCATCCCCACTTCAGCATCCGTGCCCGGAAACTGAAAATTATTCAAAACGATAAAATAGTAACCGGCCCGGCCTATCTCGAAATTTCGGATATCCCCACCCCCCTTGCCGTACCTTTTGGCTTTTTCCCAAACAAAAAACAACGCACCTCAGGCATTCTCATCCCCACCTACGGCGAATCGCCCCAGCTTGGTTTCTTCCTGCGCGACGGAGGCTACTACTGGGGAGCAAGCGATAAATTTGACCTTGCCCTGCGCGGCGACATATACTCACGCGGAAGCTGGGGCGCAAAAATTATCTCAAACTATAATGTGCGCTACAAATACACCGGCAACATCAGCACCCGCTTTTCGCGCATCATTACCGGCGATACCGAACTGCCCACCAGTCAGACCCGAAACGACTTTTTTGTAACCTGGACACACAGGCAGGATCCCAAATCGAATCCAGGCGTTAACTTTTCAGCCTCCGTAAATGCCGGTACCAGCACCTACAACCAAAACAATGCAACCGTAGCCAACAACTACCTCGCCAACACATTTCAGTCGAACATTGCCTGGTCGAAAAGCTGGAAAAACCTCACCCTTGCCACCAACCTGCGTCATTCGCAAAACACGCAAACGGGCATTGTGGACATGACTTTGCCTCAGGTGGCACTTACCTCTTCGCGTATTTATCCGTTTCGCAGTAAAAACCGCGTTGGCTCGAAATGGTATGATAAAATCGGATTTGCCTACACGGCTGATATGCAAAACCTGCTCAGTGTACAGGACCGCGAACTGAGTTTGAACAATTTCAATAATCTTGGCCCGAAATTCAGAAACGGTATTCGCCAGACACTGCCTGTGAGCACCAATCTGAATGTATTAAAATATTTCACGCTTACGCCGCAGCTCAACCTCAATTCGGTCACACAATTCCGCACCATCGAAAAAACCTGGAATCCGGCCGACAGCTCAATTGTAACCGATACCATTAACGGCGTGCGGGCCAATCTCGACTGGAATGCGGCACTTACACTGGGAACGCGTTTCTTTGGCACGTATGTAAAGCGAAAAGGCAAATTCAGTGTAATCCGCCATACGGTTACACCCAACGTAACCCTGAGCTACATGCCCGATTATACGGATCCGAAATACGGTTTTTGGAAAGAAGTACAAAGCAATACGTTCGGAGCCGTGCAGAAGTATTCCATTTTTGAAGGCGGCGTGTATGGCAGTTCGCCGGCCGGAAGAATCGGTTCCATCGGTTTGAATCTGCAAAACAACCTCGAAGGAAAACTTCGCCCTCAAAACGATACCGCCTCCGCATCGGGCGCTGCCTCACGCCGAATGCTCATTGATGCGCTCAACTTTGCGATGAGCTACAACATGATCGCCGAAACGTTTAAATGGTCGCTGATGACCATTAACTTCCGCACCAAACTGTTCCGCATCATCGACGTAAACACCACCTTCTCAGCCGATCCTTACCGGGTAAGTGAAAACGGCGTACGCATCAATCGTTTCGAATGGCGCACCGGCAAACGCCTTGCCCGCCTCACCTCTTCCACCCTTATTCTCGGCACCAGCTTACGCCCCGGCGGTTTTACGTCACAAACAGGCAATACACCCCGCCAAAGCCCGCTGGCCACACAAAGTGAACTGGAATACATCAATGCCAATCCCAATCAGTTTGTGGATTTCAATATCCCCTGGTCGCTTAACGTAGGCTACAACCTTACCTGGAGCCGGCCGCTGCTCACGCAAACCGTTACACAGGCCATTAACTTCTCTGGCGATGTAAATGTAACACCCAAATGGAAGGTAGGCTTCAACTCAAACTACGACCTTGAACGCGGCGAGTTTGGTTATACGCAGTTTACGCTATACCGCGACCTCCACTGCTGGGAAATGCAGTTCAACTGGATTCCGTTTGGCTTCCGCCAGAGCTACAACATTACCATTCAGGTAAAAGCAGCAGCACTGAACGATCTGAAGCTTACCCGCAAACGCGACTGGTTTGATTTTGCCGGACAGTAAACCGATTGTGTAAGCCACACCACATTTTCGACAAAATAAATTTCATTCTCTACCAACTACGCACTCTCCCTTGTTTTCAATGATGTGTTGATACCAAATTTATTATGGTTTCAAAAAAACATCAATCATGAAAACATTTATCACACTTAATTTAGGAATGCTGCTAATGTCGGCAGGACTCAATGCACAATACTTTCAACATGCCTACGGCAGCGCATGTGAAGCTATGGGAGATGGTACTGTTGCGGTGAGCGGTCCAATGGGGCACATATTTACCGGGCATACCGACTTATATTCAGGGCAGGACATCCAATTGGTCAGAACAAATACTGCGGGGCAAATCTCCGGGATGCCTTTTTTCAATGAGGTATTTCGAATAAACGGTTCTTCCGGGACACTCTATGCTACGCCGGTAAAAGTACTGAATACCCCAACAAATGAAATACTGGTTGTGAGCAACACCAATAATTCATTCTCCACAAGTCCCGAATTTGCAGTAACAAAATTTACGGGCACAGGCGCCATAAGCTGGAGCTCGGGATTCAGCGACCCGGCGTGGAATAATGCAACAGCCACATCGGCCTGTTTGTCAAATTTATACCCGAACAATATTTATGTGTGCGGTTATGTAACTACCACAAGTGCTTCATTGGTGGTAATGCCTTTTATTCTTTGCATCGACTGGGTTAATAATACTGTGCTATGGTCACAAACTTACGACATCCGCCCACTTGCAGCCGATGATAACCGTCCGGCCGATATCATATCCCCTTTGTCTGGCAACAGACTGATTATGGTAGGCACTAGTGACAATGCAGGTGCCATTGACGGTTTTTTTATGGAGGTGGATTATAACAATGGTGTCCCAATTCAACGCAGTAATCCTTTGGGAATCGGTTATGAAGTGATGCTCTATGATAATGCAGGAGGTATTGATATTGTTACAGGCATTGCCACCCGCCTAACCAATACAGGTTCGCCTTTCCATATTATCTGCGGGAACAGTGATTTCGGCTCTGCAATACCCAATTTGCGTCCCTGGCTGTTTCAGATTAATGATATGGGTGTAGTACAATGGAGTAAGGAACTGACATATTCTGTTTCAAGTTCTTTTGCTACCGTAAACGACATTATTGCACGCGTAAATACAATGGGGCAACATGAATATTACTTAACCGGAATGGTAGATGTTGGCTATACCTATTTTAACGGAGATCCTGTAGTATTCAAATGCGACAACAATGGAAATCCTGTAGATGAGTTTAACTTTCCGATGCCCGGATCCGCTACACAAAATCAATGGGGAGTGAGTCTGGGAATCGAAACTTCCTCAGGTATTGAAGGACTGGCAATATATTGTAATGACGGCGCGGGATTTCTTACCGGTGCTGCTGGCGATATGTATGTAGTCAAATCCTATTTCAATGGTGTAAATGGTTGCAATGAAGTACTGACCACATTCACTTCAAGCAATGCCCCCACCAACAATTTTGATTACAACGTGTCCACCATTAATTCACTGACCACTACAAATATTTCCGTTGTGCCTTTAGGATCATCTGGCGACACACCTAACTGCAATGCGTCTTCATTAGCTAATGGAAGTAATGTAAGACTCGTAAATAATGGAGATCAGGAAAACGGTGCTGAATTACTACTCACACCCAATCCGGCACTTTCTGCTACTCAAATGCTTTACCTAAACACGAATTATACCGGTGAAAAGCAGACACTTATTTGCATTATCAATGCGGAGGGTCGTGAAGTGCAACGTCAGGTTCTGACAATTGCTGGAGGCGAACAACGCAACTGCATAAAAATAAATGAGCAATTAGCCGCGGGCATCTATCTGATCCGGATACAGCATGGCAATAGTGCTGAAACGCTAAAATTGATTATCGAATAATTGTTTAGTTCTTTTTGACAAGCCGACTTACTCAATTTTTCGGGTGAGGCGGCTTTTGTTTACTCCTCACCCAGCAATACCCGCAGCACTTCTTTTTTTCGGCTCCTTGAAACTTCCACATGTGATTTATCTGACATAATCAGATACCCGCCATCGCCGCGCTGGTAGTGTTGAATATGCTTCACATTCACAAGGTGCGAATTATGCACGCGGATAAAGCCCGACTGTAAAAGCTGTTCTTCAAAATTCCTGAGTAACCGGGCAACTGTATATTTTTTTTTCAGTGTATGAACATGTGTATAGTTTGATTCGGCTTCAAGTCTGATGATATCATCATACGAAATCATATTGTAGCCGTCGGTGCTTTGCACGGCAAGCCTTTGTACACCGGGGTTCAGCATAGCCAGCTCCAGGCGTTCAACACGTTTTTTCAGATTGTTTTCCGATTCGTCCTTTGAAGATTCATTTACTTTATGAAATGCCCGGTTTATTGCATCATTAAGTTCACACATTTCAATTGGTTTCAGCAAATAATCAAATGCGGCACTACGCAATGCCCTTATTGCATACTGAGAATGAGCTGTGGTGAAAATAACAACCTTGTAATACCCCTTTATTGCCTCTTGTACTTCAAATCCATTCATCCCGGCCATTTCCACATCAAGAAAAATTAAATCGGGCTGCATTTTCCGAACTACTTCCACAGCTTCTTTCGGATCGTGAATTAGTATGAGCGAATCAATTTGCGGACAGTGTTGTTCAACGAGCAGTCTTAGCACCTCTGCACTGTTTACTTCATCATCAATAATTATTGCTTTCATCTTAAGTTAAAATACAACATACCCTATAAAACTAATACAAGAATCCCTGAATAAACAGCAACAGCCTAGCATTTCAGTGAAAGTTATTCACAGATCAATCCAACAGATTCACAAAGCTCTGCACAGCCAGTTCATAGCTTTGCAAGCCAAAACCACCAATACTTCCTCGGCAATAGGGGGCAATAAATGAAACATGCCTGAAATCTTCGCGTGCAAAAATGTTGGAGATATGCACTTCTACAACCGGTGCCTGAATAGCCGAAACTGCATCGCCCAGTGCTACGGATGTATGCGTATAAGCCCCTGCATTAAGAACAATACCGTCAAAAACAAAACCGCATTCATGCAACTTATTGATAAGCTCACCTTCCACATTACTCTGATAATATTCAAAAGTAACCTGCGGATATTTACTTCTCAGCACATGCAAAAACTCGTCGAATGACGTGTAACCGTATATGTCGGGCTGGCGCAAACCCAGAAGATTAAGATTGGGGCCATTGATAATCAGCAGTCGCATAGAATGATACTTATTCTGCGAATATGCAAAAATATCAACGAACCCGGCTACACAAAATGGTAACCAGCGCCTTGTTTTTACTTATCAACAGATCTTCAATCTTAATACCGATTCGTTTTTGTTACCGGGATAATTGCGTAATTAGTGGGAGAAATTGATTATGAGCTGGAAAGCAGATATACAGGGATTCAAAAACTACCTGCAACTTGAACAGTCTTTATCGCCCAATTCGGTAGAGGCTTACATGCACGATATTATCCGTTTGAATGAATTTCTACAACTCCGTCAGTATCATGTTTCCGCTACTGAAATCACCACGTTTCATTTGCGCGAGTTTATAAAATACCTCAACGAACTGGGTATGAGCGCCACCACACAGGCCAGAATGCTCTCCGGGCTGCGTGCATTTTTCCGGTATCTCCTGCTCGAAAACCTCATTCACACCGACCCTACCGAATTACTTGAATCGCCACGTACCAGCAGGCACCTGCCCGATACGCTGAGTGTGGATGAAATAGACCTGCTGCTCACGCATATAGACCGCAGCACACCCGAAGGCGAGCGCAACCTGGCCATGCTTGAAACGCTTTACAGTTGCGGCCTGCGTGTATCGGAACTGGTAAACCTGCGCATTTCTGATTTGCATATTGACGAAGGCTATATCAGCGTAATTGGCAAAGGCAACAAGGAAAGACTGGTACCCATCGGCAGCCGCGCCGCGCAGCTCATCGAACTCTACCGCTATCAAATACGCTCAAAAATAGCCGTGCAGCGCAATGAAGAAGATATTTTATTCCTCAACCGGCGCGGACGCAGGCTTACACGGGTAATGATTTTCACCATCATTAAACAACTTGCCGTGAAAGCCGGCATCCGAAAAGTGATCAGTCCGCACACCTTCCGCCATTCTTTTGCCACACACCTGGTAGAAGGCGGTGCCGACTTGCGTGCAGTACAGGAAATGCTGGGGCACGCCTCTATTACTACCACTGAAATTTACACCCATCTCGACCGGAATTATCTGACTGAGCAGGTGCAGAGTTTTCATCCGCGCCGCAAAGCCGATTAATCGGTTTGTATATCAGTTTCTTCGGCTCCGTCAGGTTCGCTGTTTAGATCGTGATCAGGTTCAATGTACCGGGGAACTTTCTGTGTGTATTCGTTTTTGATTACATGCGCAAAAAACCATTCGTGAAAGATGATCATTTCGGGGGTTTTCACTTCCCAGCGATAGCCTCTTTTATTTGATTTGAGCAGGGCAAATTCTTCAGGCATTTGCTGGTAGGTAATTTTAAAATCGTAGCTGTTAGCATCAAGCTGGCGCAATATTTCGTAAATAATCCGGTCGCGCGGATGTAATTTATCCTGCTGTTCGAGTTTACGCAGGTGTTTGCGGGTACTTTCTATGCGTTTACCAGCCAGTTCATGGAGCGAGCGTTCAATGTCGGTCATAATCAGCAGCACGCGCAGGCCTACATTCCAGCCTTCGCTGTCGGTTTCAATGGCATTGAGTTCGAGCAGCAGGTCGTTTGTTTCGCGGTACATACCTTGCAGGAAAAGGATATTGGCAAGCAGGTATTGTCTTTTTCCGTGCCGGAAAGTAATGCGTCGTCCGGTTTCGGCGGCCAGCAATTGCTGTAAAATCATGCGCGCCTGTCCGAACCGCTGGCTGTAAAAATGGCCGTAAAATTCGCATTCCATGCATTGGTTGGCGTTGAAACTTTCGAGGTGTTGCAGTGCCATGGCCCGCTGGCAGTAATCTACTGCGCGATCAAAACGGTGCAGGTAAATTTCGTTATCGGCAAGATTCAGCAGCACAGTGCCCATACGGCTGTCGTTGAACAATGCGCGTGAATTTTCGACCAGTGTAAGCTGTTTTTCGAGGCAGCGGCGTGCAATCCGGTAGTTGCGGTTAAACTGGTTTCGGGCCGCATCGAGGTAGAGCCAGTAGAAGTTTACATGATCGGAACTTACTTTCAGTGCATGTTCGCGCAGGCGTTCCACATCGGCCAGCAGATCGGGGTCGTGCGCATTGATGTAGGCTTTTCGTTCAATCCGGTTAATCCATTTATTGTATGTGCAGTAGGCATCAAAAGCAGCACGGTGCGCGCGTTCGGTTTTTTCGTAGCGATGGAGCAGGCGCATAAAAACCGAGTTATCCTGCTGTACAAGTGCCGCGAGTTGCATTTTAAGGCGCAGCGCAAGCAGCCATTCTTCGTAAAGTTCAAAGCGTTCGCCGGTTTCACACACACTGTCGCAAAGAAAATTGGCCAGATCTTCCATACCCCGCCCGGCCACAATTTGCGCATAACTCAATTTTTTGCGCGCCTCAAACAGATAACGGTAATAATCACCGTAATTCCCTTCACGCCGCACATTTACATCAAGCAGTAATGATTCAAGCAGCTTATCCCTGAAACGGATAAGCAGCCGGCTGTAAGCCATCGTAGAACGTTTTCCGTAAAGAAAAAACTCCACATCACGGTCAGCAGGCAGATCAGGCCGTTCGGCCAACAGATCAAGCAGTTTTACACTTTTACTGCTAAACTTCTCACCGCGACTATCAAAAGAAGTCAGGTAATTCCTGAACGTGGTGCGTTCTTCAGGTTGCATGGCGTGAAGCAACTTTCGGATTGTTTTTAATCCGCTCATACCTGTTGAAATGAAAGGTTAAACAATAGTTTGTACCTGCCGCATTGTGCAGCAATGTTAAAAAGCAATGCTTGTTACTGAATTTCCAGATTGCCGAGTGTCGAAAAACACAGAAGCAATACAGCGCAGATCAAACCCTAAGAAAGACAGGAGGCATGCCCCTGTGCAAACTATTCTCTTCCCCTCTCCTCTCCCTTTCCACACCACAAACATACAATCACTCTCACCCGTTTTCAAATCATTATTTAACTTTTTTATCAAATTAATTAACATCTTACGCATAAATTGAATTTTGAATGTCGAATGTGGTATTCTTTTTCCATTGCAGAATGGAGCGTGAAGATCACCTTTGGAGATCACCAAATCTTAAACCTATGGAGATCATCACGACCATCCTGCAACTTTCGGGTATCATTGGTACCCTTACCATCGGAGCCAGTCGCAGTTAAGCAACTTCTCTTCTGGAACAGACAGCCGGCCCCTGCGCCGGCTGTCTGCGTTTGCGAAGGTCTGTCAAGAAACAGTGAAAATCAATTCGCGTTTTGTGAATTGAAGAAGGCCCAAAAACGACATTCAGAAAAACACAACATGCTAATTAACAATTAACTACACAAACCACACCTTTCTAACGAAGTTTATACTTCAGAAAAAAGTCTTCAATTAATGCGTACGCAAAATTGAAAATGCGGGCTGAAAATGTTTTCAGCACCGCATTTACGACAATCAGCAAATTGAATTTGATAACGGAAGCTGTAACCGTGTTTAATCAGCCGTTTCATGATGCAGCGATTCTTCGGCTGTATGTCGGATTTGTTGTTCGGCGTCTTCCTTACCGAGGTATTTTTTTACGAGATAATGAAAGAGATAGATCAACGGAGTTAATCCAAGCGCAATGACCAGCTTGAGTACATAATTGAGCCAGCCGCTTTCCCACCACTGTGCATGGGTAAATTTACCAGGCACTACAAAACCAATGTAAAGCACCACAAAACTGTCGATGAGCTGGGAAATTACGGTGGAACCGGTACTGCGCAGCCAGATAAAACGGCCGCCGGTGCGTTCGCGGATGATCCAGAACATAAACGAATCGATAAGCTGTGAGATAAAGAATGCAGTGATGCTGCCGATGATAATCCAAAGCGACTGGCCAAAGACCAGATTAAACGTGGCGTCGTCGGCCACACCCGGAATGGGGGCTTCGGGTGAGCCGGTGAAAGCTTTGGGCTGCATACCCAGATAGACTATTACGAACGAATAGGCGATCATGGCACTGGTGAGTACCGACAGCCAGCGCACTACCTTGCGGCCGTAAAACTCATTCACAATATCGGTGGTCAGAAACACTACCGGCCAGGGCAGAATACCGATAATGGCTACATAGGTTCCCAGATTGATGAAACCCAGATCAAGCGGCACCTGAATGAGTTTGGCGCTGATGAGTTCGGCCGTAATGGCACTGGTGATAAAAATAGCAGATAGAATGAGCAGCAGCCGTGTGCGTTTGTGTTGAAGTTGCATAACAGAAATGTAGAAAATAAAACCGGGCTGTTGACTTTTTGTTCAGTGCAACACCAATTCAGATTAGCAGGTTTCGAGAAATTCTTCAAGCGCGTGATACACCTGTTGGAGTTGTCCGGCGGTTATGCAGTATGGCGGCAGCACATAAATAATGTTGCCCAACGGGCGAAGGATTACCCCACGTTCGAAGAAAAACGGGTGAACACGCTCGCTGAGCGGATTGAGGTAAGCTGTTTCGTTTGTACTGCGCAGTTCGAACGCCGCTATTGTACCCTTGCAGCGTGCATGCCACACAGCCGGATGCGATTTCAGTTTTTCGACCTGAGCCTGTTGGGCTGCTTCAAGCGCGCTGATCTGAAGCCACGTCTGCTCCTGCTCCATTAAATCGAAACTGGCCAATGCGGCAGTACATGCGGTAGCATTGGCGGTGTAGGAGTGGCCGTGAAAAAATGTGCGCGTACGGTCGCTCGTTAAAAATGCAGCGTGAATGGTTTCTGTGCAGAGTGTGACGCCGAGCGGAAGAAAGCCGCCCGTAAGGCCTTTCGACAAACAAATCATATCCGGTTTCACGCGTTGCTGGTCTGAGGCAAACCACGTGCCGGTGCGGCCGAAACCGGTCATTACCTCATCGGCAATTACGGGCACGCCCTGCGCTTTGCAAAGTGCGTAAAGCGCATCCAGCGCCTCGGCTTCATACATAATCATACCGCCGGCTCCCTGCACCAAAGGCTCGGCAATGAATGCGGCGGCATTGTCATTCAGTGCTTCGCGCAAGGCTTCCAGGCTGTCGCTTTCACGCCCCGGCAGCGGCAACGGAATATGCACCACATCAAACAGCAACGGCCCGAATGCACGGCTGAATACATTACGCGCCCCGGCCGACATGGCGCCGAATGTATCGCCATGGTAAGCATTTTCGAATGCGATGATGCGTGTGCGCGGTGTGCCTTGGTTGTGCCAGTATTGCAAAGCCATTTTCAGCGCCACTTCCACAGCCGTGGAGCCATCGTCGGAATAAAACACCTTGCTCATGTAAGGCAACCGCGCAAGCAACCGCTCGGCCAGTTCCACCGCAGGCGCATGCGTAAAGCCCGAAAAAATGGCGTGCTCAAGCGTATGTAGCTGCACGGCAATTTTTGATGCCATGTAAGGATGCGCATGCCCGTGCAGGTTTACCCACCACGAGGCAATGGCATCCACATAGCCGCGCCCGCTTTCGTCAAACAGCAACGCACCTTCACCGCGCACCAGCGCCACGGCATCCTGCGCGGGCAGTTGCGGCGTAAACGGATGCCACACCGCCGCACGGTCGCGCGCAGCCAACGACATTTTTTCCATGCCGTAAAGATAAGGCCGCAGACGTAGCAGAAAGAATACTGAAAATGAAAAAGCCGGTCAGACGGGCTGCAAATTAAACTGCGCCGCGTAGCGACTGATTACCTGCTGGTTAATCACCCCCTCTTTCATAATCCGGCCGATACAGGGCACGCCCGAATGACGCAGAATAATTTCTTCCGAAAGCTGGTGCGGCGGTCCGTTAAACACCACACCCATTACCGGAATATTACGGAAACGAAGTACATCCAGCGTAAGCAGGGTATGATTAATGCTGCCGAGATAATTCTGAATCACCACTACCACTTCGGCATCTAACTTCACAATTAGATCAATAATGAATTTATCCTCATTGAGCGGTACCATAAGCCCGCCCGCACCTTCAATCACAATTCTGTTAGCCGTTTGAGGCAACGCTATTTTATCGAGATCAATGCGCACATCTTCAAGCTCGGCGGCAGCGTGCGGCGACATGTACTGGCGAAGCACATAGGTTTCGGGGTGAATTTGCGACCGGGTATTGGTGATGTATTTACGGATCTTGTCTGAATCGGTAGAAAAGTAACTGCCGGTTTGCACGGGTTTCCAGTAGTCGGCCTGCAAGGCCTCTACAAGAATGCCGGAAACCACAGTTTTACCAACATCCGTTCCAATACCAGTTACAAAAATATTCTTCATTCAGAGGGGGTAATCTTTTTCAAATGTCGCAAATAAACCCGGAACAATCAAAACCACAAAGAAGCGCATTTTAAGAAATCATTGATTTCTTGTTCAGTGTTATGCGTATGAATGCATACACGTATGCGCTCGGTGCCTTCCGGCACAGTGGGCGCCAGCACGGGCCTCACATCAAAGCCGTGCTGCTGCAGGTGTTCGGCGGCCTGCCGTGCCTTTAAGTTGCCGGGCACAAGCAGTGCCTGTATGGCTGAATGGGAAGGTAAAAGCTGCAGCGAAGGGAATAACTCCGCCTGCCTGCGAAAATAGGCAATACGATTGCGCAGTAATTGTTTGAGTTGTGGCTGTTGCTGCTTCATTTCGCGGCTGGCATAGCGCATGGCAGCCACACTGTGCGGCGAAGGAGCGGTGGTGTAAATAAACGGGCGCGAAAAATTTATCAGGTAATTTCTGAGCAATGCCGATCCGGTCCACACGGCACCATGTACGCCACCGGCCTTGCCAAAGGTATGCAGCCGGGCAAATACCTGCGCATGAAGTCCGCGCTCGGCAGTGAGGCCGGGGAAATATACACCCGTGCTGTGCGCCTCATCCACCACCAGACTGGCTCCGGCAAGACGGCAGCATGCTGCAATTTCGGCAAGCGGCGCTTCATCACCATCCATCGAATACACAGCTTCCACTGCCACAAAGACCAATCCGCTGCAACGTGCCAGTTTTTGGCGGAGATCGTTCACATCATTGTGCGCAAAATGATGCGCCCTGGCCATCGAAAGCCGTATGCCGTCGCGCACGGAAGCATGTATGTATTCATCGTAAAGCACGGTAGCCTGCCGCGTGCCCAGTGCCTGAAAAAAACCTAAGTTGGCCGCATAACCCGAAGAATAAATAAGTGCCGTTTCGGCCTCAAAAATACCGGCAATTTCTCGTTCAGCTTCTTCGGTAAATAACGAGTTGCCCGCCAGCAGCCGCGAACCACCCGAACCCGAAGCAAGCGCACCCGCTGCCGAATTTATCCGTTCAGAAAATTCAACCGAACGGGCAAAACCGTAATAATCATTGGAACAGAAATCAACCGTTTCTCCCGGTATGCGAAGCGCACGCAATGCTCCTTCACTTTCGCGTTGCTGCAAGGCCTGCAGCATAAACTCGTTGACCGGAATAGTACTCATCGCTCCTGCGAGGGATCGAAACGCAAACCTACGTTAAGGGCATAGGAAATAATGGTATGCTTAACCGTGCCGCCCGGATCAACCGCCGGACTGCTGAAAAATTTCACGCCCGCCTGAGGTTGTACGAATAAATAGAAATTCCCCCACAACGCATAATCAGCCTCAGGAGCCAGCGATATAAACCAGTTACTGGAAGCCTCATCGTTGCCGAATAAATTTATTCGCTGCACACCGGTGAAATTGAAATAACCGCCACGCAAATTCACCGCTGCCGAAACTGCGGAACGCGCTTCGGGAAACAACGGGACTTCAAACTGCGCATAAAGTACGTCAAAACGGAAACTCTCATCGAACGTTAATGGAGCCGACGAGTTGTCGATCTTAATGCTGGAGAGAATGTACTTCTCGAAACTCAGTCCCAAACCAGCCCGCACTTTCCCGAACGGAAAAAGAATACCGCCATCCCAGGCAGAAAATGGGCTTGTAGCTTTAAAACCGAAGGTTCCGCTTTCAATGGCCACACCCAGCCTGTCGTATAGTGAAGTCTGACTGATTTGGGAAAACCAGCGTGCCGAACCCCAGCTATGACCAAAATATACAAGCTGCTTATCCATATTCTTTTTTGCGCCCATGGACTGAGCCGAGGCCGCAAAACCGAGTAATGTAAAAAAGAAAAGCAGGTGTATTTTTTTCATCAGGGCTGAGCAATCTCCTGCGGGGCAGGTTGTGAGTGTTTGGGGCGGCCTTTGGCAAAGGGTGTTTGCGGTTCAAGGCCAAGCAGGCGGAAAAGTTCCATATCCGCCTCAAAAGCCGGATTGGGCGTGGTAAGCAATTTTTCGCCGGCAAAAATTGAGTTGGCGCCTGCCATAAAACAAAGCGCCTGACCTTCTGCGCTCATACCCGTGCGGCCGGCCGACAGCCGGACCACAGTTTTGGGCAACACAATGCGGGCAGTGGCAATCATGCGCACCATATCCCACACAGGCACCGGCGGCTGATCTTCGAGCGGTGTACCTTCTACCGCCACCAGCGCATTAATGGGCACTGATTCAGGATGCGGACTAAGGTTGGCAAGCGTTTTAAGCATACCGAGGCGGTCGGTTACTGATTCGCCCATACCAATAATGCCGCCCGAACAGATGGTCATGCCAGCCTTGCGCACGTTATTAAGCGTATTGAGACGATCGTCGTAACTGCGGGTAGAAATAATTTCACCGTAGAACTCCTCCGATGAGTCGAGATTATGGTTGTAAGCATAAACACCAGCCTGCGCCAGTTTCCAGGCCTGCTCTTCGGTAAGCATGCCCAGCGTGCAGCACACCTCCATATCAAGGTTGTTAATGGCTTTCACCATATCCAGCACCTGATCAAAATCACGGTTATTGCGCACTTCGCGCCACGCAGCACCCAAACACATGCGCGAGGCACCGGCAGCTTTGGCTTTTTCGGCAGTGGAAACTACTTCCTGCACAGGCAGCAGTTTATGCACTTTTACCTCGGTATGGTAACGGGCTGCCTGTGGGCAGTAGCTGCAATCTTCCGGGCAGCCGCCTGTTTTAATAGAAAGCAGCGAACTCACCTGCACCGCTCGGCTGTTGTGGTTTTCGCGGTGCACAGTGGCAGCCTGATGAATTAAGTCGAGCAGCGGACGGTTGTAAATTTCTTCTAATTCCTGAATCGTCCAGTTGTGGCGAATGTTTGTCATACCTGATTAACAAATATAAAAGAATGCCGGAAAGCAGCAAACTGCCGCAAAAATACCGGAGTTTTTGAGCGCAGCACACATTAATTTTGTGCGCACTGATTATCAGCGGCTTTTATTCCGGCACTTACATTTACGCGGGCTTTGGAGGGCTGTTAATAAAAAGTGGGGAGGGGTACTTGACGGAGGCAGTGGCGGAGACATACTTTTGTGGGGAAAATTGTATTGATTATTTGTGTGTAAGCCTTAGAATAAAATTATTTATTAACTCATTTATTTATCATGAAATTACAAGAAACCAATCATTACAAAGGCTTCACACATTCGCATACATTACCACTGGCTTCTGCCAATGCGGTATCTGATGCTTTTCTTAAACTCAGCCAGCCCGAAACCGGTGATGTACTTACCCATTTAAAGCTCCAGAAGCTGCTTTATTATACACAGGGCTTTCATCTGGCACTTTATGGCTGTCCGCTTTTTGAAGAAGCCATCTATGCGTGGGAACACGGTCCGGTTATTCAGCAGGTTTATCACCGTTTTAAACACCTCGGTTCGTCGTCTCTGCCTCCTCCTGAAAACTATCACAGCACTGATATTCTCGACCCAAAACAACTCGAACTTATTATTGATGTGAACACCGTTTACGGCCAGTTCTCGGCATGGAAGCTTCGTGATATGACACACAATGAGCAACCCTGGCTTGCTACCCCGCGCAACACAGAAATCAGCCACCTGCTGATGCAGGATTATTTCAAAAATCAATTGCTCGAATCCGATGAGTAAAGCAAAGCTACGGCAACCGCAGCTTTCGTCAGGCAAACTCATCCCGTCCGCTCCTTCCGCACAACTCGCCACACCAGTAAACTATCCGGTATTCAGTTTTAAATACCTGCATCCGCAATATAATGTGGCACAATGCGAGTCTGACGATCAGCAGGCGCTTATACAACGCATAGCCATGATTGGCCGGATCAACTGGAACGAACTCCAGCTTGCGCCCCGGCATGGCATTGGTTGCGAAAAAATCAGCAAAAACAGCATCCGCCCCGGCATTCCGCAAGGCGTTCCGGAGCATATCGACTTTTTTCTTGCATTTCGGTACAACGGAAAGAAGGCAATTATCGGCTGGCGTGATACCTTTGTGTTCCATTTACTTTATGTGGACCGTAACTTTTCGGTTTACCCACACTGAACGTCATGCGTATCGACATTATTTCCGTAGTACCCGAACTGCTCGAAAGCCCTTTTTCGCATTCCATCATGAAACGTGCACAGCAAAAGGGGCTGGCAGAGGTAAACCTTATCAGCCTGCGTGATTATGCTACCGACAAGCACCGCACGGTTGATGACTACGCCTTTGGCGGCGGTGCCGGCATGGTTATGAAAATAGAGCCCATAGTTGCCTGCATTGAACACCTTAAAAGTGAGCGGCATTACGACGAAATCATTTACATGTCGCCCGACGGGGAACAGTTCAGCCAGTCAATCGCCAACCAGCTTTCATCGCTCGGTAACCTGCTTATTCTTTGCGGGCATTACAAAGGCGTGGATGAGCGTGTACGCGAACACTTCATTACCCGCGAAATTTCGGTGGGTGATTACGTGCTATCGGGCGGTGAACTGGCCGCAGCCGTTGTAAGCGATGCCGTGATACGACTTATTCCCGGTGTACTGAACGACGAAACCTCAGCCCTGAGCGATTCCTTTCAGGATAATCTGCTGGCTCCGCCCGTTTATACCCGCCCGGCCGAATTTCGCGGCTGGAAAGTGCCTGAAGTCCTGCTCTCGGGCCACGAAGCCAATATTCACAACTGGCGCCACGAACAGGCCGTAAACCGAACACGCCAACGCCGGCCGGGGCTGGCAGAAGATCTGTAGTAAAAAATATGCACAGGACTTGCTAATTAGGTGAAAGTCCGTATATTTGCACTCCAATTTCGAACAACAATTACAACTATACGCATCATGAATCTCCTCCAATACGCTGAATCACAGCTTTCTCCGAAGGTAAATCACCCCTCTTTCAAGGCGGGCGACACAGTAACGGTTCACTACCAGATTAAGGAAGGCGACAAGATGCGCATCCAGCAGTTCACCGGCGTTGTAATCCAGCGTCGCGGACATGATTCGGTAGAAACTTTCACCGTTCGTAAGATGTCTAACGGCATTGGCGTGGAACGTATTTTCCCCACCAACACCCCCTTCATCGAAAAAATTGAAGTGAAAAAACACGGTGTGGTTCGCCGCGCACGTATTTACTACCTCCGCAAACTCACCGGCAAAAAAGCCCGTATTCAGGAGCGTATTCAGACTTCAGATTCAGAATAATCATCTGTTTCCAGATAGATCCCGAACCTTACCGGTTCGGGATTTTTTTTTGCCCGAACGAATTGGTCTGCGTGCAAAACGTAATTATCGACTAAAAAAGACAATCGGCAATTGTTTACAAAACGTTGACAGAAAGGGCATAATCAGCTCAACTCACTTCTTTAAATTTGAATTGCAAAACGCTGAAATCCTTGATGTCACCTGCGACTGAAACCAGCCTTTTGCAATGAAATTGCCGAAACGTAGGTCACATGCTTCGCAATTTATTTTTTGCCGGCTGCATGTTGGGCGTGCAGTCACTAGTTGGTCAGGATGCATTCACAACTGTAGGCACTCCTTACACACAGAATTTCAATACACTTCCCAACACCACCGACGGCGCAGCAATAGCTGGCTGGGCCAACAACACCTATTTAACCGGCTGGTACGTAAGTACTGCGGCTCCCGTAATAGAAGCCAGCTGCGGGCCTACTGCGGGAAGTGTAAACAATACGGGCGCAGTGTATGTAATTGCATCCGGCACAGACCGCAACCTGGGTTCCCGTGCATCAGGCGGATCAGGCACTTTACGTTATGGGGTTCGTTTGGTTAACGCTACCGGCTCTGCCCTCACATCAATCTATGTGCGCTATTACGGTGAACAATGGTCCATTGCCGAAAACGGCACAAACGTAAATACCATTGCATTCAGTTATCAAACCGGCACCACGGTTACCTCGCTCACCACCGGTACGTGGACATCCGTATCTGCACTAAACTTTACGCAGATTTACACAAGTTCGCAAAGTGCCGGATTGGGCGGAAGTGCCTGCGCAGGTACGGGGTCGCAGTGCCTTGCATTAAATGGAAATTCATCGGCAAACCGGGTGTTGATAGAAGCCTGCATTACGGTGAGCGTTGCAGCCGGTAACGAAATTTTTCTGCGCTGGGAAGACATTGACAATGCTGCGAACGATCATCATTTACAAATTGACGATCTGGAAGTATGGCCCTTGGCGGATCCCTGCGCTACCGTGCTGCCGGTAGAATTTACTTCGTTCACGGCAACTCTTTCGCACAACCGCCCCATGCTGCGCTGGGAAACAGCCACCGAAACCAACAATGCCCGCTTCGAAATTCAACGCTCGGCAGATGGTGAAGTTTTTGAAACAACCGGCTCGGTAGCCGGAGCCGGAACCACCACACAGCCACAGCATTATTCGTATTACGATATTTCGGCGCCGGTAGGAATTCTTTACTATCGTCTCAAACAAATTGATTACAACGGCGAATACGCGTACAGCGAAATCAGCGTTGTAGAAGTATTGCCTGCCGATAAGCCTGTGCTGTATGTTTCAACCACATCCGTTGGCATTCATTATGAGCTTCAGCGCTGTAACGCGGCAGATGAGCTGGAAGTGTGGAATGCTTCGGGCCAACTGCTTTACCGCATGGCACAGCCACCGGCAAGCGGCACAATTCCCTTGTATTCAAACGGCTTGTTTGTGGTTCGTGTGCGCAGCGGGCAGTGTGCGTATGAGGTGGCTGAACGCATTTTGTTTACTGCGCAGTAAGCACCGTAAACGTATGCACACCAGGAGTAATTTGCGCTTCAAGTGTGTGAATGAATTGGTGGCCATAGCGCAGCAGCAGCGGCAGTATGTTATCGCTGCGTTCCTGCAGCACATTGCCGGGCAGAATTTTATCGCGCAGCTTACGCAGCTGATCAATTGACGTTTCTTCTTTTTGTTTGGCGGCGCGCACTACTTTGCTTTCAAGCGCGGCCAAACTGTTTTTCACTTGCTGCAAGGTACTTTCGGCTGCGCCGCGCAGGGTGGCATCAGTTGCTGCCGCTTTGGAAATAATGCCCGCAAACAGTTGCTGCAGGGCTTCCTGCTCGGCTTCAAAACTGATCTGGCCGCCGGCAGCGCGTTTGATGTAGTTTTTCACCAGTTCATCGGCTGGCAAAAAAAGTTCGGTCACATCCACATTCAGCTTCTCAAGCTTTGAAGCCGTGCCGTTGTCGATCACGAGCATAAACGCGCGCGGCATAAGCACGGGGAAATGTATGTGCTGCGCTTCAAACATGGCGCGGTATTCCAGCCAGTAAGCCAGCTCGCCGGGGCCGCCAATGTAGGCGATGTTGGGCAGAATGTGTTGCTGATACAGCGGACGCAGCACTACGTTGGGACTGAAGTTTTGCGGCTGCTGTTCGAGTTCGGCAAGCAGTGCGGCGCGCTCAATTTCGCGGTTGCTGCCGGTGAGTATGAAATCGTTTCCGCTGCGGTCAATGCGTTCGCGGGTGGTATCGGTAATGTAGAAGATATTAACCGGGCGCGGATTTACCTGTGCTTCGTAGCCGGCGGCTTCGATTGCGGCAATGCTCTGGCTCACCGGCTGCAGGGCAATGCCGTTTTCGAGTTCGGCACGTAGCTGCGGCAGAAACAACTGTTTGAGCGCGGCATCATCAGGATTGAGACAAAGTACTTTATCGCCAAACAGATAATGTACAAAGCGCCGCGTGGCATCGGTAAGCGAACTGCCCGGTGCATAAATCTGCTGCATGGCTTGGGCCATTTCGGCTGCGCCGGGCGCCGTGCCAAGTACCTGCGCAAGTTCGGCCAGAAAAGGTTGCAGCGAATCGGTACGCAAACGCCCCACCGGGCCGCCGCCGGTTTCATTCCAGCTCAGCGTTTTGCCGTAAAGCTGCACACTGCGTATTTCGTCAATATCATGGTCCTCGCCAGCCATCCAGAACACAGGCACTACGGCATGCTGCGTTTGCTTTTCAAGCAAGGCGGCCGTTTTAATGGCGGTCAGAATTTTGTACACAAAAAACAACGGCCCGCCCAGCAACACAAGCTGGTGACCGGTACACACCGTGAGCGTACCCTCTGCAGCCAGCCTCGCATGTAAATCAGCAGGAAGTGCAGTACCCGAAGTTTCGTACTGCCGCTTTATCGCATTTGCCAGTACACTCCGGTGCGCTTCGTTGTACTTGTTTGCCGAAGCCGCTTTTACAAGACCATCTTCGGTAGGCGAATAAGCGTAAAACGGAGCGAGCACAGAAACCTCATTCACATAATCAAGAAATAAATTCGAAAACTGGCGGGTTTCTGAAAGCGCAAGTGTGCGGGTGGCAAAATTCATGGCACAAAGGTAAAGTGTTTTCAACGGATGCGTGCAGGTGTGCAATTGCTCTTTTTAGAGCCTGTAATTCAAAAAATAAAGAGGAGCGAAACAGCGGGTGCATTAAAATACCGCTTGGCTCCAGCCCTCAGCCCGGCTTACACGTAAAAGTGCATAGTCGCAGGTGCGGGCTTTACGTTCGGTCTGGGCTATATATTCAAACCACCTGCTTTCCAAAAATAACCGAACGATAATCGTATCAGGCGACAGTCGAGATACAAACCGTCAGGCATTCTAAAATTCCTCCCCAAAAATCAATAGATACAATAAGAGCCTCTTATCTTTATTGCATGACACTACTGCCCGACTACCACGGAGGCAATCCGTGGACAACGCTGAACAGCGCCGATGTATATGAATCACCGTGGATTAAGGTGCGCAAGCACGATGTGCTCAATCCGTCGGGCAATCCGGGTACATACTCCGTGGTGCATTTCAAAAACCTGGCCATCGGTGTAGTGGTGCTCGACGAACAGCGCAACACCTGGCTGGTAGGCCAATATCGCTACCCGCTCAATGCCTACACCTGGGAAATACCCGAAGGCGGCGGCAATCCCGAAGTCGATCCGCTGCATTCCGCACAACGCGAACTGCTCGAAGAAACCGGTATTACCGCCGCCCGCTGGACGAAAATTCAGGAAATGCACCTCAGCAATTCGGCCACCGATGAGTTTTGCATACTCTTTCTGGCGCAGGAGTTAACCTTTGGCCAGGCCGAACCGGAAGACACCGAAGACTTGCGCGTACTCAAAATTCCGTTTGAAGAGGCTTACAAATTAGTATGCAACGGCACACTCACTGATAGCTTAACCGTAGCCGGCATTCTGAAAGTGAAACTGATGATGGTGGAAGGAAAAGTATAACCTTCCCTTCCGCCATTTTCTACTGCACTACAAATTTGAGTACCGCCGAAGTCTGATCTTTTACAATCAGGCGGCAAATGTAAATACCTGCTTCCATCTCAAAAGTTGAAAGTTCTGTTTGAGTAGCCGTTACAGGAACTGACTTAATAAGCTGCCCATGAACCGATACAATTTCGATAACCGCATCATTCACCAGATCGCCGTTTAAGGTAATTGTGGCTCGGCCATTTACCGGATTAGGTGATAATGTGATAAGCGAATTGTCAATACTATTTTCCTGAATGGAATTAGGTTGTGTGCAGGCCGCACAAGGTGTGGTCTGACAATTTGTAATCGTACCGGCTATGGTACCCAAATTCATATCGCCCAATCCGCTGGGTGAAGCATCGCAAATATCACCATTACCGGTAATACTTGCCGAATTAATAAAAATTCCGGTAATACAATATTTCCCTGAACCCGAAGCTGTGCCCGAATTCAGCCAGCTATCACAGGCAATACTGCCGTTGTTGATCATTTGATCACTTGTAAAAATTCCGGTAGTCACACAAAGTACACCCGAAGTATTGTTTATGAATGTACCGGCCTGCTGCAACTCAATGGCTACAATTGTACCATAGTTTGCTACACTGTCTGAAGCTGAAAAGAATGCCACAGCAGTCTGCACATAACCATCAATACGAACAAACTGACAACCCAGCGTAATTGTATCCTGACCGGAACTGATAAGTGAGGCCCCCTGATTCACACGAAATTCCTGATTCGCATGCGCAATATTCTGATTAAAACTCACCTGCGAATTAATTATAATAATATCATCAGTAGGCAACGGAACACCCGTAGGACTCCATATAGATGGGTTATTCCAATTACCATTGGCAATTGATGTGCGTGTGAGTGCAAAACCGGATGTACTAAAACCGAGTAAAGCTGTGATGCTGAAGAGTAGTAACTTTTTCATGTTGTTTTATTTTGGAGACAAAATTATTTGCGGCTACCACTATTTACTTGCTAAAAAAATAAATTAATCTTTAGCGATATAAAACAACAACTCACACACCGCATCTCTAATACTGCTAACTCAATGATTCATTTGAAGATAAAATGAACAAATATTCTAAGTCCGATTTACCCTAAATTGTATTAGGCGTATTAAAGAATTAATCAGCATACAATTTATTTCAGGTGTTAAACATATACTTATCACGCTATTTGCCTGATTATTATTATCTGATTTCACACGAATCACACATCAAGCCCTAATCAATCGCCCAAAAAACAGCACTCACCCCAATCAATTTTGAGATGAGTGCTGAACAGTTACGCTCACCTTTACTTATTGTACAACAAGTTTCTTCGTGGTAACCATTCCTTGTCCGTTTTGAATCCGGCATAAATACACGCCAGCCTGTAAAGCTTCGCGATATATTGTTGTAATTGATGAGCTAACTGCAATACTTCTCACTAATTCACCCTGCACGTTGTAAATTTCAATCAATCCGTCTTGATGAAAATCAGGAATGGAAATGAGCGAAAAATCGATCATCGGATTTGGAAAAATTTCTGCATCCAATAAATTATTTTCAGTGAATCCTGTTGTGGATGCAGAGCAGCTTGCACACGGGCCATTCTGGCAAAATGTAACCGTAGCGGCTATTACCCCCGAAGAATCATAAGCTGCGCTGGGTGTTGCATCACATATATCTACTGTTCCACCAATGTATCCATAGTTTTGAAATGAAAAATTAATACAAAATTTCCCGCTGCCGCTTACCTGAGAAGTGTTGAAAAACGCCATTGCACTTATACTTCCGTCATTTGTCAGAAAATCCTGTGAATGAGAAAATACATTCGCACAAATTTTACCGGTACCTGTGTTCACAATTGTGGACTGGCTGATGATCACGTCGTCAACCTGTAAAATGCCTGTATTTAGCAGCGTATCTGTTGGAATATTCCGCATTCCGAAAAACAAAACGCCTACATGCAGTGTGCCGTGTACCTGAACCTTTTCAACACCAAGTATAAGCGTGTCATTTTGCTGTTTCGTGAGTGAACCGGAAGCATTGATTATTAAAAATGATGTATTATTAAGCACAACAGTCTCATCAAGTATTACCTGATGGTCAATGATTATATCATCTGTCATATCAGGCACCCCGACAGGACTCCAGATTGAGGGGTTAGTCCACAAACCATTTGACGTGGTTGTTTTGGTGACCGCTTTTAGCTGACCGAAAACAACTAAAAAGAATAAACTAAAGAAAGTGAGTTTTGTTTTCATACAATTTACCATTTGTTTTATTGCATGACACTACACTTTTCTCTCTCCCCTATCCTGCTAATTTAGCTGACAAAAATTATTTCCTGCTATGTGGTATCATTCCAAAAACAAAAAGGCTACCCCATAAGAAATGAGGTAGCCTTTCTGACAACGAATAGTAATTAATCTATCTTTTCCAGCTTCACAAACTCCGAAGCAGTTCCGGTTGAAATACGCAGCATATACGTACCCGCAGCATACATGCTCAGGTCAATTGATGCAGTAAGCTGGCCGGCAGCAGCAGGTGTGGTTTGCTGCAGCAGCATGCGTCCGCTAAGGTCGAATACTTCAAGTGTGTATTCGCTGGCGGCGCCGCTTATTTGTACCTGATACAATCCGTTGCCGGGGTTGGGAAACACCTGCACATTTTGTGCACTGAGCGGATCGGTTACATTTACCGAGTTGGTTACTTCAATGCCGTCGAGTGCAAGATCGCTGGCAAAATCGTTGCCGGTGATGCCGCGGAAACGGAAGAGCACCGTTTGCCCCACATAGCTGGTAAGCGGTACTAAAGCGGTTTGCCAGGTAGAAGCCTGATTGCCGGTGCGCACAAAAATATCGTTGGTCCAGGTGCCGTTGGCGTAAATATCCACGTGCAGTTCGCCCATGTTTGTGCCCTGCATGTGGTAGCCAAAGGTGAGCGAAGGATTCACTGCATTGGTAAGGTTAAAACAGGGCGTAAGCATTTCGGCCGTTTTAAATGTGCAGCCGCCCGAAGGTTCGAGGTAAATGTAATTGCCTGTAGCGGTGCCGGGCACAAAATCGAATGAAGGACCTGTTGACGTGGAAGGCGTGGCACCTTCAAACACGCGCCAGTCAATATCATCGCCATTGCCGTTGGTGGTGTTTACCAAACCATTGCCAAGCGGACAGTTGGTTTGTTCGCAATCACTGGCTGAGCTGCAAAGCGCAAAGCTTTCGAAGTTTTCAGACCAGGGCGGGGTAATTGCAGCGGTAGTGCCGTAGTTGATGGCCAGCACCTGCGTATCATTTACCACGTTGATATCGTTGGGATAGGCTGCCCACACTTCAAGCGTGTTTACACCGGGCGTGGTGATTGAAACCGTGGCTGTAAACGTGTACGTAGCCGTGGCCGAAGGCGCAAGTGTACCCGAGTAGGTTTCGTTCACTGCCGGACCATTGTTGAGGCGGAAACCCACCGGCACATTGGTAAGCGTGGTTACACCCGGATTGGTAAGTGTAATGGACACGGGCAGGTTGGTTACGTTCATACATGAAGCAAAGCTGGTGCCGGGCGAACTTACCGTGGTTAGCTCCGCATCAAACGTACCCGGACAGGCAATGCCTGCCAGCTTCTGGATGGCAATGGCACGGCGGCCCACTGCGTTTTGCGCACCACGTGCACGCACGCTGAACCAGTAACCATTGTTTACGTTATCGAGGTTGCGTACCACAGCGCTGTCGGCAGTGGTGCTGGTTACCGAATCCATATACATGGTGCCAAGCTGCATTACATCGTAGCCCGTGGCGCCCGCCACACCATTCCAGCGCAGCAGCAGCGAGTCGGGGCACGACCATACTACGGTAATGTTTGAAGGCACGCCGTGAAAGCTGAAGTTCGCATCGCTGGCATCGCTGGCACTGTTGCGGGTAATACGCAGTTTGCACTGGCCGCTCACCGGAATGCTGTTCGGAATGAGCCAGTCGTAGTAACGGCGTGTAGCGTTAATGCCGGTGGTTACCGACTGCCAGGTATTTCCATTGTCGGTGGTATAATCAATATCGAATGTGCTGGTGTTGCCAAGCGCATCCCAGCGAATGGTTTCGGTTTCGCCGGGCACAAAGCCTTCGCCGCCGTTGGGATAGGTAAGCATCAGTTCATCGGCCGGCTCGAAATACCACACCAGGTAATAGGTTTGCGGGCCTGAAGGCACAGCTGTTCCGGCAATGGTTACGGTGTAGTTGCCAGAGGCCGGATTGTCGATTGTAATTTGCTCGTGGTTGTTGCGTATATCGGTGCCGCGTGTGGCTACCGCGCTCAGGTTTGATGCGGGCGGCGTGAAATTGAGCACCCAGGGCTGCCATGAGGTATTTGAAGGATCGCTCATGGTCATGTCGAGATTATTCACCAGCGCCACCGATGCATTTGCCGCAGCCGGAATATCGTGCCAGTACACCAGCACTTTTAAGCGGCCGGTTGATGAAGGTACGTTAATGGTGTGTGTGTTTGAGCCACCGTTGCCCACGCTGCCGCTTACATACTGCTGCTGCTGAATTGACTTTACAGCCTTGCGCGCATTGATGCGGCCGTAGCCATACACAAAATCAGGACCGGCATTGCCCAGATCATCGGCCGTATTCATGAGAATACCTTTCATCAATGCCGAAGGCGGATTCACATTCCCATTCAAATCCTTGTAGGCATGGTAAAGCTGTGCAAACGTACCCGATACGCCGGGGCACGACATGGAAGTACCTGTTTTGAAACCGTAGTCGTCGGTATCAATTGTAGAATATACGTTTGTGCCCACGGCACACACTTCGGGTTTCATACGTCCGTCGTGTACAGGGCCGCGGCTCGATGAACTGGCAATTACATCCATGTAAGTGAGGTTGCCCACTGCAATCGAGTTTTTAGAATGCTTGTGGCCGCCGGTAATGTTGCCCCAGCCCGCACCTGCGCCATAGCCGCAATCGCCGCTGCCGTTGTTACCGCCGGAAAATACGTGAATGAGCGAAGGCATATCCACAATCTGCTGGTCGAGGGTTTGCGCCAGTGTGGTGTAGCCGGCATTGCAACCATCGCTGTAGCTGGTGGAAGTAATTACAATGTTGTTTGAATTGTAATGGTTGTAGATACTGTCGAAACCCTGATACGGAGCGGCTTCATACACAAACAGGTTTGCGCCCCAGCCCATGCCGCGGGTAAGCGGATCCTTGTTGCCGCCGCCCATGATAATGCCTGCGCAGTGGTCGCCGTGATCGCCGCCGTTGAAGGTGATGTATTGCTGCACAAGGCGGCCGGTGTAGTCCACGTGCGGACCAATGATGCCGTCGTCCTGCAGCATTACGTTTACACCGGCACCGGTATAGCCTAATCCGCCGGCAAAATCCTGCGCCACCATGTTGTTGCGGTGGTTGGTGCGGCCCACGTTGTTATCGGGTTGCGGCACATCGTCTTTCAGTTCGGCGGCGGCCACAAACGGCAGGTTGCAGAATGCTTCAATGGCCGATGCCGGCATCCATGCAATCACACGGCGGCTGCTGGCATTGGCGTAAGTTACTTTGTATCCGGCAGCGGCAAGCCGTGCAAGCACTTCCTGCTGCGGCATATCGCGGTAATGTGTAAAGGTGATGCCGATATGGCCGTTTTCGTTGCGCGCAAAGGCCGGGAAATCCTGTCCGGCAATGGCTACGCGCAGTTCAAAGAGTTGCTTGGCGCGGCCGGTAATCGGGTACACGCCTTCAATGCCAAAACCGCTGAGCGAGGTCACCGATGCATCAATGGATACCACATAGGTATGCGCCGCTACGTATTCGAGCACGCGCAGGCCGGCTGCTTCAAGCTGTTGCCGCTCGGCCGGGCCGGGAAACACCGCAAAGCGTACATGGCGGTAATAGCGGCCGTTTACAATTTCATTGCTTTCGGGTGCTGCGCCTTCCCAGGCATTGGCTTTGTACTGATACACCACCGTGCCCGAAACGAGAGGCAGTTCAAACGACGATTGCGCCACCAGCGGCGAGGCAACCAGCAGTAAGCCTGCTGCAAGTAATTTTCTGTTCATTGGTCAGGTATTGAAACGAGTTTCAAGATACGTGTTTCAACGGGTTAAATGCCGTATGCCCATTAAAATGCTTGTAAATACAGGAATTTCACCCGTTTGTGCGAAAAAACAGGTGTACACGTATCAAAACCTTCCACAAAAACAGGCACAAATTACCTGCCTGCCGGTTTGGGCCAGGGTTTCATGGGTGCTTCCTTCAGCAGCTCGGCCAGCGGCTTAATGCCGTACTTTGCGCGCTCGGCATCGGTAGTGGTGCTGTCAATCGGCGACCAAAGCATGGCGTCGGTTTTCTCGTCGTAAAACTGCTGCGTGCCGTATTTCTGGTAACCTTCGGTAAGCGAAAGATACCGGTCGAGCGCCAGTGCCGAAAAATACAGCGCAGCGGTATCGCCTGCATCGCCCGCACTTTTGCTGAGCTGGTAGGCAAGCAAATAATTTTCGGCACTCAGGCTTTTCAAGGTGTTGTTGCAGTATTCAAGCCCTGTATGCTGCAAAATGAGCGCCGCCCTGAATTTATCTTTCGGCGTAATCACCTGCCCGTTTGCCAAAAGTTCAAAAATGCGTTTGCGGTGTTTGCTGTCCTGCTCTTCAAGGCCGGGTTTATCTTCAATCCGCATCTGCTGATCGAGTTCGGCCATGCGTTTTATTTCCGGGTTGTCGGCAGGTTGCCGGAGGGTGTCGGTTTGGGCCGCAGGCGGAGTTTGGGTGTTGGAGCAGGATGAAACAAGGATGCTGAAAAGAATGATTGCGCTAAGCAGGATGCGGGATTGTGGTTGCATGGTTGGTTGTAAGTTTGGGTGCAAACTTACGGGAGGGAATTTTTAATTTCCTTAACCGAAGTTAATTAATGGTTTGGGGGGAATTGATTTTTGGTGAAACTGAAGTGGTGTTCAATTAACTATTAATAAATGCCTTATAACCTCACATCAAAAAAAAATAATCACAAGTGTGAATTCTGAATTTTAATATTTCATGGGCTGAATATTTATTTTAAGTAGAATCAGCTATTTCTGAGATTCAAACATATCAGTAAGAGCCTTTTTAAATAAAGGATCACTAACAGAACTAATTATAAGTACATGAGATTCATATTTATTCCCAGTATAATCTCTAATAATAAAACAAATAGTATGATCCATATTTAATGACCTTCGAATATCATTTAACCTTTCTTCATCCCATTTTCTTTGACTTGAAAATAATGAAAGATCAATACCAACAACGCTTTCAAAATCTAAAAATATTATATTATTAGAATAATTACTGTTTTTCATCTGCTTTTTCTTTTCTTTCAAAACCTCCTTTACTTTTTTATAAATGTCATTTTGTGAAATTTGAAAATTTGAGCTTAATTCATGTGAGTAGTTACCTAACACATTTTCAATTTGTTTTTCAGGAGGTCTAACAACTAGGCGTACTTGTATCGAATTATCTGAGTGTATATTTATGGCATCAGTCTCGTTATAATCAATAACTTTCAATACTCCTTCATTAGATTCATCATGGTAATCAATCCTACTAACTGACTCTAAATTATTTAATTTACTATAGAATTGACTGATTTTTTTTTCGAATACTAAAAATTCTTTGTGATTAATAAGCTGATTTTTAAAACTTACTGTTAATAAATAGCCTATACCTTTTTTGCATTTCACAGAATTCAGATATATCTGATCAAGAAGTCTTTTCCTAAAGTCTATTTGACTTTTATTTATTACATACACTTTACGACATTCGAATAAATAATCAATACCATTAATTCTTAAAACACCTTCTCGTTGACGATTATTTATATAATTATTTTTAATATTGTAAATACCACTCTTATCTAATAATTTATATATAAATATTTCAAAAAGAAAATCTCTCATTTGACTTTGATTTTTCTTAAAACTATTTACCCTTTTCAGGAAGTCTCCACCAAGTCTTATAGCATAGTCGATATTTTCAGCGATATCTTTTAATGCCTGAAAACTTGAATTTTTTTGATTATTAATTAACAAAAAATATATCCAATAAGAATTATTTTCAGAAGTGAAATTATTTGATTTAATATCAAAATAATTGTCTCCATAGAAACTAAGAAAAATATGATAAATAAAATCAAGTTGTTGCCTATCCAAAGATCGATAAGGATTTAAATTGGAGGAATCCCACTTTAAAGAATTATACCAATTTTCTAAAATATTTTCTTTCATATTATAAATATACAACCTCCCCCCACAATCTTCCGCACCGTCATCCAAATAATCCGCAAATCCGTCATCCCCCCCTGCTCGGCAATGTACTTTTCATTGAGCGCCAGCTTGGCGGGCATTACCTCCTCAATATACGTGCGCTCCGGATCGGCTGATTGTGCGAGTAATTCGTTTTCGTTGGAATATTCGATAGACGCATTGACGGTAATGCCCGAGTCTGATTATTTAAACTTCTGCGAGCTTCGTCTTTAGTCAAAATTTAAGTGTCACTGTATTGGTGAAAATAGTTGAGACTGGCTGATTTGCTTGTCCGTAAAGTATTTATTGCGTATATTAGCTATGTGAAAAAACATACTTTCAAGGGATTAGATTTTGAGGTTGACAAATTGACAAACTCCATTGAAAATGTGGTAACAGGTGATAGTTTTGCCACTGATATTTCAGTAGTTTCACTTCACGACCTAAAGAATATCACGAAAAAGAACAACTGGCAGTTTGATTGGAAATATGAATACAAACAACCTGAACGAGAAGTTTACAAACTAACAATTGTAAATAATGAACTAATCATTCAAGGCTTAATAAGTTTGGAAGTCAAAACCGATCATGTTTATATACACCTTATTGAAAGTGCTCCGTTTAACAAAGGGAAAAATAAAATGTACGCAGGTGTTCCAGGAAACTTAGTGGCCTTTGCTTGCAAACTTTCTTTCCAAAGAGGTCACGAAGGGAATGTATCTTTTTTCTCAAAGACACAATTAATCCAACACTATACTGATAGTTTAGGAGCTATACACGTTGGTGGCCGAATAATGATTATAGATACTATTTCTGCTTTAAAATTGACTAACAAATATTTCCAAAAATGAAACACCGAACAAAAGAATTAGACGTGGATTTCATCGGCGGACAAAACAATCCGCTGACAAGCGATGAACAACTTGCTATCAGCAAATTCATTCAGGAATTAAAGGCTAAGCGAGGCAAGAGGGTTAAAATGGGGAAAAAATTATCTACACGTAAAACCGCAGGTGTTTCAGTAATCAAGAAACAATCTTCCGCACCGTCATCCAAATAATCCGCAAATCCGTCATCAACCCCTGCTCGGCAATGTACTTTTCATTGAGCGCCAGCTTGGCGGGCATTACCTCCTCAATATACGTGCGCTCCGGATCGGCTGCTTGTGCGAGTAATTCGTTTTCGTTGGAATATTCGATAGACGCATAGTCGGTAATGCCGGGGCGTACATCCAGCACACGCATTTGTTGCGGTGTGTACATGCTCACGTATTTGCGTACTTCGGGGCGCGGGCCTACGAGGCTCATATCGCCGGTGAGGACGTTGAGCAGTTGCGGCAGTTCATCGAGTTTGTATTTGCGCAGGTAGTAGCCGGCGCGGGTAATGCGCGGGTCGCGGCCGCCTACGGTGAGCAGGCCGCGCTTGTCGGCATCGGGGTGCATGGTGCGGAATTTCCAGAGTTTGAAATCCACTCCGCCCTTGCCTACACGCACCTGCCGGTAAAAAATGCCGCCACGGCTGTCGAGCATCACCCAGAGCGCAAGACCCAGCAACACCGGCAGCAAAATGAGCAAACCAATGAATGAAGCCACAAGATCAAACACGCGCTTAGCCATGTATTCCGGTTTCGGCGGCTACGGCATTGGCCACGGCACGCACCACAGTGTCCACCTGTTCGTTGGTTAAATCGTAATACACGGGCAGCGAAATTTCGCGGGCATAGTTGTCATACGTCACCGGATAATCGTGTACGTTGTAGCCTTTGTTTTTGTAGAACGTCATCATGGGCACGGGCACATAATGCACATTCACCGACACATCCGCATCGAAAATGCGCTGGATGATGGCATCGCGCTGCGCCTCGGTAATGCCTTTGATACGCAGCAAAAACAAGTGATACGAGGATACGGTGCTGCCGCGTTCAAACACCGGCAGCTGGGCCCAGCTGTACTGGCTGAAGGCATTTATATAACGGTCAAAAATTTCGCGGCGGCGCACCAATGTATCGGTGGTGTAGCGTTCAAGCTCCACAAGGCCGATGGCGGCCTGCAGGTCGGTCATGTTGCATTTGTAGCCGGCCTCCACAATATCGTAGCGCCAGTTGCCTTTCTGCATTTTGGCCAGCGCATCTTTGGTCTGGCCGTGCAGTGTGTACATGCAGAGCCATTTGTAAAGCGCCTCGTTATCAAACGGCGCAGGCAGATTGAGGTTTACGCTGCCGCCCTCGGCCGTGGTGAGGTTTTTCACAGCGTGAAAGGAAAAGCAGCTGATGTCGCAATGCCGCCCGGCCGGAATGCCGTTCAGGAATGCACCAATGGAATGCGCCGCATCGCCGAGAATGAGTATGCGGCCCAGCTGTTGCTGCGCATCGGTGGCGGCTGCAAACTGGCTGCGGCGGCTTTCGGCCAGTGCAGTAAGCGCGGTATAATCGGCCGGAAAGCCGCCAATATCCACCGGCATAATTACTTTGGTGCGCGGCGTAATGGCGTTGGCTGCCGCCTCCACGTCGATGCAGAAATCGTCGGCACGCACATCTACAAACACCGGCGTGGCGCCGCAGTGAATAACCACATTGGCAGTAGCGGCGTAGGTGTAGGCAGGCAGAATGACTTCATCGCCGGGCCCCACGCCATACCAGCGCAGAATCACCTCAAGCCCGGCCGTGGCCGAGTTGAGGCAAAGTGTGGCGGGCGCACCGGTGTATTCCGAAAGCTTTTTTTCAAACAGCTTGGTACGTGGTCCGGTGGTAATCCAGCCCGATTGCAGGGCGGCGGTTACTTCGTCGATAATGCGCTGATCGATGCGCGGAGGAGAAAAAGGAATCATAGCGGCCAGGCCAGCGGCGGTGCTTTCAACGGTGTAAGACAGTTGCGGCTGGCTGAGAGCAAAAATAGCGAATAAAAAAAGCCGAAGAATAAAGTTCCTGCCTGTACTTCAAGCATCGACTCGGGCAGGCAGTTTACAAAAAACAGCAAGCCGAAGATAACCGCAAAGCCGTAGCGCACCCGGATGCCCCAGAGCACCGGCCCCAGCACAATAATGAGCAGCGCCAGCAGTCCGGCCCAGCCGGCGGCAATGGTGGTTTGAAAAAACTGGCTGTGTGCGTTGAGGTGTTTCTCGCCCGCGCCGGTCATGCCGCGTATGGCGTATTCCTGTTCCAGCGCATACTGCACATCGCCGGCGCCCACGCCAAGCGGATTGCTGGAAATAATAGTCACATCGGCATTCCAGATGAGCAGGCGCACACGGTTGCTTTCCACTTCAGCCGGGTCAATGGGTTCTTTGGTATTGAGTGCGGCGGTAAGGTTGGTAATCCGTTCGCGCAGGCCGGGCATGAACTTATAAGCCGCCACAAAGCCGCCCAGCAGCAGCAGCAGCGCCGCCACACCCACCATCCAGCGGCGGAAACGGATAATGGCATACACCACATAGCCCGCCACCAGCAAGGCCAGTGCAAGCAACCCGAGCTTTGAAGCCAGCAGCAGCAAAATGAGCACGTAAAAACCGCAAAGCAGGGCTGCACCAATTTTCCAGCCACGTCCGGCATCCTGCAGCAAAACCGCATGAAACAGCAGGGCAATGCCGAGGCAGTAATACATGGCTAAGTAGCCCGGATGCACCATACGCTCGGTAAATGCCTGATAAAAAAAAGCGTTGCGGTGTTCGTTCATCCAGATGAGCGTGGCGCGCCCCAGCATAAAAAGCCCTGCCGCCAGCAGACCCAGCAGAAATGCAGCAATGATGCGGCGCGTTTGCTTTTCGTTGAGACGGATGCCGGCCAGCACCAGCGGATAAATAAACATGCCGAGTTTTACCTGAAGGCTCATGCTGCCCATGTCGGTGTGGTCTGTCCACAAAAGCGAAAGCGCATAAAGGCCGTAGAAGAAAAACATGGCCCAGAACCAGCCCGAATTGCGCAGGTCGTTCCACTTCTGTTTCCAGCGCAGATCGGCCAGCCAGCTCAGCGCCAGAAAACCGGCCAGCGGCCCCTGAAAAAAGCCGAAAGGCATGCACACCGCAGCGAGCAGAAGCAGCCCGAGTTGAAATTGGCGAAGTGCGTGGTGCCAGGTGTGCATAGTGTGACACAGCGAAAGTACGTAATTGCTGCGCAATTAGCTGACGTTAGAAAATTGATTTCGTTGCCCGTGGCTGCAAAAACAAAAAACAAATTAACTACCCAACTCTCCGAGGTCTTAAAGACCTCGGAGAGTTAAACCCGATTTTGTTTTTTGTTTTTGCAGGTACTACAGCTGTGCACCATGCTGCGCCAGCAACTGGTAAAACCATTTATTCAGTTTGTTCCACCAGATGATGATTAACAGTTGGTTCTGGGTTACCCGTATAATACCTTTATTTAAAATAACCCTTTTAAACGATTGCTTATGTACAAATTTCCGCTGTTTATCACATTGATAATCTCCCTGTTGTTTACCAACTCCTGTATGCGCAAGGCCGAAGACGACCCTGCTGTTTCACTTCGCACACGAAAAGCCCGAATGGTGGGAAAATGGCGATTATATACTGCAAAAGGAACTTACAGCGAACTAAGAGGAATATTTCAAAATGAATGGAACTATCAGAACAACGTGGAAGTTTGCATTTCAGCAAACCCAAATTTGCCTGATAATACACTTTATTACAGCTGTGAATTAGATTTTAGAAAGGATGAAACATTTGAGCTGAAAATGACCACGCTATCCAATAGTCAGGGGATAATGAAAGGTAAGTGGAATTTCATTTTTGATAAGGATAGAAAAGAAAATAAAACACAAGTTATTCTTTTTCCAGAAAGTACTTCCGGTGTATGGCCGTACAACGGTGTTATCCATTTTCCCGAAAGGCAGCAAATTCCACTATTTAGTATTGATGAGCTAAGACATGATACAATTACACTCTCGAGAAGTTATGAAATTGCAAATGTTGGTACTTCATCCGGCTTACCGCCCAAAGGCACTGAAACCTTTACATTTATTCCCCGATAAATATTACAAGTCAAGTCTTTGTCAGAAATTGATTTCGTTGCCCATGGCTGCAAAAACAAAAAACAAATTAACTACCCAACTCTCCGAGGTCTTAAAGACCTCGGAGAGTTAAACCCCGATTTTGTTTTTTGTTTTTGCGGGGTACTACAGCTGTGCGCCATGCTGCTCCAGCAACTGGTAAAATCCTTCGGCAATAGTATCGCGGTTGAATTTTTGGCGCACGTAGTTATGGGCATTTTCTGCCAGTTCGTTACGCAGTGCGGGATTCTGGTGAAGCTGCAATACGGCGGCGGCAAGTTCTTCGTCGTTCTCGGGCGTAAAGAATACACCGGCTTTGCCTTCGTCGATAAAAAGTTCTTTGGCTTCGCCTTCCACGCCAAGCACGATGGGCTTTTTCATGGCGAGGTTTTCGAAAATTTTCGACGGGATTGCGCCTTTGAATAAATCGAGGCGGCGAAGCGGAATTACGGCTGCGTCGGAAGCCGCTACGATGGCCGGCATTTCAGACTTAGGCACGGTGTTGATGAACGTGACATTACTGAGTTGCAGGCTGGCTTTCATGGCCAGCAGTTCGTCTTTTACCGGGCCGCTGCCGAGCAGCAGAAAGTGAATGCCTTTGTGCTGGCGCAGGCGGTTGGCTGCTTTTAAAATTACTTCGAGCCCCTGCGCGTGGCCGATGATGCCGGCGTAAAGCAGCAAAAAATCAGTGGCCGCAAAACCGTTTTTTTCGCGCCAGCCCTGCGGCTGTGCATCGTGGCGGTAGTAGTTGAGGTCAACGCCGTTGGGCAGCCAGTACACGGTTTTGTGCGGAAAGCGGCGTTTGATGTCGGACACAATGCCCTGGGTTTGTCCGGTAATAAGCGCCGAACGTTTATACAACCCTTCTTCGAGCATACGCGCTGCGCCGAGGAAAAGTTTGTTGGTGACAAGCCCGAGTTTCTCGGCGCTCTCCGGCCAGAGATCCGACACGTTGAAAATGAGTTTTGCCTTTTTACTGCGGCACAGCAGCCAGGCCGAAATGCCGAGAAACAGCGGCGGACTTTCGCAGAGAATATAATCGTAACGCTTTTCGAGTTTGCTGCGGCCAACGCGCCAGCTGCTCCACACAAACGAAAAATAATTGCGCAGGCGTTTGGCGATGCCTTTTTCCTTGGCCACGTAAATGGCCGAGCGATGCACGCGGAGCCCGTCCATTTCTTCGTAGTGATACGCCTTGCCTTTGTACGCCGCATGAATTTCCATTTGCGGGTAATTGGGCATGGCGGTAAGCACGGTTACTTCAATGCCGCGCTGCTGCAAACGCACGGCAAGTTCGAAAAGGCGGTTTTGCGGCGCGCCTACTTCGGGCGGGAAGTATTGAGTGAGCAGCAAAAGTTTCATAAGCCGGAATTGGGGACAAGACGTTTGTAGATAGCCAGCATTTGCTGCAGGTTGTTTTTCCACGTGTAGCTGCGCAGCACGGTTTCGCGGCCGTTTTGTCCGAGCTGTGTGCGAAGCGCTGCGCTGGAAGCAAGTTCGTACAAACGCTGCACAAGCTCGTGCGGATTGTGCAGCGATACGCGGTAGCCTTCGCGCCCCTGCTCCACCAGTTCGGCCAGTCCGCCGGTATCGGTAACAATTACGGGCACCTGGCAGGCCATGGCTTCGAGCACCGATACGCCGAAGCTTTCGTACTCAGAAATGTTTACGAAAATATCGAGCTGGTTGTGCCACTGCGGCACATCGGCAAACTGCACGCGGCCTGCAAATTTTGTAAGCGCGGCAATGCCCAGCGATTGTGCCTGCTGCTCAAGCGCGGCGCGCTGCGTACCATCGCCCACAAGCAGAAGCCGAAGCGGAAGTTCGGGATGTTGTGTGTGCAATGCGGCAAATGCGTCAAGCAGCGCATGGTGACGATATACTTTTTCGAGTGCTTTTACGGCACCGATTACAATACAATTGTTGCCAAAGATGCGTGGCACGGGCTGGCGGCAAAACACATCGGTATCAATGCCAAAGGGTGTGATTTCAACCTGGCGCGGCACTACTTCTTTGATGTAGCGGCTGATTGTGGGGCTTGTGGCAAGCACGGCATCGGCCGCGCGGAGGTTGCCGCGCAGGAGGATGCGGTTGGGCAGGCTGCGTTGCGGAAAGTTCATTACATCGCTGCCCCAGGCCGAAAGCACAAACGGATGAAAGCCGCAGAAACGGCCCAGCAGTCCGTAGCTGGTGGCGTAATGCGCATGCACCAGCTGCGGGCGGAATTGTGTAATGAGGCGGCGCAGCGGCAAAATGGCCTTGAGGTACACCAGCTTGCCGGCCGTGGAGCCGTTGAAGGTAGCCTCATCAAGCCCGTGTGCATCGAAAATGGTGATGCGGTTGTGCTGTGCCGCCCAGCCTGCGGTGCTTTTGCGCAGTGAGAAAATGCCTACTTCGAGTCCGGCAGCCGCCAGCGCCACGGCCCATTTGCGGGTGTGGGCAGAGTCGGCATCGGCAAGGAGGAGCAGGCGCATTGTGTGCGCAAAAGTAGGGAGTTTTGGTCACACGCTGCGCAAGAGATGGAGGCGGCAGCTTTCCTTCGGCTTCGCTCAGGATAAGCTGCGGCAGCAAATCTATAGCTGTGAGCACGGTGTGTGGCGGTTTAGGTACTTTGCTTTTTGTGCAGGAGGCCGCCACACATGCATCCTGAAAATTGTAAACTGGATGAGATTAATTTTAGCGGTTAAATTACGTTTCAACACATGAAAAACAGGCAGGCAGGTGACATTGAATTTGAAATTTGCCTTTATATTTAATACTGTGAAAACCCTAAAACAACCCTTACTCCTGCTGCTTGCTTTTTGTCTTGCACAATCGCTCATTGCCAATCAGACCGAAGCGATAAAATCCATTCTGAGATCCCATAATGTAACCAAACTACAGTCGAGCCTGGATAGCCTCCAAAAAACAGGAAATGTATCAGATGTATGGTGGGTGTTTGAAAGAGAAATAGTGCCGCAATATGAAGAAAGCATTTGCACGTTTTATTGCTATCAAAACCAGTCAAACGATCAAAAGGCCGAAAGAATTTTTGAATATAAGATCAATTTAATAAAATGCGGAGACAATATAATCCGACACCTTTATATTGCGAAAGTAAACGTTAGAGATACAGTGGATTATCACCTTCGTTTCGATACCCTTGACAGCTACAAAGACACGACAGGGTTTCACAAACTTGACCAATCGTTCAAAACAATATTCAAAACTACAATCAATGAAAAAGATCTGTTCGATAATGAATTAATTTATGGATATAGATGTGGATTGGCAGGTAGTGCCCCCTATGGATATATGAAAATGAGCAGTTATGTAGAAGCAAATGATAAAGCAGCACTTGTCAAATGGCTGCAATCGGCAAGTTCGCAGAAACAAGTATATGCAGTGCAGGGAATATATTTATTATGTAAAAAAGGAGAAAAAATTACACCTGATGAATGGAAGATGATCGGGTATGTGAAAAGTAAAAAAGGAACTATCAGAACCTGTTCAGGATGTTTGCATTCGTGGGATGAAATTTCTGAAGTAACTAAGGAATTTAAATTCAAAGAAAAGTACATTTTAAATTAGTCTAACCCGTAATAACACTGTTTTGTAATGAATAAACCCAGATCAACTGATTTTATCAAAGCATATCCGGTTTTGCTGATTTTTTTGTGGTGTTTCTGTTTTCCTTATTTATAATTTCATGTAATGATAAACCTAAAAGCTACTACCTAAGCGATATATATTTAGATACAGATTTACAACAATCTGAAATAACAGACACGCCTGATGTAAAAGTATATATAATGATACCTGATTCTGATTTCAAAGCAGGCGATGATATTCCAATTACAGTGAGTCTTACAAGTACTTCGGATTCAGTTCAAAAAATTCTTTTTGAAAAACCTGGTTTTGACGCTTACGGACTTTGGCGCACATCGCTGAATATTGAAGAGGTGAAAACCGGAAATTCGGTAATAAAATACAACAGCAAGGGTATTTTAAACTCAAAGTGTTATATGCCCGATGAACTTAAAAAGTTTTATCAGGAACTTTTGCCCGGCAAATCTGTTTCACGCACTTGCAAAATATCTGATCTGACAATAGTAAACAACAGCGATAACAGGCTGATGCCGGGAACATATAAAATATCTGTGAGTTATTACAACAAAACATCGAATGAGATTGTTATTGAAGTAATGTAGAAATCGACAGCCTGAGCAGATTATTTATCTGCTTCGCTGTAATCTCTCAAGCTGGCTTAAGCCCTATTTACACGTATAACTCTCCACCTGCAAAATACTTCGTTGTCCGTCGGGACAGGGACTAGTGGGGTTGGTTGCTGCTGTTTTTGTTACATACATGCCTTTTACTTCAATTGTTGAGCAGGTTACTTCTTCTTCGGTTTTAAACATTACAGCTACACGTTCGCCATTGTTTTGTGTAACATAACCGCCGTTTGAAGCATAACAACTGAGCGGATCCATCACTCCCTGAATACTTTTAAAAGTACCGGTGATGGTGATTGTTTGAGATTCTGCTGCCGGAGGTGTGGCTGATCTGTTGGACGAGCAGCACTGTAATGTGGCTGTAAAGAATGTGAGGACAAGAATAAGCGAAAAACGCATGTGGGAGTGTGTTAAGGTTAATATGTAAATATAGGTCAAACCTAAACGTGAATTTCGATGAAATAATGTAGCAATGAACCAGTAAAAGTGATTATTTGATAAGTTATGTTCCCCTACTTCACCTCAAACAACTTAATGGTATAATCAAGCAACCGCCTATCGCCATACGCGCCATGCCCGGGCACCACCACCTTTACATCGGGATAAGCCGCCTTCACCTTCTGCACCGTTCCCGACCAGGTATCGAGATTGGCATCGCCGGTAAAGCCGCGGCTGGATTTTAACGCTTTAATTAAACACCCGCCAAACATTACATTTTCGGCGGCAAAGTAGCCCACCACATTGTCTTTTGTATGTCCTTCGCCAAAGAAGCGGGCGGTAACGGTTTCTGTACCCACACTGAGCCGGAGCGAGTCGGTGAAACTGTGTTGGGGAACGGGCAAATTGTTTGCCGTGGCCAGTGCAATGGTGCCCGCGTTGGCGTAGGAAGGAATGCCCGCGGCGTGAAATGCATTTAACCCGCCCAGGCAATCGTCGTGAAAGTGTGTGGGAATAACAGCATTCACTTTACACTTCAGCGTTTCTTTGATCCATTTAATGAGTTCGCCGGCACTTTTGTCGTTGGTGGGTGTATCAAACACCATAGTTTCGCTGCCGTTGCGAACCACGAGCCCGTTGCAGGGTACATTGCCGAAATCGTTGGTTTGCTTGTAAGAAACGTGCAGAAAGGTATTTGCCGTGATTTGGGTAATGACTAAATTGGTGGATTTGTAAAGCTCTTTAGACTTGAATTTACGTTGTTTGGAAGGAGAAAAGCTGAAGCCAGTGAGCAAGATTGCGATGAAGGTTAGATAAATACAGGTACGTATCATTTGAGTAAATCGATTGCAAGTGGACGCCTACAGACCTTTTACAAAGATGATAATTTACATTTACAAAAGGCCAATCAATAATTCACTCATGCACAAAACCATATATTTGATTACCTGTATTAAACTCTACGAATAATATTACCAATAAACTTAAATAATTTTGTATGAAAGAATTAGTTTATTACATTTGCATAAAAGCTATCAAAAATGAAATACAAACATAATGACAAGAATACCGATACCTAAGCCCTGTTTTTTAGATAAATGCGAGTTTATTGGTGTATTTGATGGAAAAAAAAGATGGAGATCAAAAGATTTTAGCAAACTTTATACTTGGGATGCTTTACATGGGGAGATAGAAGTGTTCAATAAAAGAGGCAAACACATTGCTGTTCTGAATTCAATGGGGGATCTAATTAAACCAGCTGTAAAAGGGAGGACAATCAATGTCTAACTTTATCCAAGATTGTATAAATGGGGATGCTTTAATGTCTGAAATTGATGATTATATCGATAGATGGCATGAAAGTGCGGAGGATATTTCTTTACATGACTATCTCGGTATGACATTTCATGAATACGCTCTCTTCATTGAAGATAGTTCATATATAGGTCTTATCATAACTGCACATAAAAACAATATAGATATTGACACAATCGTAACCAATCAAATACCATTGGCTGCAAGGTCTAAAGATCCATCAAAAGCAGAGCGTTTACAAAGATGGCTTGACAACGAAGGATTATGGAAATAGAATTGCCCCCCGAAACTAAAATTGCAATTAGATTTTATAACAATAACAATCTAAAGATACCTTTTAATATTTTAGACTTAGTTAAAAAACATGCTACTGTTTATATCGAAGAAATCCCAATTGATGGAATTGATGGTGTCGCTATTAATCTAAAGCAACCTCTAAAAAAACCTAAAATCATAATAAACAAAAGTATTAGTTCTAAAAGATTAAACTTTACCCTTGCGCATGAATTGGGGCATGTAATTATTCCTTGGCATATTGGAACAATAATTGAAGATTCAAATTTAGATTATTCAATAGACTCTAGTTATTCTAAAATCGAACAAGAAGCCAATAGATTTGCAGCGGAATTACTAATGCCAAGAAATTGGATTTCAGAAACTTATGATAAATGCAAAAATAATCTTGCTTATCTTCAAGAAAAAATTATCGATCAATGTGATGTGTCTTGTCAGGCAGCAGCACTTAGAATGATTGAACTACTACCAAGAAACATATTTTTTATTGCTGAATCTGATGATCAAGTTTATTCAACAGGAAAGACTAAGCAAACAAATATTAGTTTGCCTAAAAAAGGCGATTGGTTTGAAATAAATAAAGTACTGTACAATAATCTATACTACAAACATATATCGTATAATAATATTATATATCACTGGTTCAAAATAAATCCAGTTAGCATTTCTAACTTTGATATTACAGATAATAGAACTTCTAAAGATATTTTAGAAAGAATAGAATTTGATATTGCTCCTAATCAAACCAATTTTAAACAAAGTATAAACGGTGTTATTGGGCATTTAAATGGTAAATTAATGCTGGAGCCTGATTATTCTTGTGAACTTCTTATTTCAGAGCTTATCCATCGTTTTAGGGTACCCGATCATGAATCCTTTTCAAATCATCGTGATTTTGAGGTGTACATACACAAACGAGCTCAAGAGATTTTCAAAAAAAGGCTGCGTTAGTTCCAGTAAGTTAAGCTGTTTCATTGAACACACCCACACTAAAACTCGCTACACTTATCCCCCCTGCCACTACGCCTGAAAAAATTGTTAAAAACCCGTTGCCCCGCCCACGCCTTTTCCTCTACCTTAGCTTCCAGATCAAGCTACTCCTCTGACTATGTCAAAACGTTTGCTGCTTACCCTTGCCGCTGTGGTTACACTGGCCATGCTGGCTATTCCCTTCCTCTCGCAGAAAAGTAATTCAGCCATTACCTTCTCGCGGCTCGACCCGGCTTATGCGGCCTATATTTCGGCCTATACGTCGGGCGTTATTTCCAACGAATCGTACATACGCGTTACGCTGGCCGAAGAATACAAAGGCGCAATTAGCCTCGACAAAGCCGAAACGGAAAAGTACTTCAGCTTCTCGCCCGAAATTGAAGGCCAGCTCTTCTGGATCGACAACCGCACGCTGGAATTCCGCCCGGCCACACGCCTGCCGTCTGACAAAAGCTACGAAGCCGAATTCTACCTCAGCAAACTGGTGCCCGACGTGCCTTCAAACCTGAAGGTAATGTCGTTCGGATTCCGCACCATGCGGCAGGGTGTTGATGTGGTGGTTGACGGCATGCGCACCACCGACCGCCAGAGCCTGCGCCTGCAGCAAATGCGCGGCACACTGAACACCACCGACGGTGCCGACCACAAAGCCGTGGAACAGACACTTACCGTTTCGCAAAACGGACAACCGCTTAAAATTACCTGGACACACGAAGGCAACAACGTAGTACACGGCTTTACGGTGGATAACATTAAACGCGGCGAAAAGGAAAGTAAGGTAGTACTTGAATGGAACGGTAATGCCATTGGCGCCGATACCAAAGACCGCAAGGAAATTACCATTCCCGCCCTTGGCGATTTTAAAGTGATGAATGCCCGCGCCGAGCAGGGCCAGGAACAATGCGTGGTGATTCAGTTCTCCGACCCCATTGCCGAACGCCAGAACCTTGACGGACTCATTACCATTGCCGATGCAACCGGCCTGCGTTTTTCTATTGAGGATAACGATGTAAAAGTATATCCGCTTGAACGCCTGAGCGGATCACATGCCGTAACGGTGCAAACGGGTGTGAAAAACGTAATTGGTAAAGCACTCCCGCACTCGTTTACGCAAACCATTGAGTTTGAAATGATGAAGCCCGAAGTGCGGCTGAGCGGCAAAGGCGTGATTCTGCCCAACAGTCCGCGCGGTCTTACACTGCCATTTCAGGCTGTAGGTTTGAAAGCAGTGGATGTGAAAGTGATTCGCATTTACGAAAAAAACATTCCGCAGTTTTTGCAGGTAAACAGCCTTGAAGGCAGCGACGAGCTTTACCGCGTGGGCAAGGTGGTGACCAAGAAAAAAATAGACCTGAACATCCGCAACAAAAACGACTATAACAACTGGACCAACTACGCCATTGATCTGGGCGAAATGATTAAAGCCGAACCCGGCGCCATTTACCGCGTTAGCATTGGCTTTAAACGATCGTATGCTGTGGTAGCCTGCGATTCGGTTTCGAATGCGGCCATTGCCGAGCAGGAAGCCGAACAGGAACGCAGCCGACAGGAAAACAGCGAAAACGAAGGTGAATACAGCTACTACGGCGGCGACTACTACGACAGCTACTATTACTACGATGATTACGGCGACCGCGACGATCCCTGCTCAGGCAGTTACTACTACGGCCGCACGGTAAGCCGCAACGTGCTTGCTTCTGACCTTGGCCTGCTTGCCAAACGCGGCAACGACGGCAGTATGGTGGTGGCCGTAAACAACCTGCGCAGCACTGACCCCGTGGGCGGCGCCGAACTTGAGCTTTACGATTTCCAGCACCAGCTTGTAACCCGCACCACCACCGATAACCTGGGCATGGCCGTAATGCAGCTCAAAAAGAAACCGTTTTTGCTGGTGGCCCGCAGCGGCAATCAGCGCGGTTACCTGAAAATAGACGACGGCTCTTCGCTTTCGCTGGGTGCGTTTGATGTATCAGGCGCAACGGTGCAGAAAGGCCTGAAAGGCATGGTTTACGGTGAACGCGGCGTGTGGCGCCCGGGCGATACGCTTTTCCTCGGCTTCATTCTCGAAGACAAGGAAAACAAACTTCCCGCCGGCCACCCGGTTACATTTGAACTCAACAACCCGCGCGGACAGCTTGTTAACCGCGTGGTGCGCGCCACATCGGTAAACGGCTTCTACAATTTCACCACACCCACCGATGCCGATGCACCCACCGGAAACTGGACTGCGCGTGTAAAAGTGGGCGGCGCCACATTTACCAAAACGGTAAAGGTGGAAACCATTATGCCCAACCGCCTGAAAATAAACATGGGCTTTGCAAACAATGTAACGCTGCTTCACGAAAACAAAGAGCCGGTGAAAATGGATGTGAAGTGGCTGCACGGCGCCATTGCCAAAAACCTGCGTGCCAATGTGGAAGTGAGTTTCTACGAAACCACCACGGCATTTAAAGGTTTTGATAACTACGTGTTTGATGATCCGGCTACCAATTTCTTTTCCGAAAACAAAACGGTGTATGATGGCCGGCTGGATGATAACGGACACGCCGAATTTTCGCCCGATCTGGCGGCGGCCAATGCGCCGGGTATGCTGCGCGCAAGCTTTAACACACGCGTGTTTGAACAGGGCGGCGCGTTCAGCGTAGATCGTTTCTCGATCAACTACTCGCCGTTTTCGCACTACGTGGGCGTGCTCATGCCCAAAGGCAGCGGCTGGGGCGGCATGCTCGAAACCAACCGCGATTATTCGGTGCCGCTGGTAACTGTAAACGAAAACGGCAAACCCGAAGCCCGCACACGCCTTACGGTGAAAGTGTATAAAATGGACTGGCGCTGGTGGTGGAGTTCGAGCGATGACTACATTGCCAACTACGTAAACAGCAGCTACTACAGCCCTTACTACGAAACCACCACCAGCACCGATGCCAAAGGCCGCGGCGCATTTAATGTAAAAATAGGTAAGGAAGACTGGGGCCGCTACCTCATACGCATTACCGACGAGGAAAGCGGACACTCTACCGGACAGGTGGCCTGGTTTGACTGGCCCTACGGCGATGGCGGCGCGATGCAGAACTCGGAAGCGGCAACCATGCTCCAGTTCTCGTCTGACAAAACCAAATACAAAGTAGGCGACAAAATAAAAGTGACCATCCCCTCACCCGGTCAGGGCCGCGCCCTTATCAGTGTCGAAAACGGTTCGCGCATACTCAGCACCCAGTGGGCCGAAACAAAAGCCAAAGGCAACATTACCACAGAAATTACGGTAACGCCGCAAATGGCACCCAACGTGTTTGTGCATGTGACCCTGCTGCAACCGCACGCACAGGTGAAAAACGATGCACCCATACGTTTGTATGGTGTTATTCCCATAGAAATTGACAATGCCGAAACCCATATTACACCGGTAATTGCCACCAAAGCAGTGTGGGCGCCCGAAGAAACCGTGAACGTGGCCGTGAGCGAAAAAAGCGGCAAAGCCATGACCTACACGCTGGCTGTGGTGGACGAAGGTTTGCTTGACATTACCCGATTCAAAACACCCGATCCGTGGAATAACTTTTACGCCCGCGAAGCGCTGGGTGTGAAAACCTGGGATATGTATGATCTGGTAATGGGTGCTTACGGCGCCGAACTGGAGCGTGTGCTGGGTATTGGCGGCGACGGCGATAATGGCCCCAACGGCGGACAAAAAGCCAACCGTTTTAAACCGATGGTGCGTTACCTCGGACCGTATGAACTGAAAAAAGGCGCACGCAACGACCATAAGATTACCATTCCGCAATATGTAGGATCGGTGCGGGTGATGGTGGTGGCCGGGCAGGATGCGGCTTACGGCAATGCCGAAGTAACCGTTCCGGTGCGCAAACCGCTGATGATTCTGGGCACCCTGCCGCGTGTACTGGGCCCGGGCGAAACGGTGGATTTGCCGGTGAATGTGTTTGCGATGGAAAAGTTTGTGAAGAATGTAAATGTAACGGTGACCACCGATAAGATGATGAGCATTGAAGGCGGCGCTGCACAATCGCTTACGTTTAGCGAGGTGGGCGAAAAAGTAGCCACTTTCCGCCTCAATGTAGCCAAAGCCGTAGGCGTGGGTAAAGTGCGCATTGTGGCCACCAGCGGCAAGGAACGCGCGGTGACAGAAATTGAAATTGATGTGCGCAACCCGAACACCATGCAAACCAATGTGCTTGAAGCGGTAATTGATCCGGGCCAGAGCTGGAACACGGCCTACACACCGGTGGGCATTGCGGGCACCAACAAAGGCACGCTTGAAATAAGCACCATTCCGCCGCTCAACCTCGGCCGCCGGTTAGATTATCTGATGCAGTACCCGCACGGTTGTGTGGAACAAACTACCTCGGCCGCGTTCCCGCAGCTTTACCTTGCTGATTTAATTAAGCTGAGCGACGAACGCCGCAAGCGCACCGAAGAAAACGTGAAAGCAGCCATCAACCGCCTGCGTTCGTTCCAGACACCTTCGGGCGCACTTGGCTACTGGCCCGGCGACCAGAGCCCGAGCGAATGGGGCACCAACTATGCCGGCCACTTCCTGCTCGAAGCCGAAGAACACGGCTACACACTGCCCGCAGGACTCATCGACAACTGGAAAAAATTCCAGCGCCAGCAAGCCACGGCATGGTCGCCCCGCGCCGATCAGCGCTACTACTACAACGACGATCTGGTGCAGGCCTACCGCCTATACACACTGGCAAAAGCCAAAACACCCGAACTGGGCGCCATGAACCGCCTGCGTGAACACAAATCGCTCAACGCTACTGCTAAATGGCGTTTGGCAGCGGCTTACCAGCTGGCCGGACAGCCCGAAATTGCCAAACAGCTTATCACCGGACTGTCCACGGAAGTATCGCCCTACTCGGAATTCTCCTACACTTACGGCTCTTCCGACCGCGACATGGCCATGATTGTAGAAACACTTACACTCATGGGCCAGCGCACCAAAGCCGCGCCGGTGGCCAAACAGATTTCCGAAGCACTTAACCGCAACACGTACTGGATGAGCACACAGGCCACCGCCTACTGCCTGCTTGCACTGAGCGAGTTTTCGACCGCCGACAAAACAGTGAAAGGTGTAAACAGCAGTTTCACCATAAACGGTAAAGCCGGAAGTGTAAACGATGGCAAACCCATTTCACAAACCGATATTCCGATTTCGGGCACCGAAGCCGGAAAAGTGAATGTGAAAAACAACGGTGCCGGTGTGCTGTTTGTGCGCGTAATTCTGAGCGGCGTGCCGGATATTGGCATGGAAACTCCTTCGGCCGAGGGCATGACTATTGATGTAAAATATACCGACAACAGCGGCGCTCCGGTAGATGTAACACGTCTTGAACAAGGCACCGATTTTATGGCCATTGTAACCATTGCCAACACCGGACTGCGCGGCGAGTACCGTGAAGTGGCGCTGAGTCAGGTATTCCCCTCGGGCTGGGAAATACGCAACGAACGCATGGAAGAAGGCAATTCACCCATACGCAGTGATGCATTCGATTATCAGGATGTGCGCGATGACCGGGTGTTCACCTACTTCTACATTGCCCCTCAGCGCACACGCACCTACCGTGTACGCCTCAACGCAGCCTACACCGGACATTTCTACCTGCCCGCCACCAACGTGGAAGCAATGTACGATGCCTCGGTAAATGCACGCAACACCGGCCGCTGGGTTGATGTAACGGAACAGGGAATAAGTAAATAATTTTGAGCGACTGATTTTCCCGGAAAATTACCGGAATCGTTTTTGATTACTCTTTTTACAACGGCGATGAAATGAAAATTTCATCGCCGTTGTTATGATGTACACAAAGGACTGCGGGGGTGACTTGACAAACGCTTTTTCACATATTACCTTAGCGCCACGCGCACCGCTTTTTAAGTATTCATTCATCCATTCACACATGGAAGAGCAACCACACGTGCCCGAACGTTTTCGTGGCCGCGGAGCGCAGCTGAATCCGCACAACCGTTTTCTGAAAAACCGCATTGTGCAGGAGCACATGGAAGTGATTGACGAGCCCGCTTTACTCGACGAGAAAACGGAAGTCATCATTACCCATCCCAAAACAATTGTGAATAAAGTGGACAGTCCCGACCTGCGCGGGTTGTCGATGAATCCGTATCAGGGCTGCGAACACGGCTGTGTGTATTGCTACGCGCGCAATGCGCATGAATACTGGGGCTACAGCGCGGGGCTTGATTTTGAGCGGAAAATAATTGTAAAGCCCGATGCGCCGGCTTTACTCGAAAAGCAGCTCAGCAACCCGCGCTGGCAGCCCGAAGCCATTATGCTTTCGGGCAATACCGATTGCTACCAGCCGCTTGAGCGTAAGTATGAACTTACACGCGGCATGCTGCAGGTGCTGCTCAAATTCAGGCATCCGGTGGCCATCATTACAAAAAATGCACTCATTAAACGCGATATCGACATACTTCGCGAAATGGCTGAACACCGGCTTGTGCAGGTAATGATAAGCATCACCGGCCTCGACGAAAAACTGCGCCTGCAGCTGGAGCCACGCACCGCCACCTACAAACAACGACTCGAAACCATTACTGCCCTGCGCGAAGCAGGCATACCCGTGGGCGTAATGAGTGCACCAATTATTCCCGGCCTCAACAGCCACGAAATTCCGGCTATTCTGCACGCCGCCGCCAATGCAGGCGCGCTGTTTGCAGGCTACACCATGGTGCGCCTCAACGGACAGGTAGGCGAAATTTTCCGCGACTGGCTGCACAAAACCTATCCCGGACGGGCAGAAAAAGTGTGGCATCAGATACAGGCCTGCCACGGCGGACAGGTAAACGACAGCCGCTTTGGTGTGCGCATGCGCGGCGAAGGGCCGGTGGCCGACAGCATCAAACAAATGTTTGCACTTGCCGTAAAACGCAACAACCTCAATCAGACAAAATTCGAATTCAACCTCAGCGATTTCAACCCCGAAGCGGCAAGCGCGCAGATGCGCCTTTTCTGATTTTGTAACTTGGTACACCAAACTATTCAGCCATGCATACCACCAATTACTTCAATACATTTATACAAATTGCAGAAGATTGTCCGCTTGCAGAAGCCGATGTACCGCCGCAAGGCAAAAAGGAACCCTCCGTGGCCGAACTGCAGTTCAAAATGATTTACGATAATCCCTATAAATACACATCTGACGATGTGCTGTTTGAAGTGTATGCGCAGCGCAACGCCATTAAACCAGCAGATAAAAAAGCAGCCCGCGAAACCTTTTTCTCAAAAGGTCAGGCCTGCCTGCGCGCATCGCCCCTCACCAAACGCTACGCCTGGGGCGTGCATCACAACGAAGAAGGAAAAATTGCCCTTTATCCCGCCGGCTCTGCCGAATATAAAAAGTTTGCTACAGACAAGTCGTTGAAGCAGACGAAGGGGATGCGGTCGTCGAGAGCGTAGTGTGTTTGTCAGTTTTCGGCTCCGCTCAAACTGACAAACTGCAAACGCCGCTCGAACTGACAGGCTACATGCTCCGCTTGAGCATTAGGTTATTTATTTACTCAACCCGACAAGAAGGCTCCGCGCAAACTTACACGCAAACTACTAGCTTAACCAGTAAGGTACGTTCCATGTTCAGCCTGAGAAAAAGCTGGACATAACGTTCAATAAAAAAGCACCGGCAAAACTACCGGTGCTTTTCATTTAAATATTCGCGTTTTGTTACGGCTTCATTACCAATGAACGGCCTGTAAATGTTTCGCCTTTCAAGCGTAGGGTGTATGCGCCTGCGGCTACACCGTTGGCATCGAATTCAAACAAGGCAGACCCGCCGGGCATATTTTGTTTGCCCTGCTCCACCACACGGCCGGCCTGATCGATCAATTCCCATTCCACTTCCTGCGCACGATCAAGTTGCAGCGAAACCATGAAACCGGTTACAAACGGATTGGGATAGGCATTCAGCGTTTGCACCGGAATAGCCGGTTCGGGTGTACCGGTTACAACGGCCTGCGAAATATCAAGTATGTAAAGGCCGTTCTGCATGTCGGATGCAAGCAGCAGGCCACTGGGCAAATCAGTGTATGCGCCCCAGCAGCCGTGATACGGATCAGGGTAGCCGTTTGACTGGTTGTTGAGCGTATCCGTATCAAAATAACCGGTGCGCACCGCGTTAGACGGATTGCTGATGTCGAAAATCTGCACGCCATCCTGATAATAAGCGCACACTAATGTATTGTTGCCGATTATGTAGGGATTATGCGGTGTGCAGCCTTGTGTGGAGCGAAACACCTGATTAATGGTCAGGTTCCCGAAATTGGATACATCGAGCGATTTAACACCCATACCGGCAGGTACTTCATCCATAAACACCAGCGTACGACCGTCGGAAGTTAAAAAACTGCTGTGGTTGTAACCCGATTCGGGATAACTGCCAAAGGAAGCCAGTTCGGTAAATGTGTTGTTTGAATTGAATTTGTAAATGTATAATTTCTGATACCCGGCCGAAGCATACACCGTGTCGTTGCGCACAAACATATCGTGCACATTGCTTACAGATGGATAGTCCTGATTGAGTGTGCGCAAAAGCTGCGGCTGTTCGGGGTTCGCCAGACTGTACACAGCCATTGAATAAAAGCCCTGGTTGTTGTCGAGCGTTACACTGCCACACCAGAGTTTGTTCCCGTCCACATATATGGTGTGCGACTGTTCGAAATAAGTAGTGCCGTCGTGTACTACATGAATGGAATCAGGCAAATACTGAAGATCAACAATCTGAAATGTGTTGCCGCCGGCATCATCGCCTACAATGTAAGCGTAGTGGCTGTATGTTTTTATCTCGTGCCAGATACAATCGCTCTGCACACTGGGCAGGAAGCCTACTTCAACCGGTGTAGCCGGATTGGTTACATCAATAAAAAAAGTCCCGTGTGCTGCGCCGATAATGCCGTATTCACGGTTATCGGCCGGATTGTGCCATCCCCATACCCCTTGATAATGAATGCCAAAGGCCGAAGCCACCGGTACATTGGGATCATCGAAATGCCCCACAAGCGAAATGTTCTGTGCATTGTAATTTTGAGCAGCAAGCGGCAGCACCGTTGCGGCAAGGGCAAAAAATGTAGTAAGCTGTTTTATCATTGCGTTGAGTCTGAGTAGAGTAAATGTACTATTAAAAATTCAGGCGGAAGCTCCCGTTTGCAAACCGGAAACTACCGCCTGTAGATTGAAATTGCGAAAAACTACAGCCTTCCGATTAACTCGGTCATTAAGCGGGTCATTTGCTTTTCGGCTACTTTCGCCACTTTCTGCACTTCTTCGTGTGAAACTTCCACAATTTTGCCCGGCACGCCTAAATCAGTAATCACTGAAATTCCGAAACAAGGCAAATTCATGTGGCGTGCAGTAATTACTTCGGGCACGGTACTCATGCCCACGGTATCGCCGCCAATTATGCGCACGTATTTGTATTCGGCCGGTGTTTCAAATGTGGGGCCGCTGAGGCCTACATACACACCCTGCTGTACGTTGATACCGAGATCGGCAGCCACTTCTTTGGCCTTTGCCAGCAAAGCATGGTCGTAAGCCTCACTCATATCCGGGAAACGCGGACCAAAACGCTCGTCGTTTTTGCCAATGAGCGGGTGTGCGGGAAAAAGGTTAATGTGATCGGTAATGAGCATAAGATCGCCCACTTCAAAATCAGGGTTCACGCCGCCGCTGGCGTTTGAGAGGAACAAATTTGTAATGCCCAGAAATTTCAACACACGCACCGGAAACACCACCTGTTGCATGGTGTAGCCTTCGTAGTAATGAAAGCGTCCCTGCATGGCTACAATGCGTTTGCCGCCCAGCATGCCGAAAATAAGTTTGCCCGAATGCCCCTCTACGGTTGAAACCGGAAAGTCGGGAATCTGCTCGTAAGGCAGCGAATACTTGATGTCTATTTCCTGCACCAGCCCGCCAAGACCGGTTCCGAGGATTATGCCAATTTCAGGAGCGAATCCGGCTGTGGCTTCGTTAATGTGCTTTACGCTGTTGATAATACGATCGTACATAATCGTTAATTTGCTTGTTGAAATTCTCCGCATCCCTGTCGTGAAATACCACTTCAATAGGAATGTAAAAGACGGGCAAACCTTCTGCGGCAGCAAGCAGCTCGGGGCGCAGAAGGCGCATGGCGTCTTTTTCGGTGGTGAGAATGAGTTTATTTTCTGTCTGAAGATTATTGTACAAGGTACGCAGTTGCTCTAAATCAGCAAGTGTGTAGGCATGATGATCGGCAAAACGCAGGGTTACAAGTTCTTTTACTTTGCCGCGCAATTCGTATTCAAGCACACTCGAATTGGCAATGCCCGTAAGCAGCACGATGCTGTAGCCGCGTTCGAAATAGTATTCTTTACTCAGTAATGCTTTGCCGGGTTTGGCACCAAACGGAACCAGCTCACCATAACGAATGGTGGAGAAATAGACCTGCTGCCACGAAGCCGGATTTATTTCGCGGATAATGCGCTTGCGTTCGAGCGGAGAAAAAAGTGCCGGAGTTTTGGTGACAATAATAATATCAGCGCGTTTTACGCCCGCTTTTGACTCACGCAGCAAGCCCGTGGGCAGTAAATGGTCTTCGTAATAGGGCCGGTTGTAATCGGTAAGCAAAATTTGAAGGCCGGGCTTTATACGCCGGTGCTGATACACATCATCAAGAATAATGCTTTGCAAATCAGGAAATGCCGCCCTAAGCTGTTTTACACCCCGCACCCGGCTTCCGTCAACCGCTACCGGCACCGTGTCCGGAAAACGCCGCCTGAACTGCATCGGCTCATCGCCTATCTGCGACGCATCAGACTGTGCATCCGATAAAATAAAGCCGCGTGTGTTTCTACCATAGCCCCGGCTAAGCGTTGCCACTTTCCAGTTATTCATCAGCAACCGCACCAGATACTCCACATGCGGCGTTTTGCCCGTGCCGCCTGCAGTAAGGTTGCCCACACCAATAAGCGCAATGTCGGGAAAAACCACCGACTTCATCAAACCGGCATCAAACAACCGGTTGCGCAGCCACACGGCAAAACCGTACAGCAGCGAAACAGGCCAGGCCAGTATGCGAAGAATTTTCACGGACGCGAAAATACGGTTTTTCAACGCCCATCGGCTGACTGCCGCGGTACAATCTTTTACCACAGATGGATGCCACAAATGAATTGCCGGCACAAAAGTAAACCCGCAACACACCCATGCTCCTGCACCAACGTGAAATCAAAGCAGCTACCATGCAAAACCTTTCAAAACAGCCGGAGCCAATTGAAATAAGGAATACTCCAATGCACATCCTAACACTTATTACGCAGCATCACCATCCCCCCAACCGCCCCAATTGCATAAACTGCTGCGACACAGAAATAAGGTAATGCACATCTTCAATACGCAGCGCAATCAGTTTGCTCGGAGCATACGTTTTTATTGTAAACTCCGACGCCCGCTGCCCCACAAAGCTCTGATGGTTGAGCACCCACTCGCCGCTCATGTGCAGGTCCATCACCACTTCCCCGCCCGCATCATTCAGCGCATACTGCACAGCGGCACCTTCTATCAGGTAATAAGCTGTTTGACAAATTTTTCCTGGCTCCAGCAAGGTGTGCCCTTTGGCTACATTCAGTTGTTGCGTATGCTGTGCAAACCGGTGCACAAGTTCATCGCTTGCAATGCCGTAGGCTGCAAGCAGTGCATCTGTTGAGAAAGCAGGATTATCCGTATTTGTCATATCGTTATCTCCGCACAAGATAAATACTCCGGCAGATAGTTTGCCCTGCTACTCTTGGTTAATTCATGTAATGCCTAAAGCCCGCCTCCGTCCTATCTTCTTTATTCAGCCTTCACGCTTTTTCATTCCTCCATCAATCCTTGTAGCAAAGCCTCCAGACGCTCTTTAGGCGGCAAATAAAGCTGGTACTTTGCCAGTAGTATCTGGTTAGTTATTCCTTCCATGGCATACGCTACAAGCACATTGTTTTTTGATGCACCAAGAATTATTCCAATTGGTGTATTATCATCATCAGCGGCTTCTTCACGTTTAAAATAGTTCAGGTATAAATTCATTTGTCCTATATCTTGGTGGTCTATTTCTCCCCGCTTCAAGTCAATAAGTACAAAGCATTTCAGAATGCGGTGATAAAACAACAAATCCACGTAAAAATGCCGGTTAGCTATGTTCATCCGGTATTGCCGGGCAATAAATGCAAAGCCTTTACCCATTTCCATAATAAACTGCTGGAGGTGCGCTATTATTTTGTCTTCCAGTTCATGCTCTGCATATTTCTCCGGCCCCGGAATTTGCAGGAATTCCAGCACAAAAGGATCTTTAATCAAATCAGCCGGATGTTCAATTTTATGTCCCTCGTTCGAAATCCTGAACACTTCTTCCTTTTCCTTTTGCAATGCAATACGGTGAAAAAGCATGCTCCTCATCTGCCGTTTCAGTTCCCGTACACTCCAACGCTCCTTTTCGCATTGTTTCAGGTAAAAATTTAACTCCAGATCACCTTCAGCTTTGAGTAGTTCTAAATAATGACTCCATGTTAACCCAAATTGTCCAGACACTGTCTGGATTTTTTCGAATCGGACATAAAATTGCCTGATTTGAAATAAGTTAGATCGGCTAAATCCTTTGCCGTGCACCATAGTAAGATCTTTTGCCAGACGGTCAAGCAACTGTGCGCCATACTCAGCCTTTACCTTTCCTTTCTGCTCAAACTCTACTATATAGCGGCCTATTTCCCAATAGGTGCGCACCAATGTCTGGTTTACCTGATAGATCGCCGTTTCGCGGCCTGTAGTAAGCGTTTCTCCAATGCGCTTTATCAATATTTTGTACTCCACTGCTTCCAACTTCATCGTGTGTGATATGAGAAAAATTCAAAATTAGTGGGGCAGCACAGGGAAAGTAAAGAAAAAAATATCAACAGGCACTCAAGAAACTGGAAAAGAGCAAGTTGAATTCAGCTGACAATAATTACCCTTTTTATTAATCATTAAAATATTAATATAGAATCAAAAAAAATAAGGAGCGAACCTGAAGGTGCAATAAATAACCGTTCGGCTCCGGCTTTCACTGCAAGTCCTCGCAGCCTTTGTCTGTAAAGAGCAAAAAGCAGCTGCGGGCTTTCCGTTCAATCCGGGCTAATTATCCATACCGTCCGGTGCCGCTCATTCACTACCCTTCCCCCCCCAAAAAATTGCCAAACCCCGCATCCTCTCCCTATCTTTACACACATGAAACTTGCACACCTGCTTGATTACCTCGAAAGCATTGCTCCCCCCGCTTTTCAGGAAAGCTACGACAACAGCCGCCTGCTTACCGGCCACCGCAGCATGGAGGTTACCGCCGCACTTTGTACGCTCGACTGTACCGAGGCCGTGGTTGACGAAGCCATTTCCACCGGCTGCAACCTTATTGTGGCACATCACCCCATCATTTTCGGCGGTTTAAAACAACTTACCGGCCGCAATTACGTGGAGCGCACCATTATCAAGGCCATCAAACACGATATTGCCATATACGCCATACACACCAATCTCGATAATGTGCACAACGGCGTAAATGCGCGCATCGCACAGCAGCTGGGTTTGCAAAACACCCGCGTGCTGCAGCCCAAAACGGGTATGCTGGCCAAATTAGTTACGTTTTGCCCCACGGCGCAGGCCGCTCAGGTGCGCGAGGCACTTTTTGCAGCCGGAGCCGGCCACATTGGCAATTACGACAGTTGCAGCTTTTCCACTTCCGGGCAGGGTACGTTTCGCGGCAACGAGGCTTCCACACCCTTTGCCGGACAGCCGGGCCAGCTGCATACCGAGGCCGAAGAACGTATCGAAGTGGTGTACCCGCGCCACGCCGCTGGCCGCATTGTAAAAGCCCTGCTGGCTGCGCATCCTTACGAGGAAGTAGCCTACGACCAGCTTCCGCTCGACAATGCCTGGGCCCAAACCGGCAGCGGCATGGTGGGCGAACTGCCCGATGCTATGGCTCCTGAGGCCTTCCTCGCCCACCTCAAAACCGCCATGCAGGCCACTGTTATCCGCTTCACACCCATTCAAAAACCCGTAAAGCGCGTAGCGGTGTGCGGCGGGGCAGGCGGCTTTTTACTGGGTGCGGCCAAAGCCGCCGGTGCTGATGCTTTTGTAACAGCCGATTACAAATACCACGAGTTTTTCGACGCCGAAAATCAGCTTATGATTGCCGATATCGGGCATTATGAAAGCGAACAGTTCACAAAACAACTTTTGGCCGGCTGCATTACCGAAAAATTTCCTACTTTTGCAGTCCGCCTTTCGGGCGTTAATACCAATCCGATAAGCTACTATTCATGAGCATCAAAGCTAAAAAAGGTGACGAACGCGCTGATATTCCGGTAGAGGAAAAGCTCCGCGCCCTTTACGAACTGCAACAGATCGACTCTCAGATCGACCGAATCCGCACCGTACGCGGCGAACTTCCGCTCGAAGTGCGCGACCTCGAAGACGAAGTTGCAGGCCTCGAAACCCGCCTGAACAACCTTAACGAAGAGCTCAAAGCCCTTCAGGATGGTATCGTTGAAAAGAAAAACGCCATCAAAGACGCACAGGCTGCCGTTAAAAAATACGAAGCCCAGCAAGGCAAAGTGCGCAACAACCGCGAGTTCGACGCACTCACCAAGGAAATCGAGTTCCAGAACCTCGAAGAACAGTTAGCCAACAAACGCATCAAGGAATTTGAAGCGCAGATTGTGGCTAAAAAAGACCTCCTCGCCTCTTCCCAAACCACACTCGAAGAACGTGCCGCCGATCTCAAACTCAAAAAAGAAGAGCTCGAAGACATCGTTTCTGAAACCCGAAAGGAAGAAGAAGAACTCATGTCGCGCTCTGCTGCAGCCGAAGTGAAAATCGAAGACCGTCTGCTTAACGCCTACAAGCGTGTGCGTATGAACGTGCGCAACGGCCTCGCCGTGGTGCCCGTGCAGCGCGACGCCTGCGGTGGTTGCTTCAACAAAATTCCGCCCCAGCGCCAGCTCGATATTCGTTTGCACAAGAAAATCATCGTGTGTGAGCACTGCGGCCGCATCCTCGTTGACGCCGACTTCCTCCTCGGCCACAGCAGCATCGAAGAACTCATTAAAAACGCGGCTGCAAACAAGTAAGCCACGCTTTATATTCATACAAAAAGCCGGTACGCATTACGCTACCGGCTTTTTTGTAGCACTTAATTTGAAGGTTTACACATATTACTTCACATGAATGGGATCAATTATCCACTCAAACAAACCCTTTGGATAAAGTAACCAAGATATCCCGTCTTCAGTTTGCTTTACATGCCATACAACCATTCCATGTGTATCAAAATTTGTTTTCTCTCCATTTAATACAAAGGGAGGTATCCAAATAAGGTTAATATCACCATCTCCATCCCAACCTGCATCAAGAAATTTTGTCTTGACAATCTCAATGTATTCATCCGGACTTTCGAGGCAATCCGAAGGCGCGAGTGTAAAGTGCAGATTGTCGATGTATTCAAATAGTTTTACCTCAAAACCGTGAAGTGCATGAGGTAAGTAGTTGATTATTTCATTCTTCTTTATCGAAAAAGCCATTTCACAATTTCAGCTTCAGCCCCATCGTATTCTTCATCGTCAGCAACGCCTCCGCATTGCCGCGGGCATCATCAACCGGATGGTGCGTGTGTTTGGTTTTGCGCAGGTGCTTGAAATTCTTAAACATATCCTTCTCCATCCCCTTATACAAACTCCCCAGATTCTGCGAACTGAAACCAAACGGATTTTCGCCCGTGAAATGGTGGAAATACCAGCACACAAACATCCAGTCGAAACCATTGTTGTCGCTTATAAATATCGGTCTGTCGCTGCACACCGTTTTTATCCACGCCGCAAATGCGCGCATTACATCAGCCGGCTCATCAAAAGTCAGCGTTTCTTCGCGGGTGTGGCCGGATACGGCAAGTGCATCAGGAATGAATGTATCTGAAATGGGTTTCAGCTTGCCATAAAAAGTGTGGTCAAGCGTTTCATCCACCAGCACTGCACCAAGTGAAATCATGGAGTAATCGCCGGGTATCGGGCCATCACTTTCAATATCAACCATAATGTAGGCCATGTGCGAAACGGAAGCTGTATATCAGAACCGGAAACCAAACGTAAGCACGCCGTTAACCGACGACCATTTGTTTGCTACCGCATTTGCCAGGTCAGGCGCGTATAAATAATAATCCTCTTTCTGGCGGATATTTACAAGCGCAAAATCCACATAGAATGAATCGTCGGTACTGCGGTAACCGGCTCCGGCAGTAAGTATGGTGCGCGAAGTTTTGTTGTTTACCCGATCGGAATACGGATTGCCGTAGTAGGCAAAACCGGCGCGTACAAGAAACGGCGGAAAGCGCAGTTCGCTCCCTAAACGGATATTGGATGTGGCTTTGTACTTCTGGCTTACCGCTTTGTTTTCCTGCGTAAAGTTGTAGTCTTCCGAACGCAGGCGGCCTTCAGAATAATCAATGTATTCGTAATCCATACTTACTATGCCGCGCTTGCCCAGAAATACAGCCACGCTGGCCTGCGCACGAAAAGGTGTGCGTATGGTATAATCAAACTCTCCTGCGGGCGAACTTGCAGAACGCTGCACATTGCCAATTTTGGAGCGGATAAGTGAACTGTATTCATCCGTAAGGCGCAAAACACTTGGGGTATGAATGCTGAATCCGAAACGGAACAAATCAACCGGCCGGTAAATGAAACCTACACGAAGGTTAAAACCACTGCCACGTGTGGAAAGCGACTGTTCAAATTCAAACGATTGAAATGCAGTGTTTGTACTGTCTTCTGTTTCTGAATAGAAACTTTCTTCCTGATAACGCACACGAGGCAAACTCAATGAGGCGCCAATAAACAGTTTCTCGCTGTAATTGCCTGCCAGGGCAAACGAAATATCACTCATGCCGCCACGGCTTTCCACACTCTTTTCCTGCATCACAATATTGCCGTCGGGTATGGTATCGTAGTAACGCATCGTATCCTGCGGATAATACTCGAGCAGAAACGCGTTCCAGGCCAGTCCGCTTCCAAACGGATTCAGTGTGGAAACGCCATTGCCCTGTGCTTCATTTCGCCATGCATCAAGCTGCGAGGTACTGCTGTTGCCACTGATAAGCAGGTTTGACTGAAACGACTGATAACGGTTGTAGGTGATGCCAAAAGCAAGTGTTTGCCAGCCTTTTTCGTTGGTGTTCTCGGTGCGGCCGGCAAACACAATACCGGCATTTTCAATCCGTAAATTGGAGCGCACATCATCGGTAACACTTCCGTTGTAGGTAGAGGTTACACGCTGCGAAAAAAGAGACGGTGAAAATGTAAAATCGTTCCGGCGGTATATGCCCAAACCGGCCGGGTTGCTGGTAAGCACAGACATATCGCCGCCTACTGCGCCAAAGGCTCCGCCCATGCCCATGTAACGTGCGGTGCCGCCAAAACCGGTAAAGGAATAGCGCAGCACATCTATTTCGTTCTGGGCATTAAGCACACTGCTGCCCGTAAGGAGCAGCAGTGTAACTACCAATAGTTTTCTCATAAAATGTGTGTCGGTCGGAAAACAGCGTTTATCGCGGACGGCTGGTGGATCCGGAAGAACCTGAGCTGCGGGGCGAAGAGGAAGAACCCGAAGAGGAGCTGCCTGAAGAGCGCGGCGAACTTTCGAACGACGGACTGGGGCTCGGACTCGGACTGCTGCTTTCTGCACGCGGGCGGCTGGTGTTGCTGCGCGGCGTGCTGCCCGATGACGATGAAGGCGTAGCATTGGGGCTCACGGAAGGCTGAGCATCGCTCACACGCGGGCGCGGAGGCAGCGGAGGTGTGCTGTTGCCGGAGGGGGAAGGTGTGTTGCGGTCGGTTACAGCCGGCGTACCACGATCAACAGTTGGTGCCGGAGGTGTGGTTACACTGCCTGCGGCAGGAGCCGGTGTATTACGCCCTTCTGTGGCTTGCGGCGCAGCAGGTGCGGATGAGTTGGTATTCACACCGTAAACAGGCTGAGTAGCCGGACGTGCATGCAACGTGTTGTTCACTTCTTCACGTGTCATCTGCTCCTGTCCGTTTTCGGCAGCAATTTCATTCATGAAACGCTCACCAAGTGTACCATTCTGCACCGCCTCGCCACGGCCGCCTACACCGCTGGTTGTACGGCGCGGTCCATAATAACCGCTGTTTTCGTCGAAACTGTTGAAATACAAATTATCGTAAAACTGACCATTCATGCCGGTCATGTAATTGGGGCAAAAGCCATTCCAGTTCGGATTGTAATAGCCCCAGGTTTGCCACGGATCATACCATGATCCCCATCCGGCACCCCAGCCTACGCCGTAGGTAGGGCCCCAGGGATTATTCCAGTAAGGATTTCCCCAGCCGGGCGTGTAACCCATGCCGGGATACATATACACCGGCGACACATAGTTGAGTCCGCTGCCAATGCCCCAGCCCCAGCCCTGATTCCAGTACCAGAATGAACTTGGGTTATAGTTATACATTTGATATTGCGGACCCCAGAAGCTGTATCCGTTGTAAATGCTTGTGCCGTAGTTGTAAGGATTTCCGGTATAGAAATAGGAGTTGGTGTAAAACGGATCATAATAACCGTATCCGCCTACTGCACCGGGGCCAAAACGACGCAAACGGGCCGCGTATTCGTAATCGTAATAATCGTCATATTCAAATGGCTGATCGTAATAATCTGAACCGGGTTTTGAGCGGGCCACACGCTGGGCTTCGGCCAGTTCACGGGCTTCGGCTTCTTCGCGCAAACGCTGCTCTTCTTCTTCTTTGGCTTTTGCAGCAGCCTTACGGTCAGCCTTAGCATCTTTCAAAGAATAATATACATCATCCCGCTCAGGGGCTGATTTAGACATTTTCATACTGCCACATGAGCCTAAGGCAAAGAGGGCAATTCCGGAAAGTGAAAGTATAGTCAGCTTTTTCATGGTTGCAGACTTAAATGGTAGATAACTACTTCAATTCTCAGCTAAAGATACAGCATAAATCGTGCTAATTTTTGCATTTAACCTGATTTTTATCAGATGGCTAAACTGAGCCGATTTAGGTACAACTACACCGATCTAAATGCTTTAGCACAATTAGATTACTGGGTTTTCACCACAAGTACAGGCACTTCCACTTTATGCCTTACGGTTTCAACAGTTGTGCCAAAGAGCATGTCTTTGAGCCAATTATGTCCGTGAGCTCCCATAACCAGCAACTGGCAGCCGGAGTTATTTACAATTTCAGGAATGCGTTCTTTGGGGTTGCCAAATCCGAGCGCAGTTTCAATGATGAGTCCCTGTGCAGTGAGCCGCTCCTCGTATTCGCGCAGGGCATTTTCATCAAACGTGGTTTCAAAATCGGCGGTTTCCTGTTGCATTACGCGGGCGCCTGCTGTTTCAGTAATGTGTATGAGCAGATAGGAGGCTTCGCGCCCGCCCTGCTGGAGTGCGTGACTAAGCGCAATGGCATCGGTGTCGGAAAAATCCACACACACGGCAATGCGCATGTAATTATGGCGCTCGGAAAGATCGAGATTTTCGGGAAGCAGGTGCGGCAGCGTGGTTCGTCTTTCGCGCTGGCGGCCGGCAAGGGGCCTGAAAGTAACCCAGAGCAGCAACACACCGGCCGCCAGCGCCAGCGGAACAGCAGTACACGCCACAAGCACCGGATAATTGCTGCTGTGCAGCCATTCAGAAATTGTATCAACCACCAGTTTGCCGTTCAGCCCCACAATAATAGCGGCACAGCACCAGGCTGGAATAACAAGCCAGAGACCGGCTTTAAACTCGCCCATTATCTTTTTGCTGCTCACAAAATGGATGAGCGGAATAACGGCAAAGCCCAGTTGCAGACTCAGTATCACCTGACTAAGCACCAGCAGGTTTTCGGTCTGGCTCTCGCCGCCGATGAGCAATGTAATTACCGCTGGCACGATGGCAATAAGGCGGGTAATGAGCCGTCGCAGCCAGGGTTGCAAACGCAGATTGAGATAGCCTTCCATCACAATCTGCCCCGAAAGTGTGCCTGTAAGGGTAGAGCTTTGTCCGGCTGCAATAAGTGCAATGGCAAAAAGCGCAGGTGCCAGTGCCGTGCCGAATACATTGCCCAGCATGGTGTGTGCATCTTCAATGCTGGTAATGTCTTTCAGATCGTTTGAGTAAAATGCGGCGGCGGCAAGAATAAGAATGGCCGCATTTACAAACAACGCAAGGTTAAGCGCCACAGCCGAATCAATTACATTAAACCTGATTGCTGCGCGTATGCCTTTGGGGGTACGCTCAATGCGGCGCGTTTGCACCAGCGATGAATGCAGATAAAGGTTGTGCGGCATTACCGTGGCTCCGATAATTCCTATGGCAATGTACAAAGCCCCGTCGCCCGGAAGCGAAGGCACAAGACCAGAAGCAATTTGCGATAAATCAGGCTTGGCAAAAAACAATTCGGCCAGAAACGACATGCCGATAAGGCCGATGAGCGCAATAATAAAAGCCTCCATTTTACGAATGCCGAAACGCTGAAGCGCAAGCAGCAAAAAGGTATCAAGCACGGTGATGATCACACCCGCCAGCAGCGGTAAACCAAAAAGCAGTTTCAGCCCGATGGCCATGCCAATTACTTCGGCCAGATCGGTAGCTGCTATAGCCACCTCCGCCAGAAACCAAAGCGCGCGGTTTACCATTTTCGGATAGGCAGCCCGCGATGCCTGCGCAAGATCAAGCCCCGCCACAAGTCCTAAACGCGCACTCAGACTCTGCAACAGCAGAGCCATCAGATTAGAAAGCAGCAACACCCAGATAAGCCCGTAGCCAAACCGGCTGCCACCCGCAATATCCGTGGCCCAGTTGCCCGGATCCATATAGCCTACACTAACCAGATAGGCCGGACCGATAAAAGCCATCAACCTTTTCCAGAATCCTCCTGTTTGATGCGTAGGTACACTGCTGTTTACTTCCTGAAGTGAAGGTGCGGGCTGCTTGCTCAATGTGAATTTATTTTGAATTCCCTACAAAGTTATACAAATCTCTCACATTAGTTAGACAAATCTAACTTTAAGCTCAAAAAAATTCAGGGCTTCACAAATTTATAGCTGCGAATAGTCTTTGCCTTCGTAGCCGGATTGAAGATCTGAAAGCTTATCAACGAGTCATTTTCAATCTGCCCATTGTATATCTGCTCACCGGTTTCGCCCTTTACCTTAAAACTAAGTTTGCACTCGTTCCCCAATTTATATTTCCCCGTAAGCACACGCGAAAAATTTTCCGGTTCACGATTAAACCAGGTCATCACATCAGCATAGTTGTTTACCGATGTCGATACAAGCACCACCCTGTCGGGATAAAAACGAATAATGGCCGAGCTTTCTGCATCTACCTTAAATGTATAAATGCCATCATAAAGTAATGACGGGCATTTATCGGCTTTAAGTGCTGTGAGCAGAATAAAGAGGAATGCAGCAGTGAAAAAACGGCTCATGCGCAAAAATAAAAACAAAAAATCCCGGCACATCGCCGGGATTTTTTGAAAAATTGGCTAATTAGTTTTTGAGCAGATGTACATAACCGCTGTTTGTAATTGATTCCATTTCGGGGAAACAACGCGATTTGTATTTGGTCACAAAATAGTACACCCCTTCATTGGCATCAGACGAATTAACCTGTCCGTTCCAGCCCACGGTATAGTCGTTGGTATAAAATACTTCCTGTCCCCAGCGGTTGTAAACCCACATTTCGAATGAGCCAACGTAAAGACTGGCAAAGTCGTAGGCGGGCATGTTGGGTGCCTGAGTCTGGTTTGCAATAGAGGCATCAAAATAGGGATAGAAGAAATCATTTCTGCCGTCGCCGTTGGGTGTAAATACGTTCACCATCGAATCGGGTGAGAAGATATTTACAGGAGGCACATAGGTAAGAATGATGGAGTCTTTAATGGGACAGGGCACGGTAGAATAGATTACCGAATACTGCTGGCCGAGTTGCGGGTTCGGAATCACGAGCGTTTGGGTGGTAGCTCCGGGAATAGCTGCTCCGTTGGGATCATACCACTGATAGCCGGGTTGGCCGGGAAGGGCAATAAGCGTAATCTGATCATCGCCGAAACAGAACTGCGTGGTAATGGCAGCCGTATCCACTGGTGGCGGATTAATAAGTGTTACCGTATCATTCTTGGTACACCCCAGCGAATCGATAATGTTTACAATATACACGCCGGCGGGCAGGCCATTCACAATCTGTCCGGTTTGCACGGGTGTTGTATTCCAGGTATAGGTTACCGGGTTGATACAGGTTAAACAGTTTGCCGCTACCGAACCGTTGGTATAGTTATAACAGTCGGGATCATTTCCGGTAGAAAGGGTTTGAAGTTCGGTGAGTTCAATTACCACTTTGAGGCGGGTGATGCAGTTTGTATCGTTCACTGCCTGCATTACCACTTCAAATGTATCGCCGGCGGTAACGTTGGGCACAAACAAGGTATCGTTGGTGGCACCGGGAATATTGTTTCCGTTGGGATCAATCCACTGGTAAGAGTTGAAGCCGGGGCTAGCCACAAGGAAAGCACCGGTGTTGCCAGGGCAGAAACGGGCCGAAATGGCATCGTCAATATTGCCGCAGGAAGTTTCCACGTAGGCATAACCAAAGTGACCGCCATAAATACAGCCAGCCACGGTAAAACGCACGGTTACGTTCTGTCCCACAAATGTGGTAAGATCATAGGTAATGGTTGTCCACGGCTTGAATGAAGTGAACGGATCGGTGGGACACTGCTGATAACCGGGGATTGAACCACCGGCATTTTCGTAATACTGGAGGCAGGCACCAATCGGAGCACCGGTTGAATCAAGCACTTCGATTTTAAAATAGGGCTGCTCGGAAGCAAGGTGACCACCGTCGTTCAGTACTACGGCATAGCGGTAGGTAAAACTGGTGGTGAGCGGGTCAACGGTAAAGGTTTGCTCCATGGTTTCACCCATGTAGCTGGCGCAGTTGTTGCCCATACGCACAGCATACTGGCCTCCGGTGGGCGGAACGGTTGGGAAACCGCCGCAGGGATCAAGCTGCGCGGCAGCTGATGTCATAATGGTATGGCGGGCCGCACAATCAGAAATCGCAGCATCGTTGGTGGTAGAGAAAAAACCAACCTGAATGTTGCTCAACGGGCCTCCCGAAATTACGTCGTTATCGCCGATGGTTCCGCTCCAGCCTGTAAAATCGCCGGTTTCAAAGCCGGGATTGGTGCAGGGCGCAACCGCAGTAGTAGTAACCGGAAAACTGGTTACACGCATGCCATTGGTACCGGGCAGACCGTACTTCTTGGCAATGTAGCGGCGTTTTGAAATTGCGAGATATGTTTGTGTTTCGGCAGGCGAAAGATTTACCTGGTGTGCCCGGAACAGTACACTGTCGGCATTAAATCCAGCAAGTGAGTCAGTGGTTGAGGAGGGAGAAACGGAAACGGTGTGAGAATGACCGTGTCCGGCATGATCGCCATGATTGTGCTGGTGAACGGGCTGCTGAGCGTTAGCCGTAAGGCACCAGATCGTGGCGGGGACCAGTAAAGTAAGGAGTCGTTTCATTAGGTTGCGTTTAGTCTGCCGGGAATAAAATTACTAATTTTTATCACCTGAACAACTGTTTGAGCGATCAAACAGCGTACTTGTGTTTGCCTTGAACATAACGCGAACGGGTTAAAAAGATACAGAGGTCACAATTAAGCCATAAATTTCTGCTAACTTTAAGGCTTAATGCTTTATCTGATGCGTAAAAATTACCCGGTTCTGGCCATTCTGGCCTCTTTTTTATTCCAGCTTGCTCAGGCTCAGGCTCCCCTGCCCGCTTCATTTGCCCCCGGCGAACAACAGGCCATGCCCGCCTATCTGCAACAGGTTCGTGCTGCCGGTATTACAACGCCTCCAAACGGCTCCGAAGTCCGAACAATGGCTGAATGGGAAGAAATTCAGGCACTTACCATTACCTGGACCAGCTACCAGTCAACCCTGCGTGAAATTGTAAGGGCTGCACGGCTCGAAACGCAGGTGTATATTGTTTGCAGTGATTCGGTGGTGGTAAAAAATTACCTTACCAGCAACAGTATCCCCCTTTCCAACATCCATTACATTATTGCCCCTTACAATTCGGTGTGGTTCCGCGATTACGGGCAAAATACAATTTATACCGCTGGCGACGACTCGCTGGCGCTGGTTGACTGGATTTACAACCGCCCCCGCCCCAAAGACGATACCATCCCTTCGGTGTTGGCCCGCACACTCGGCATTCCCATTTACGAAACCACCACTGCTCCGTGGAATCTCATCCACACCGGCGGCAATTTTATGTCTGACGGATTTGGCACCGCATTTTCATCAAACCTAGTAATTGACGAAAATCCGCTGCTCACTCCGGCGCAGATTGATACAATTATGAAGCATTTCATGGGTATTGATACATATATCAAAATGCAGGTGCTTCCCTACGACGGGATTCACCATATTGATATGCACATGAAACTGCTTGATGAGGAAACGCTGCTCATCGGTCAATATCCGGTAGGTGTGGCCGACGGGCCGCAAATTGAAGCCAATCTGCAGTATGTCCTTTCCAATTTCACCTCGGTTTATGGTACACCCTATAAAGTAGTACGCATTCCGATGCCGCCCGACCAGTGGGGCGATTACCCCGATCAGAATGGCGATTATACCACTTACACCAATGCCGTATTCGTAAACAAAACTGTTATTCTGCCTACTTACTACCAGCAATATGATACAACGGCCATCCGCATCTGGCAGGAAGCGTTGCCGGGCTACAACATTGTGCCGGTAAACTGCAATTCGATTATTCAGGCCAGCGGAGCCATTCATTGCATCACACACAGTGTTGGGGTAAACGATCCGCTTGTTATTCGTCATCAGGCATTGCCCAACACCACCAACACCACCACACCGTATCAGGTAGATGCGCTTATCCGCCACCGGAGCGGCATACAAACCGCCACACTTTATTGGACAACCGACACCGCCCAGGCCTGGCAAACAGCAACGCTGAATACGAATGCGCAGCCCAATGGTTTTACCGGATTTATTCCGGCACAGCCGGCCGGCACTACAATCTATTATTACATCGAAGCCACGGCAGTATCCGGCAAAACGCAGGTGCGCCCCATGCCCGCCCCTGCAGGCTGGTGGAAGTTTAAAGTAACCGGGCCTTTATCAGCCGCACAAACTCCGGCTATGGCCTTCGGAGCTGCTTACCCCAATCCCTCGCACGGCCTCACCTGCATTCCGCTGACCATGCCTGAAGCTGCACAGGGCGAGTTGTTGCTTACCGACATGACCGGCCGTACAGTACAGGTTATTCACAGTGGCAGCTTTGTGCAGGGTGAACGAAATTATTTCACCGATACTGCGGCACTGGCTCCGGGCGCATACCAGCTTGTACTGCTTACCGACAAAGGCCGTTCGGCTCAATCATTAATGGTACGCTGATGAACGGACCGGTAAAGAAAAGTAACGAATACACGCTGCGCGAAGCCATCAATGAGCTTCTCGAAACCTACCGGCTTAACACCAAACTCGATGAGTTTAAAGCGATACAGGCCTGGGAAAAGCTCATGGGGCCGGCTATTGCACGCTATACACGGCATATCTCCATAAACAACCGTACGCTTTACGTGGAAATTACCTCGGCGGCACTGCGGCAGGAACTCAGTTACGGCAAAAGCAAAATAATTCAGATGATGAATGAGGCTGCCGGCTCGGAAGTAATTGATGAAGTAATTCTGCGCTGATGAAATTAATATCTGATGCTATTTTGTTTGCCGCGGTATGCCACAACGGCCAGTACCGTAAAGACGGGAAAACCCCGTACATCAATCACCCGCTTGAAGTGATGCATCATCTTGCACACATAGCCGATGTGAAAGATACTGAGCTGCTTTGTGCTGCCGTTCTGCATGATGTAATTGAAGACACACACGCCACTGCAGCCGAAATTGAAAAACGCTACAGCAAACGCATCAGCCAGATTGTAGAAGAACTCACCGATGATAAGCACATGGGCAAAACCGAGCGTAAACTCATGCAGGTTGAAAATGCCCATCTCCTCTCGCCCGAAGCAAGGCTTATCCGCATCAGCGATAAAATATGCAACGTGCACGACATGCACTTTGCCCCGCCCCAAAACTGGCACACCACCGAACGGCTTAACTACATCACCTGGGCACTATCGGTGGTTGATCAGATTCGCGGCACGGATGCACGGCTTGAAAAAGCGTTTGACAATGAAGTGCGGGCGGCCTGGCAGGTGCTGAGTCACAAGCCGGCGCAGTTTATGTGAGTATGTAGCTACTTTTCTTCTACAATATTCAATATCAACTCCCAAATATCTTTAAAATCTGTCTCTATGATATCGTAGATAAATTGATTCAGACTAATCCAATTATCTCTATTTATTGAATAAGTTTTTCCTGCTATGCATTTATTATATTTCCTTGAATCATCAATCTTGTCCAATTTAAAATAATCATGATTTTTCATCATTGCTTCTATTTCATCAATCTTATTTAATGCATTTTCATACACTTCAATTTTTATCCGAACAGTTGGAGATGACGTCAGAATTTTATCAAGTTCAATAACATAATAAACAGGCCTTCCTATTTTGCTGCTCCAAAAATGTCTCTCGTTGTAGGAATTCCCCCATAATACCAGAGATAAACTCTTTGCAGTTTGTTGCAAATGTTGAATTACATAATCCCAGGCCCGGTCACGCACCTCTACTGCCCGGAGTATTTTTTCAGAATGATCAAAAAAGAAACGGGCTTCTTCCGATTGTTGCGAATTAGCAATGTCTGTCATGTGTGAAAGAAAATCGGTGAGGTAAATAAATTCCTTGGGTGTAAGCGAATGCGGAATGCCTTTTTGCTGAATAGCACTACACCACTCGGCATGTGTGATATTTACAAAATGTTCTTTTACATGCTCAGGAATGGCTTCTTTTCGAAGTGTAAGCAATACGCCAGCTTTGTATTTTGCAGAAACTGCGTTTAAGTAATCCTGAAGATCATTTGAAAGAAAGTGAAAGATTTTATTTTCAATTACAATGGCTGCTGAATCTGCTGAAGAAATATTTGTTTGGCTGTTTGCTCCGGTAGTTTGCATTACAATATCTATACGGTTTCCTTTTGTCGTATAATATTCGCGTTCGGCCCAAAAATCGCCTTCAAACTCAAAGTCAGTAATTCCTTTCTGCCCGATCAGTTCAAGCAGTGTATCACGAAATACCTGTGAAACAGCTTTGTTGGAATGATTCAGAAACCAAACATAGATATGAGAAATAGTGTTTTCGTGATACGCCACATCGGCCACATCAAGAAAGCTTGCTTCTTTTTTGGGAAAAGCAGGGATATCAAACCACGCCAGCTGACTGAGCGCAGGTGAATAAACTTGCGGGCCATCATTCATCAGCCGAAAGCTATTCGAATCCGGCCTCAAAACAATTCCTCAGATCTATGGATTTTTACTTACCGATTACAAATACGGCCGGTCGTTTCTGCAAATCAGCTGGGGGCAGTTTTTTCCATTCGGCAATGGAGCAGCTTCTGATCCACTCTGTGGAAAGTGTAATATCACAGGCCACACAAAGGCGCGTGCTTCCGCTTAGTGTTTGCAGCAGTTCCTGAAGCAGTTTCTGGTTTCGGAAGGGTGTTTCGATAAAGAGGTGCGTGGTGCCCCGGCGTTGTGTATCGGCTTCGAGGCGGCGGAGTTCGTTGCGTCGCTCGCCGTTGTCGATGGGCAGGTAGCCGTGAAACATAAACTGTTGTCCGTTCATGCCCGAAGCCATAAGTGCGAGCAGCAGCGATGAGGGCCCGGTGAGCGGTACTACTTTTATACCGGCCTCATGTGCCATACGCACGATTACCGCGCCGGGGTCGGCCACGCCGGGGCAACCGGCATCAGACAGCAGGCCCATTTCGCCGCCCTGCTTTGCGGTGAGCAGGTAATTACGCATATCCGTTTCGGCCACGTGTTTGCCCATCGGATGCAGGATCAGTTCGGCCTGCGGGGTTTCGATGGCGGCGCGCTTGAGTACCTGCCGCGCGGCTTTCTCGTTTTCAACCACAAACTCTTTCAGCCGGCGCATTACGGCAATGGCCTGCGGCGAAAGCACGGTTTCCGGCAAAATATCGTCGCCAAGCGGCACAGGCAAAAGGTAAAGCGTTCCGGCCATCAGGCAAGTTGTTGCTGCAAACGATTCACGATGGCTTCGCAGGCATCGTTTACAAGTTGAAACACATTTTCAAATCCTTCTTCGCCGCCGAAATACGGATCCGGCACAGCCCTGTTGCTGCCGGGAGAAAGTTCGTTGAGCAGTAAACCTGTTTTGCGGCGATGTGTTTCATCGTGTGCAAGTTTTAATACGTTGCGCAGGTTCTCCGCATCCATCACAAAAATTTCGTCAAACTGCTCAAAATCGGATGCTGTAAACTGCCTTGCCCTGAGCGAGGAAATATCCACATCGTGCCGCCGCGCATTGGCAACTGAACGTTTATCGGGCGTTTCGCCAATGTGGTAATTGGATGTACCCGCCGAATCCACTTCCACCCGGTCAGCCAGTCCGCCCTGTTCCAGCTTTTTACGCAGCACACCTTCTGCCAGCGGCGAACGGCAGATGTTGCCTAAACAAACCATCAGAATTCTGTATTTCATACACATTGTTGCTGAGCTCAAAAATACAATGCTTTTTCGTGCCGTTATTCGTACATTTAGAAACTCTTAACCATCTTACTTCGTGCTTTATTTACGTATGCGCTTGTTTCTGGCAGCAATACTCGTGCTTGGTTGTTTCAAAACCAGGGCACAGAGCTATGATTTTGTAAACTACAATGTGGAAGACGGACTCGCGCAAAGCATTGTTAATGATATATTTCAGGATTCTCGCGGGTATCTCTGGATAGCTACTAACGGTGGCGGATTAAACCGATTCGACGGAGTTACATTTAAAGAATACTCGCTCAAGGAAAACCTGCCCGGACAAATCATCTGCAGTATAACCGAATCCGCTAACGGCGATATCTGGGTTGGCTCTACCTGGGGCGGCGCCGGACGCTACGACGGAAAATCGTTTGAGCTTTTTAATAAAAACTCAGGCCTTACCTCAAACTGTGTGCTTTCGCTGCTCAGTGTGAATGATAAAATGTACCTCGGTACTTCTGACGGGGGGATATACGAATACAACTACACCACCAAAATACAAAAGCGGGTCAGCACATTGCCGCAAATCAACAACCTCTGCAGCGATAACCGCAATACGATCTGGATTGCTTCAGGAAATTCACTTGCTTTTTTTGCAAACGGAAAGCTAAATAACGTGCCTCTTCCGGTTTCTCGTTCGTATGGCGCGCTTAACCGGATTCGCTTTAATAAAGCAGGACTGCTTTACATTGGCGCGGAAAAGGGATTGCTGATTTACAATATTTCTGCTGCAAAGTTTATTGAAAATCACGAAACCGAACTGTTCAGCGGAAAAAATGTAACCGATATCCTGTTCAGCTCCGAGAAAAAAACATTGATCACCACGCGCGATGGAAATTTGTTTGTACTCAATCAGAATGACGACAACTATAGACTGTATAATGAAACCAACGGACTGGTTACAGGCGGAATTCATTGCGTGTATCAGGATCATACAGGGCATATCTGGATTGGCAGTAATGGTTTCGGACTTATTCGCTGGCGCAGTGAAACTTTTACATACTACCCTGATAAGCCCGGTTTAAGTGCTTCTGATATATTCAGGATATTTGAAGACAGCAGGCAGCGCATACTTACCTGTTCCTATTCGCAAGGGTTGTTTTGTATGGAAAACGGAAAAACCAAAGCCATACTTCAGAACAATTCCAAATTTGTTCAGCCGGTAGCCATTGTGGAAGACAAAAACAATCACCTCTGGGTGGGACACCGGACAGGCGCAAGCCGGCTTGTAAACGACAGGGTTGTTGAAACAATTTTACCCGGAAAACATGTGCGTGCGTTGTATTACGACAGCAAGGGCAATTTATGGGTGGGCACCTGGGGCGATGGACTGTTTTGCTACGACGGGAAAAATATGCTACAGTTTACCGAAGGGAAAAATCAATTACCGCAAAATTATATCCACGCAATACTCGAAGACCGTAAAGGAAAAATGTGGTTCGGTACCGGTGCCGGATTGTGCGGTTATGACGGAAAATCGTTTCAAACATTCAGCGAAAACTTCGGGCTTTGCAATAGTTATGTAGGCTCGCTGCGCGAAGATCAGCAAGGAAATATCTGGATGCACACGGACCGTTGCGTATCATGGTTCGATGGCAAACGCTTTCATAACATTTCTGAGGATGACGGACTGATTTCTAATACCACTTATTTTATTGAGTTCGATAATCAGGGACGACTCTGGGTGGGCACTAATAAAGGCGTGGACAGGGTGCAGCTCGACCCACAAAATAAGGTGAAGTCGGTGTATCATTACACCCTTAAAAACGGATTTCGCGGCATTGAGTGTAACTCGCGTGCCGTTTTGAAAGACCATAACGGGTCGTTGTGGTTTGGTACAATTAAAGGGGTCATTAATTATTCGCCGGCCTCGGAAAAGCTGGTGAAACTGACATCGAGTGTGTTTATCACCGATATCCGGCTGTTTCTTGAAAAAACCGACTGGATCTTGTATGGTAAAGGCGTATTCGACTGGTTTAACCTGCCGGAGAAGATTACACTGCCATCAGACAAAAACCACCTTACGTTTTATTTTACTTCGCTGCAGCTTCACAATCCGCAAAACATACGTTATGCGTTTATGCTTTCGGGCTTCGATTCTGCGTGGCAGCCGGTTACTGAAATAAGTCAGATCACCTACAGCAACCTGCCTCCGGGCGAATACCGTTTTTTTGTAAAAGCGGGCAATGCCGATAATATCTGGAATCCTGCTCCGGCCGGCTCGGCCCTGATTACTATTTTACCGCCTCCACCGCCATTCTGGCGAAGCTGGTGGTTCTTTTCGCTGCTTTTTTGCATACTGGTTGCCGTGCTTTATTATTTGTTTGTAGTAAGGGCGAGACTCATTCGCCGGCAGCGCGAAATTCTGGAACTTCAGATTAAGGAACGTACGCAGGAAATAAGCCGGCAAAACGAAGAAAAATCGGTGATGCTCAAAGAGATTCATCACCGCGTAAAAAACAACCTGCAGGTAATTTCCAGCCTGCTCAACCTCCAGGCCGATGGAATTACCGATGAGCGTGTGCTTACGTTGTTTGAAGACTGTCGCCACCGTGTGAATTCAATGGCGCTCATTCACGAAAAAATGTACCAGAGTCATAATCTGGTCAACATTGATATCAACAGCTATATCGATGAACTCATGCACTCGCTGGTGGATGCGTATGATACCGACAAAACGATTCACCTGAAAACCGATGTCGAAAATCTGCCGTTCCGTATTGATACCATCGTTCCGCTCGGGCTTATTCTGAACGAGATTATTTCCAATGCCATGAAATATGCCTTCCGCGGACTGGCCGAAGGCACAATAATGGTGAAGCTTCAGAAAACGGGCGAAAACGAATATTTACTCGAAGCCGGAGATAACGGCATTGGCTTACCGGCCAGTTTTGATCTTGCCAAAGCCTCTACGCTGGGCCTGCAACTTATCGTAATGCTCAGCGAACAACTTAGCGGCTCGGTGGAAATGCTCAATACACAAGGCACCTTATATCGTATTCAGTTTCGCGAAGAAGTAAAAGACCGTTTCTGATTGCGGGAATTGCCATGCAGCAACTCTTTACATTCTGGATGAAACGTTTGGCGGTAAAGCGCACTGCTACCGACCAGCAGCTCTTTTTGCTATCGGAAGAAGAACAGGAATCGCTGCACAAACTCGAACGCATTACCTTGTGGATTTCCGCACTTACCGGCGCCGTGATGGTGCTGGTGCTGTATATTCCGCAATATGCGCTGCCTGCGTGGTTTGCCGAGAAAACCTATACACTTCCGTTTGCAGATTTTTCGTTTGCACTTTCTATTCCCTCGTTGGTGTATGGCATTGTGCTGGTGTATGTGGAAATTCTGATACTTACGGCGTTGCATCTGTACTGCGCACACGAAATTGCCGTGCGCACCGGTTTGTTTACTGATGCGCAAAGTAAACAGGCACATTCACTGAATGAACTTGTGCGTATTGGCATGGAGAAGAAAGACAAAAGCCTGAGTTTATACGGGCTCGACCCGTTTCAGGGGCTTTCGCGCGGGGCCGTATTTTTGCGCAATGTGGTGTTTACGCTCAAGGCCACACTAAGCAACCTGCTAATTAAACTACTGGTGCGGCGTTTGTTTGGCCGCTATGTAATGCGTGCCGTGCTTGATTTGCTGGGCATTCCCATTTTTGCTTTCTGGAATGCCTGGGCCAGCCGCCGTGTGCTGCGTGAAGCCCGGGTGGTAATTATGGGCGAACACCTGCTCAACACACTTGCTGCAAAATTGCAAGGGCAGGTTGATCCGTTATATCACTCGCTCGTGTACGATGCCTTGCAGTTTGTGGCCATCAGCAAACGCGATTACCACAGCAACCATTCGCGTCTTGCAGCACTTATTCTCAACCGCTACGGCATTGAACGCCGCAGCAAACATGTGCTTGATAAAGAATACGTTTCGCGTTTCAAACAGGCACCCGAAAGTGTGCAGGAGCTTTGTCTGCTTGTAATCGTGCTCGGCATGATTATCGACGGGCATCTTTCTGTGCGTGAAAAGCTCAGGCTCGACCGGCTTGAGCAGGCCGGCTTCATCAATTTCTCTTCCGATCAGGCCCGGCAATGGTGCGACGATTTTGTGAAGGGGCGCGGTTTGCAAAAACTGCTTGAGCGATTTCCGCACATTCTCAACGCCGCATAAAAAAGTTTGGCCAACAAAAAAGCGAAACCCCTTTGAGTTTCGCTTTTCTGCTTATGCTTATTGCTTACTGAATACTGAGCTTCTTTTCAAGCTCTTCAATGTAAGCACGGAAACGTTTGTCGGTATCCATCAGGTTGTTTACCGTGCGGCAGGCGTGCAATACGGTGGCGTGGTCTTTCCCGCCACAGTGCATACCAATGGTAGCCAGCGATGATTTAGTCATGTTCTTGGCAAAGAACATGGCTATTTGACGGGCCTGCACAACCTCGCGTTTGCGGGTTTTCGACTTGAGCAGTTCAATCGGCAGGTCGAAGTAATCACACACTACTTTCTGGATGTAGTCGATGGAAACTTCGCGAGCCGTGTTCTTCACGAACTTGTCGATCATGTTCTTTGCCAGTTCGAGGGTGATCGCTTTTTTATTGAGCGATGCCTGGGCAAGCAGAGAAATATATGCGCCTTCGAGTTCGCGGATGTTGGTGGTAATGCTGTAGGCGAGGTATTCAATTACTTCGCGCGGAAGTTCGATACCGTCGATATACAATTTCTTTTCGAGAATAGCGATGCGTGTTTCGAGACCAGGCACCTGAAGATCAGCCGAAAGGCCCCACTTGAAGCGTGAAAGCAGACGCTGCTCCATGCCCTGCATTTCTACAGGAGGCTTATCGGCCGTGAGCACAAGCTGCTTACCTGTTTGATGCAGGTGGTTGAAGATGTGGAAAAACACATCCTGCGTTTTGTCTTTACCCGCAAAGAACTGCACATCGTCGATAATGAGCACATCAATCATTTGATAGAAATGCACAAAATCGTTCTGATTGTTATTTTTTACCGCATCAATAAACTGATGGGTGAATTTCTCGGAAGAAACATAAAGTACGGTTTTGCCGGGATGCAGATTTTTAATCTGCAAACCAATGGCATGTGCAAGGTGTGTTTTACCCAAACCCACACCGCCATAAATAAGGAGCGGGTTGAAAGCAGTACCACCGGGTTTCTGCGAAACGGCAAAACCGGCAGAGCGTGCCAAACGGTTACAATCACCTTCCACAAAATTCTCGAACGAGTAATTCGGGTTTAGCTGCGATTCTACGTTTACCTTTTTCAGGCCGGGAATTATGAAGGGATTGCGTATCGTGCTTTTGTTAAGATCGATAGGCATGGCAACCGAAGGGTTTTTCACGTCCTTACGATTGGAGGTCGGAATTTTTACAGTATAAGGTTTCGTACTGTTGAAACTGTTCTCCATAATAATGGAGTATTCCAGTTTTCCTTCGGGGCCGAGTTCCTTCTTGATGGTTTTTTTGAGCAGGGTGATGTAATGCTCTTCAAGCCATTCGTAAAAAAACTGACTGGGTACCTGTATCGTTAAGATGCTGTCCTGAAGTTTCAGCGGCTTGATGGGTTCAAACCAGGTTTTGAAACTTTGGGAGCTAACATTATCCCTGATGATGTGAAGGCAATTTTCCCAGACGTTGTCGTGCGTTTTCTCCATTCTAAAGTACTCCTGCAATTCTATATGGTGTGTGTGTGATTAATCGGTGATCGTTTTACGATGTCACGAAATTATCATTTCGCTGACGTGTGCAACAATTTTTTGAACAATTTATTTTCAGAAAATTTTCGTCAAACACTTGACATTTTCCCAACTTCAACAGATATGCCATTCAGAGCCATTTTTTTTGACTTTTTATCCGTAATGATTGTTATCTTACCCAAACGAATGCCAGCCCATCCAACTTGTGTCACATAAACATTTTTATTCTCGCGGTTTTTTAGTATAACCGGTTTTTCGAGGAAGGTATGTGTATGTCCGCCAATGATGATGTCAATACCGCGTGATTCTTTGGCAAGTACCACATCACTTACCTTATCGTTTTCGTATTTATAGCCGAGATGTGACAAACAAACAACGATATCGCATTTTTTTTCATCGCGCAGTGTATGCACCATTTCAGCTGCTTTTACTATTGGGTTCTGATAAACGGTTTTTCCATAAAGCCGCTTGTCAACCAAACCATCAAGTTCAATTCCTAATCCAAATACACCGATTTTCACGCCGCTTTTATCGAAAATTTTCCACGGCATTGTTTTTCCTTCCATGGGCGTACCTGAAAAATCATAATTCGCACAAAGCAGCGGGAATGTGGCGTGTTTGAGTTGATCGGAAAGATTATCAAGTCCGGCATCAAAATCGTGGTTGCCGATGGCTGCGGCATCATAGCCCATGCTGCTCATGAGCTTGATTTCGGGTTCACCGTTGTACAAATTAAAATACGGTGTGCCCTGAAACATATCGCCGGCATCAAGCAGCAATACATTTTCTTCCTGCGCACGTATTTTTCGTATCAATGCGGCGCGGCGCTCCACACCACCGAGTCCGGCATATTTCGGATCATTGGCGGGAAACGGATCGAGGTGGCTGTGTACATCATTCGTGTGCAGGATCACAATACGCACGTTGTCGTTTCCTGCTTTTCCGAAACTGCTCAGTGTGGTGCCTGCCGCCAGCGAGGCCATCAGGCGAAGAAAATCGCGGCGTGAGGTGTTATTCATAATAAAGCCTCCCATCAAGCGGCGAACCGATTGGCTGATTCTTTAAGGTGGTTTCGCGGCAATGTTCAAGCAGCGCATCCCGGATTTTAAGGGCCGTGCTTTCAATTTTTACCGGCGAAGCGAAAAACGACATTTTATCGCCGCCAGCCGAAAGGTAATCGGATGTGGCAATACGATAGTTGCGGCTGAGTTCGAGCGGCTTTCCGTTTATGAGCACTTTGCCCGGCGTACGGTCGGCCCGGATGCCCATTTTTATTCCCGCAGCAGGCAGTCCGCCCGATGCCGCCAGAAATTTCAGCAGCTCTTCCATCTTTGCGCCGGTAATGGTAACAATTACAATTTCATTATCGAACGGCATCAGACTGAAAATATCGCCGCGTGTTACATTACCCATAGGCAGCGAACTGCGCAAGCCTCCGTTGTTGAGTAAACACATATCCACTTGTGCTGCGGCACGCTGAGGATCGTTGGCACGTGCTTTCTCAAGCACCACATCAGCCACAAAATTGCCAAGCAATGTTTCAGGTTTATCTTTTTCCTTAGGCATGGCTTGTGCTGTATGCGCCACTACGGCATTCATCTCGGCATCCAGCTTCATTTTGTACGGCGCAATAATTACATGCGTGGCCGAATCATGTTGTGTGGATTTCGGATTGAGTTCTACCGCGCTCACTGTTACTTCGGTAACATGTGCATGACGTTTACAGGCAGCCAGACACAAAATGGCCGACAGAAATAAATACTGTGCTTTACGGAATGATAAAAAGGGATACATAGGTTGCGGGGGACGTATCAGTACAAGTTTACCAATTCTATTTCAGCAAAAGAAGCGTTCAGACTATATTTTGATGCATATTTCGCATTACGTTGCAGATCAGACATTCAATCTTTTTTCGTAGTCGTTTTCACGCAACTCTTTACATTCGCATTACAAACCGAACGCTATGTTTATTGCCGAAACAACTATTCGTGTGCGCTACGGCGAAACCGACCGCATGGGATACGTATATTATGGTAACTATGCCGAATATTACGAAGTGGGCCGCGTAGAAGCCCTGCGCGCACTGGGCTGGAACTATAAAGAAATGGAAGACAGCGGAATACTACTGCCTGTGTACAGTTTCGGCATCCGTTATTTCAAGCCTGCATTTTACGACGATCTGCTCACCATTAAAACCATGATTCGTGAACGTCCGGGTACACGGCTTTCGTTTCATTACGAAGTGCACAATGAAAAAGGCGAAAAACTGAACGAAGGCGAAACCACGCTGGTATTCATTAATGCCGAAACCAAACGCCCGTGTATGGCTCCCGAAGGATTTGTTCACGCACTTGAGCCTTATCTGGCTGGTTAACCTTTCCAGGTCAGTTTTACTGTTTCCACTTTTTTCAATGCTTCGCAAAGTGCATCCGCATCGCGGCGGCGCACTTCGAACAGCAGGCTGCAGTCCATTTCAAATTGCTGTTCGCGCTGCACGGCATCAAAATCCCTGAGCAGTTTCATCACTGCATTCATGGCCGGATAGGCAAACGTAAGCGCATACACCTCGCTTACAAAACGCTCTTCAACCGTTGCAACCGCCAAAGCTTCATGTGCTGCGGTTTTGTAGGCCTGCACCAATCCGCCTGCGCCCAGCAGTGTGCCGCCAAAGTAACGTACTACAACCACCAGCACATCAGTAAGATCAAACGACTGAAGCTGGCCAAGAATGGGCCTTCCGGCTGTGCCCGATGGTTCCCCATCGTCGTTGGCACGGTACCGTTGCTTATCGGCACCAAGCCGCCAGGCATAGCAATGGTGGTTGGCGCCATGGTGTGCTTTGCGTAAAGCGTCGAGATGCTGACGTATTTCGTCTTCACTGCGCACCGGAAATGCAAAAGCCAGAAAACGGCTGCCGCGGTCTTTGAAACTGCCTTCGGCCTGTGCCGCTATGGTTTTGTAAGTGTCGTCGAAAAGCATATGCGCTGTGGCCTTTACAGAAATGTCATTACCGCTATGGCCACCAGCGCCAGTGCCAGACCCAGTAAATTCAGTTTGCTCAGTTTTTCCTGAAAGAGCAAACCCGCGCCAATGGCCGAAAGCGCCACTACGCCCATATTATTAACCGGATACATGGTTGAACTGTCCATTACACCTGTATCCAGCGCACGCATGATGCACCAGATTGAAAACAGGTTGGGCACACCCAGCACCACACCACCAAGTACATTGCGAAAGCTGAACTTTTCCTTACCGCGTACCAGTTGTGCAATAAGCACAATGCCACCCAGCAAAAATGCCACGTAAAAACAACTCGACGAAAACAGCAGGGCGTGCGCAGGCGGCACCAATTGCTGCTGCGCATAATTAATGATGGCATCAAGCACACCACTGCCCACAAAAATTACCGCCGGCAATACCCACAAACGCCAGCCCGAAGCTGCGGCACTTCCCTCCTGCCGTGAGGTCAGCACTACCGCCAGCAAAGCCAGCGCAATACCGGTAAGTTTGGGCCAGGTAAGCGGATCTTTGTAAAGCAACACGGCCGCAATAACAGGTATCACCACCGACATTTTGTTTGCCACCGTGGCTACCGATACACCAATTTTCTGCGCCGTGTAGGCTACCAGTAAAAACACCGAAATAAAAATACTCCCCAGCACAGGCGGCACCCAGGCCCAGGGCTGCTCTGCAATTTCGGCTGGCGAAAGATGTACATCGGAAAGCAGTAAACCCAATGTGCCTGCTGTGAGGTAATTGATCACCACGCCCTGAAGGGTGGATACTTTAACACGCTCAAATCCTTTGAGGATAAGCAGCAGCAGCGTATTGGTAAAAATGCTGATGAGCAGCCAGATCATGCGTTGCGGTATATGGTAAGTGTATCGGGGCCCGACAGGGTTTGGCTGCGGGGAATGAGGCTAAGCCGTGGCGCTTCCACACCGGTTCCGAATTCCTGCGCCGATGTGAAAATGCGGATTTCGTCCCAAAGCCCGGCTTTCAGAAACGCGTGCAGCAGGGCCGCGCCGCCTTCAACCAGTACCGATTGCAGGCTGCGTTCGTAAAGTACCTGAAGCAGCTGCCCAAGCTCGTTGTTGCCGGGCTCAAGCAAAACGGTATCGGCATAGGGCCGTTCGTTTTCAGCATAACTGAACACGATTGTGGGTGCAGAGCCGTCGAATACGCGCAGGGCATTGGGCAGGCGGTTGTGGCGGTCGATCACAAGCCGCACCGGATGATGCCCGGTGGCTAAACGCACGGTTAAATGCGGATCGTCGAAAAGCGCCGTGTGTGTGCCTACAAGTATGGCGGCTTCTTCGGCACGCCACGTATGCAGCAGGCGGTGCGAATCGGGCGAGGAAATAATGGCACGTGGCTCATCGGGCGTGCGGCGCCGGTCGATAAATCCATCGGCCGTTTGTGCCCATTTTAATATAATGTAGGGACGGCGTTTCTCGTGCCAGGTGTAAAAACGGCGGTTCAGTTCGCGCGCTTCTGCTCCGAGCACACCCGAAATCACTTCCACTCCTGCATCACGCAGATACTGAATACCACGGCCACTCACCAGCGGATTGCTGTCGAGACTGCCCACCACTACACGCGGAATTTGCTTTTGCACAATAAGATGTGCGCAGGGTGGCGTTTTGCCATGATGTGAACAGGGCTCCAGGTTCACATAAAGCGTACACTGGCTGAGAAATTCGGGGTGGGCACAATTCTTAATGGCGTGCACTTCGGCATGCGGACCGCCATACATAAGATGAGCACCCTCGCCGATAATTTGCCCCTGATGCACCAGAACCGAGCCTACAAGCGGGTTTGGCGCCACAAAACCGGCACCGCTGTGGGCCAGTTCGAAACAACGCTGCATGTAGTGTTCATGGATGTGCATGGGGTGCAAAGTTAAATTTACCTGCGATTTATTATTACCGGGTTTTCCAATTACTGGCTAAATCGGTATTTTTGGCCACATCTTTTATCGGGCTATGGCTGTTTACCGTTTTCGCGTCTGGTTTGAAGACCAGGAAGACATTTATCGTGAAATTGATGTGCAAACCAAACAATCGTTTGCCGATTTGCACCGCTGCATACAGGAAGCAGTAGGATTTGATAATTCCAAAGACGCTTCTTTTTTTATCAGCGATGATTACTGGCGCAAAGGCCGCGAAATTGCGCTAAATCCCAAACAGCAGGACGACGACGATGACGATGACTGGCGCCGCCCGAAAAAGCCGGCAACCATCAACATGCGCGATGCGCGTATCGCTGATTTCATCGACGATCCACACCAAAAAATTCTTTATCTCTTTGATCCACAGGCATTGTGGACATTCTGCATCGAGCTTGTGCGCATTCTGGAAGATGAAGCCAGAACGACGTATCCGAAAGTGAGCAAATCGGTTGGTGCTGCACCCAAGCAGTACAAAGTGACCACTCCTCCGCCTGATGCCGAGGACGATGAAGATATGCTGGATGAGGAGGATGAACCGCAAAAGGAACGTGCCTTTGTGGCCGACGAAAAATTCGGCGACGATCACGACAGTGATGCGTTTGGTGAAGAAGGAGAAGAAGGCGGCGAGGAAGAATCGGAAGAAGGTGAAGAGGGTGGCGAAGAAGGAGGCGGTGATTTCGGTTTCGACGGTGGCGATTCAAACGACGATTATTAAGCCGGCTGCATGCACAACAACCTGCTTGTGGTTATTGCCGGCCCCACTGCATCGGGCAAAACGGCAGCAGCCATTGAGCTTGCCCTGCATTACGGCACCGAAATAATTTCGGCCGATTCGCGGCAGTTCTACCGCGAAATTCCCATTGGCACCGCAACGCCAAACGAAACCGAAAGGCGGGGCGTAGTACATCACTGGCTGGGCAACCGCAGCATCACTGAACCGGTGGATGCCGGCACCTACAGCCGTGAAGTACGTGCGCTGCTTGCCCAACTTTTTGCCAGACAACGTGTAGTTATTCTCACCGGCGGCTCAGGCCTGTACATTGATGCCGTGCTAAACGGCTTTGATGAACTGCCCGAAGCCGACGAAACCGTGCGAAACCAGCTCCGGCAGGAGTTTGAAAACCATGGAATAACTGCTCTTCAGCAAAAACTCAACGCACTTGATCCTGTGTATTTTGCGCAGGTGGACGTAAACAATCCGGCAAGACTCATCCGCGCTATTGAAGTTTGCCTCACCACCGGTAAGCCCTACTCCGCCCTGCGCCGCAACAATGCCGATCAGCTGCCCTGGCCTTACCTGAAATTTGGCATGGATTTACCGCGCGAAACGCTTTACGAACGCGTAAACCAGCGCACGCTGAAAATGCTTGAAGAAGGCTTTGAGGCCGAAGCCGGAAGTATGTTGCCTTACCGACACGAGCAGGCACTTCAAACTGTTGGATACAAAGAATGGTTTGAATATTTTGATGGAAAGATAAGTCGTGAAGAAGCTGTTCTGCTGATCCAACAGCACACACGAAATTATGCAAAACGTCAGCTCACCTGGAACCGCCGTGATACGGAAATGATTTCTATTTCGCCAAATGATGTAACGGGAATGATTGCCATTATTGACCAAAAGCTGAATTCCTGAAATTTTGATTTGCCGCGAAGATGCGGAAAGTCTGCATCGGCTTTGCCGATACAAACTTTCCGTAACACTTAAAAAGTCTGCGACTTTTTTCTTGAAACACGCCATCCATACTTGAATAAGTTATAAACTTATTCAAGTAAAGCCATCTGTTTATCCTGTCTCCCGACAGGGTAAACAAATGGCAGCTTTTCAGCTTTTCCGGCATTTATTTCATTAATAAGTCATTTAATCACCGTTTACTGCCTTGTACTCATTTTTTATTCCCGGCAAACTCATTAAGTTTACCCAATCACCATTACACAGAAACCGGTTTACCTATGGCACTTTTCAATTCCATTGCTTCCTGGCTTATGGTAAAGCGGATGCATCAGATTGATCTGTTCCGCAAATATCCGCACGATGTGCAGGGCGAGTGGTTTCGCAAGCTGATGCTTTCGGGGCGTGAAACCGAATTTGGCCGGCAATACGGTATGGCTGAAATCCGAAACATGGATCAGTTCCGCGAACGTGTGCCGCTGCACGGCTACGACGATCTGAAGCCGTGGATTGAACGCCTGCGGCGCGGTGAGCAGCATCTGCTCTGGCCTACCGATGTAAAGTGGTTTGCAAAATCGTCGGGCACTACCGGCGATAAAAGCAAGTTTATTCCGGTTACCGAAGAATCGCTGCACGACTGCCACTACAAGGGAGGCAAAGACATGGTGTCTATTTATTGCAGCACCTATCCCGAGCATCAGCTTTTTACGGGAAAAAACCTTGCGCTGGGCGGCAGTCACAAAACCGACTTTTACGAGGATTATGAATCGTATCATGGCGATGTGTCGGCCATTATTATTCAGAACCTGCCGCTTTGGGCCGAATTGCTTCGTGCGCCACAGATACAGATTGCACTCATGAGCGAGTGGGAAGAAAAGCTGGAACTCATGGCCCGCTCTACCATGAAGGAAAACGTAACCAGCCTGGCGGGTGTGCCTTCATGGATGCTTGTGTTGCTGCGGCGTATTCTGGAAATAAACGGCAAAAAAACAATTGCCGAAATCTGGCCTAACCTCGAAGTGTATTTTCATGGCGGCGTAAGCCTTGCCCCCTATCGGCCGCAGTTTGCCGAACTGCTTGGCCGCGATATAAACCTGCTTGAATTGTACAATGCATCCGAAGGCTTCTTCGGCATACAGGATGAGCAAAACGGCGATCTGCTGCTCATGCTCGATTACGGAATTGTGTATGAATTTTTGCCGCCAGGCGAGTGGGAAAAACCCGACGGAAAAACCGTGCTGCTTGCCGAAGTGCAAACCGGTATTCCCTATGCCTTAATCATAAGCACAACAGGCGGCCTCTGGCGTTACCGCGTGGGCGATACCATTGAGTTTACCAGTTTGCTGCCTTACCGGTTTAAAATTACCGGCCGCACCAAACATTTTATCAATGTGTTTGGCGAGGAGGTAATGATAGGTAATGCCGAAAAAGCACTGCAAACAGCCTGCGAAAAAACAGGCGCTGTGGTGGGCGAATATACTGTGGCGCCTTTATTTATGGATAAAGACGGCAAACAAGCTGCGCACGAATGGCTTATAGAGTTTACGCAGCCTCCTGCCGAACAGGGTTATTTTGCCGAAGTACTCGACAATGCACTGAAAGCAGCCAACTCTGATTATGAAGCCAAACGCTACCGTAATTTTATTTTGCAGCCGCCTGTAATACAATCTTTACCCTGCGGCACGTTTTACAACTGGCTGCGCGATAACAACAAGCTGGGCGGCCAGTATAAAGTACCACGCCTTTCCAACGACCGCAAGGTGGCCGATGCCATTCTTACCCATTGCCGGAACGCGCGGTAAGCGGCATCGTTTTTGCACATTCATGCACATGAAAAAAATCGCTTTACTGCTGCTGTTGCTTCTGCCCCTGCTTGCTGCCGGGCCGCAACAGCTGGCTGTGATCCGCGAAAAATCAGACCAGTTGCTTACCGATAATCTCGGTAATGTGTATCTCGTTAGCGCCGACCGTATCCGCAAGTTCGATCAGCGCGGCGCATTTCAGAAAGAATTCAGCAACAAAAACTTCGGCGCCATTACTGCAGCCGATGCCACCAATCCGCTGCGCATTCTGCTGTTTTACCGCGACTTTTCGCGCATTATTTTTCTCGATAATACGCTCAGTCAGAATGGCGAACCCGTGCAGCTCGAAGCACTTGGCTATCCGCTTACCACACTGGCCGCCACCTCTTACGATAACGGACTGTGGATTTACGATCAGCAGAATTTCGAACTGCTGCGCCTGAACCGTCAGCTTCAGGTAGAACAGCGCACCGGAAATCTCTCACAACAACTTGGCATCGAACTCCGTCCAAATTTCATTATTGAAAAAGACAACCGGCTGTTTATGAATAACCCGGAAACAGGCGTGCTGGTGTTTGATGTATTTGGCACCTATTCTAAGCAACTGCCGCTGCCGGGATTAAAACAGTTTCAGATTGATGATGATGCGCTGATCTGGTTTGACGGGAAACAGCTGCATAGTTATGCGCTGGCTACGTATGAAAATACAGTGTTTGAAAAACCGGTCGATTCGCTTGCACGTAACATGCGCATAGAAAAGCCGCTTGTAGTAGTGCAGCACGCCGATTCGGTGTTAATTTATCCGCGCCGCTAACACCCGGCAGATGAAATTTAACGCACGTATTAGCAGGGCTGGGCGGAATGATTTATTTTCGCTGAAAATTAAAACACCTGCACAGTTATGATCATCGACAACGGCACCGTTTACACACACGACTTTCGTTTTACCCAAAAAGATGTTGAACAGTTTGCAGCCGTAACCGGCGACAGCAATCCGGTGCATCTCGACGAGGCTTATGCAGCCACCACCATGTTTAAGCGCCCCATTATGCATGGTTTTCTGGGAGGCAGTGTATTTTCGAAGGTGTTTGGCACCTTGTTTCCCGGCGAAGGCACCATTTATCTGAAACAGAGCATGGCTTTTATGCGCCCCATGTTTGTGGATACTGACTATGAAGTGCGCATGACGGTGAAAGAAGTAAACCGCGAGAAACACCGCGCCACAGTAGAAACCATAATTGCCGACAAAAACACGGGCGATGTGGTAATAAGCGGCGAGGCAACGGTGATGAATGTAAATCGTATTTAACGTTCGGAATGATCAGGTTCCGGCGCCGGATAAATCAGCAGCCGAAAAGTTGTGCGCCGTAATAAAGGCCGGCAAGCCACAACAATCCCTTGATGAGGAAAAACAGAAATGCGCCAATGGCTGCATACTTTTTCCACTTCCCGCGTGGTTTGGTTTGTGCATCAGAATTAGCGGGGAGATTGTCTTCCTCCATATAATCTTTACCAAATTATATATCAAAGGTAAGGGTGAACTCGGTTCCTTCGTTCGTTTTCATTTCAAGTTTCGCCGAAAGCCGCTCACTGAGTTCATTTACAAGTTTCAGCCCGGTACCTTCGGCAAAGGCGGCCGGTTGCCAGATTCCGTTGTCTTTCACGGTTACCGTAATCGAGTTTCCGCGTTTATCAAGTTTGAGTACCGTAAATGGTTTCTGATCGGCAGAAAAGGCATGCTGTGCGCTGTTCAGCATCAGTTCATTGATAATTACGGCACAAAGCATCGCCTTATTTAACGGCAACTGACAGTGATCTATTTGTGTAGTAAGTACGGCATCTTCGCGAAAAGCGAGGTGTTTCATACTTCCGGCCATATCAATAAGGAAATTGCGGAAGTTGATTTGCGAAATCGTATCGCTTTGATAAAGCTGCCGGTGCAATTGATTAAGGCTGGCAATGCGCGCCTGCAGATCGTCGAAAAGACGGGTGTGATATTCATCACGGGCATCCGCTTTTTTCAGCCGGATCATATCACTGATCAGGTTAAAACTATTCCGCACACGATGATTTACCTCGCGAAGCAGCAATTGCTTTTCGGCCAGTGCTTCTTCCAGTTTTAGCTGAGCCTCGCGGCGGCGGTGCGTTTCGAGGGCCTGCGCCAGAAGCTGGGCAATGGTTAATGCAAATTTTTGCTCCGAAACATCCCAGAAACGCATGCGGTTTAACTCTTCAAAACAAATCAGGCCCACCATTTGGCCAGCCACACGCACAGGTACATCAAGCATTGATTTGATACCAAATTTTCTGATGTAACCTTCCGCCAGTTCGCTTGTCTGCTCGTCGTTTGCCGAATCAATTGTTACAATAATATCTTCCGACTGAAGCAGCTGAAAATACTGAGGAAGATCTTCACGGCTGAGAATTACATTTTCGAGTGCCTGATTCGTTTCCCGGTCGTAATTCATTATACTGCGAATGGCTGAAAACCCATCTTCGATAAGCCAGATGTTTACGCGTTCCACACTCAACGTTTCCGCCGACCGGGCTGCAATTTCGTGCAAAGCCGATTGAAAATCGCCATTCTGAAGCAGTGTGGAACGGGTGAGCGCATCTTCCGTGTCTTTTTGCCGGTGAAGCTTTCCCCAATAATCAACGGGTTCTGAAATGTTACGCACATACATCACCATCTCATTCTCCGAAATCATCTCCTGAATGACCGATGCCGTAAATGTATTACCCGCTGCATTGATAAACTGCCTGATGTCGGCCCCGCGTTCCACGTTGAGGTTAACTCCTGTTGACTCGAAAAGAATACGGGGAAGCGGTGCAGGTGATGTAAACTTTGTAATTGAAAGGCCTGCAACTGTATCACCAAATAACTCTTTTGCCGCATGGTTTGCATAGTGTATCACCAGATGCTTATCCAGCAGCATGGTGGGCAGGGGAGAAATATCAAGCAAATGCCGTGCGTGTGCTTCGTTCATGGCAACAGGTTTGAATAGTTAAATTTGCAGCTGCGAAACAGCACAAATTTTCCGTATCAAGCTAAATGTAAGAAAAGTATGGAATATAAACTTGAGAATGATATCACACTTTATTATGAATTTTCTTATGTGCCCGAATCAGCCTGTGTACTGGTTTTTCTGAACGGACTTTCACAAAGCACGGTGGCGTGGACGGCGGTGGCACCGGCATTTGCGGGGCAGTATTCTGTACTTCTCATTGATCTGGTTGATCAGGGCCGTTCGGGCAGCAGTGCCGGATTCAGGAGTTTCGATGCGCATGCGGCCGATGTGGCTGCGCTGCTTACACACCTCAATGCCGGCAAAGCGGTGATTACAGGTATTTCATACGGCAGCGCGGTGGCACAGCACTTACTGGTAAACCATAGTTCACGCTGTGCAGGAGCATTGCTTCTGTCCACATTTGCGCACAGTACGCCGCATTTCGAAGCCATTGGCGAAAGCTGGAAAGCGGCATTGCTGGCAGGCGGATATCCGCTTATGCTGGATGTAATGCTGCCCACGGTACTTGGCAAAAGCTACTTTGCCAATCCGTTCATTCCCATTGCCACGCTCAAAGAAAGCCGCGTGGCCTCAAACCTTGAGCCTGAGCGGCTGCTGCGCCTCATGCAGGCCACCGAAACGCGTGGCGATTACCGCCCCATGCTTGCACGCATTGCTGCACCGGTAAGCGTGGTGCAGGGCGAAGAAGACATACTCATTCCGCCTGATGTGGCCAGGCATGTGGCCGATGCAATTGCCGGTGCAAAATTTACCGTACTGCCAAAGGTGGGGCACACGCTCAATCTTGAAGCCATTCCGCATACCATTGCCGCCTTGCGCGAATTGCTGAAGGAACTGGTAATTTGAAACACCGGTGGTTTGAATAACCAGCCTGGATTGCTCCGGCAGAAATTGCGGGAGGAAAGCCCGGAAGGTGTACACTGCCTGTCAGGTATAACCCTGCTGAGATTTGCAGCGGAAAGCCAGTACAGCAGGTTATTTATTGCTTCTCCGGTTCGCTCCTGATCCCTTTATTAATAACGGTTCAGGAAATGTTCGTGAATATCGAACGTGGAGCGTAGCCCTACCTGATCATATTCAGTTTCGAGCCATTCATCGGCAATGCGGCGGCCTTCTGCTTTGAGGTGTTGCAGAAATTCCCACGAGGTATTGAGTTTGCTTGAATAGCTGAGGTGATCGAGTGCGGAGTAGCCGGAAATGCAATGCACAAAAATTTCGCGGTCCTGTTCGGGCAAGGTCATGCCACGGCGCAGGAGTTCGTTGCGATAATGCACCATGTGCATTTCGTTAATCAGGCTGCTGTTGAAACTGATTTCGTTTGCACGTTCGGTAATATCGCGCGCGGTAACGGGAAGTTTGTGAATGTTGATGGAGTTGATTTTCACCAGCAGCACATCGTGCGTTTCGGTTTCGGAAATGAGCGGTGTGAGGGGAGGATTGCCCATGTAGCCGCCATCCCAGTAATGCTCGCCCTCTATTTCCACGGCCTGAAAAAGCATGGGTAAACAGGTGGACGCCAGCACGGCATCAACCGTAATTTCGTGGTTGTGAAACACGCGTGCGCGGTTTGTTTTTACGTTGGTGGCGCACACAAAAAGTTTCTTGGTATTGTAATGCTGCAGCTCGCGGAAATCGATAAGTTCGTTCAGAATATCCTTGAGCGGGTTGTAGTTGAACGGATTGAGCTGGTAGGGCGAAAGCGATTGCGAAATGGCGTTGTAAAAAAGATAGCCGGGCGAGTTGTAAAGATCACCAAAGTTCATGCCTCTGTCCCACGGCGATGGCTTGAAAAGGAAGCTGCCGTACTGCGCCACTTTGCGCCAAAGCTGTTCGAGCAGTTCTTTGGCTTTATCGGGACCGCCGGTGTGCAGGCCGTAAGCCAGTGTAACCGCGTTAACCGCGCCTGCGCTGGTGCCGCAAATACCTTCGGCCACCAGCTCAGGCACTTCAAGCAACCGGTCGAGCACGCCCCAGGTAAACGCGCCGTGCGCACCGCCACCCTGAAGGGCAATGGCTACCTGTTTTACGGCTTTGCGTTTGTTGGGCATGAGGTGGATTGAAATGTGAGGTGGCAAAAATACGGTTTATTGGCGGGTGTGAGTGGTTTGTTTGATTTCTGCATTTATATTTAACATGGAGCTGCAAAGCGCATATGATACAAAAGTTCAGATTTGATTTCAGAGGATTGATTCAGCCACCCAAATTATTTACACTCACGCAGGAAGAGTTTGTACACTACTTTGTACAAACCGGCACACGACAGTTTATTTACAGCGGGTTTGAGAATTACATTATTGGACTGAAAAAAATCTGCAACCAGCCATTTACACTCTGGATTGACGGGAGTTTTACCTCTCAGGAAAGATATCCCAACGACATTGATATTTGCGTATTTCTTGATTACAAGCTGCTGGAAAAGCACGAAATGAGACTTGAACGCTTCAAATCACCCGTGTCGGTAGAAGAATATGGTGTAGATGCGTTCTTTATTCGTACCTATCCCCAACCACATCCTTCGGCTAAAATCACCGAGCTGGATAAGAAATATTGGTACGATTGGTGGACGCACACCCGACCGGGAAGGAAAAATTTAAAGTTAAAGAAAGAATTTATAGAAATTATTGAATAAATTTGCAGTATGGATAAGAAAGATAAATTCTGGCGGTTAAAAAATCTCATCCATAATCTGAGAGAGATTGATTTGGTTATTGCTGAACATCGCCGTTTGGACAGTGATAATATTATGATAAATCAATACGAAACCCATAAAGTAAAACTGCTTGGACAGTTTTTTGAAGAAGCTAAGTTAGTGCGCTCAAAAAACGGTGTTGCGGATGCGTATTTCCTCGGGCTTCTGGCAAAGAAATATTTTCAGAATACGCCCGATCAACCTACGGCTGATTGGATTACAGACCCGGAGTATCAGAAATTGCTGAGTGCAATCTAATCCATCCCCATATCATTTGTAAAACTCTTCCACGGCTCGATTTCATGCAAAGGTAAACCCGCTTTATCGCTAATCAGCTCAAGGCATCGCAACTCCATCTGTTGCAGCGTTAGTTGTTCGAGGGTTTTTAAATAACTAAATAAAGTATGAATAGACTGATCAAATTTAATTCAAGAGGATTTCTGGAACCTCCTGAACCAATATTTATGACTATTACAGATATCGAGAGCCATTTTGTTACAAATACTTATAGAAAATCGCTGTTTGCAAATTTACTGACATATATTTCAGAACTAAATAAAATTTGCCGGAAACCACTCAGGTATTGGATAAATGGAAGTTTCGCTACAAAAAAAGCAAATCCATCAGACATCGACTTATGTGTATTTATTGAACATCAACTTTTTGAGGAGAACAAGGATGTGTTAAGTCATTTTGGATGTCAGAAAAACAGCACTTTCCCAACGATTGATGCTTACATTGTTTTAGTATATCCCGAAAATCATCCGACCTTCAAAAGCACATACCTCGATACAATATTTTGGTTAAATCAATGGTCGAAAACAGCACCAAACAGAGCACGAAAACAGCTTAACAAGGGGTTTATTGAAATAATTGCTTAACTTTAATACATGGACTCGCAAGATAAGCTAAACAGACTACTCAATCTTATTGAAGAGTTAAAAAAAATTGATGCTCAAATTCTTGAGCATAAAAAATTAGGCTCGCATCAATTTACTATTGAGCAATATGAAAATCTTAAAATAAAAGTGTGGGGAAAATGTATGCAGGATATACTTTCCTACTCCTCTCATCGTAACAATTTGGGCAAACCAGACATTTATTTTTTGGGACAAATTGCTATTAAATATTTCCAGAAAGCCCCCTATATTGCAGATATAACAGAATCTTCTTACCCGGAATACGCACAGCTATTAAAAGCTATTTAATCGTAATTATTATTTAGAAGTATTATACAAACTGGCTTTTTTACTGTGCATTCCACCCGCCATCAACCGGCAGTGCAGTACCCGTCATTAAATCGGCCGCAGGTGTGCAGAGGAACACGCAAAGCGCACCCAGTGCATCGGTAGTCACAAATTTTTTCACTGCATGTTTTTGCAGCATCACTTTGCTGATTACTTCTTCCTCACTCATGCCGTGTGTTTTGGCCTGATCGGCAATTTGTCCGCGCACAAGCGGCGTATCTACATAGCCGGGACAAACCGCATTGGCGGTAATGCCGTGCGGCGCACCTTCAAGCGCGGTTACTTTGGTAAAGCCCACAAGTCCGTGCTTTGCCGCCACATAAGCCGATTTGAATTCGGAAGCTACAAGTCCGTGCGCAGAAGCAATGTTAATGATGCGTCCCCATTTGCGCGCTTTCATGCCGGGCATTACCAGCCGTGTGGTGTGAAATGCAGCCGTAAGATTGAGTGCAAGAATCATATCCCACTTCTGCACCGGAAATTCGTCGATGGGTGCCACAAACTGCATTCCGGCATTGTTCACCAGCACGTCCACCGGGCCGAGTTCAGTTTCGGTACGATTTACAAAAGCTTCAATGGCTTCGGGCTGCAGCAGGTTGGCATCAGAAAAAATTACACGCACGCCAAATTCGGTTGCAAGCGCACCGGCAATTTCAGGGCCGTTTTTTTCAAGTCCGTTCAATGCAACCTGGTAACCGGCCTGTGCAAATGCGCGTGCAATGCCTAAGCCAATGCCGCTGGAAGAACCGGTGATGAGTGCTGTTTTCATGTGATGTAATCAGTTTTGGCGCTCAAAGATAGTGGTGAAGTGCGTGAAATTGCAGTTAAATAAATTCAATTGCAACGCAAACCTCTCTCCTACTCCTTCCCGTCAAACAACACATCGCAACGCGGCAGCAGGGCTTTTATACATTCCACTTCGTAAAGTGTCATCGGATTGCCGCGCAAATCAAGCACCTCGAGCCGGGTGAGGTAGCAAATGCGGCTGCTGAGCCGGGTAAGCTGATTGCCTCGCAGCACAAGGCGTTTGAGCTGTGTGAGCTGATAAATTTCTTTAGGTAATGTGGTGAGTTTGTTGCCCGTGAGATTGAGTTCGCGTAGTGTTTGAAGCGAACCAATTTCAGGACTAACCGTACTGAGACTGCAATTGTAAAGCGAGAGTTTTTCAAGCCGCTTCAACGTGGTGATGTGCCAGAGCGTACTGTCGGTGGCCATACTCATTACATGCAGTTCATTGAGATACGGCCATTTGTGTTGCAGCGAAGGGAAATGCAGCGTGTCGCTGTTTCGGGAAAGTGTAAGTGTAAACAGTGCAGCCTGATTGACCAATGCTGCCGGCAGCGTGTCAAATGCTGTGCCTGCCAGCTCCACATAACGCAGCGACGCCGGCAGCGGTGTACTGTCGCTGAGTGTGCGCAGTGCATTGCCTTCGCTGCGCAGGTAAAGCAGTGAGGCAAGCGAATAAAACTGCACAGGCAGCACGCTCCAGTTGTTTTGCGAAAGTTGCAGACCCTGCAATTGCTGGAATTTTGCAAGCGGACGAATCTGCTTTTCGGTAAGCGGGCCGGTGAGCTGCATTTTATACACCAGTGCCGGTTCGCGGGCGGCCATTTTCAAATCGGTGTACACCGGCGAACCGGGCGGCCCCATACGATCCATTAGTGGCGACTGTGCAGCAGCCAGTAAGGAAAGCAAGGCAGAAAAAAGCAGCAGCAAAAATTTCATCAGTGGCGAATTAACGGAATTTGCAGCAATTTACCGCCACAGTTTATCTCAGCGGTGTAAATGCCTGCGGCCAGCGGCGATGTATTCAACGGCATCACTACCCGCCCGCCGGCCAGCATTTGCGGCGGTTGCTGCATGACTACACGGCCGGCTGCATCGCGCACACGCACCTCAACCACTGCCGCAGCGGGTAAACTGAGTTGCAGGTATAGCACCTCAGTAAACGGATTGGGATAAGCCTGCACCTTTATTTCGTGCGGAAGCCACACTGCGGTGCTGAGTTCGGCCAGTTGTCCGTTGCTGCTGCCGGGCATGCTTACCAGGCCTGCGCCGTTTGTACTTCGCACGCTTGCGTAGTACCATTGCCCCGGCGTAAGTACAAGCGGTGCATGCTGCACGGCGGTGGAATTATGCACCGTCCAGCTCACCACATCGGTGCCGCCGGGCGTGGTGCCAAACGCATACTCGTAAACCTGCAAGCCCGAATGCGGATCGGCTGCGGCTGTCCAGTTGGCTTCCAGCTGCGTGAGTATAAACGTGGTATCAATATCCGTCGCTGCACCATCGTTTACGCTCACCGGCTGCGGTGGTGTCCAGTCCACGCGCACGGTATCTTCACGCACGGCCGATAAATTCAGCGCCACATCGTTGCTCAGCGAACGGATACGGCCTGCGGCGGCCAGCGGATTTATACTCTGGTAACGCAAATCGCACGCCGCACAATTCCCCACATTCACCACCGTTCCCGCATTCGCCACACGCGAACGGTACACGCGGAAGTTGTCTATCGACCAATTACTATTGCCACTGCGGAACGAAATGTATGTGCCATTCTGGTAGGGTTGCGTATCGGTCCAGCTTCCCGCAAATCCGTCATTCACATACACCACAATTTTGCCGAGCATACGATCATAACTCACTTTAAAATCGTACCACACATTATTGCTGAGCGGAAAACTTACCGTGTGCTGCAACGAAAACACATCATTCACCACTTTGTAAAATTCAATTGTACCCTGATCAAGTCTGAACCACACGAAATACGAATTGCCACGATTGGCAAGCGCACCGCTGTCGGAAGCAAAGTGAAAACCGGCGCGGCGGTTGTTGCCTGTACCGGTAATTTTCCCCTGCCAGTGATAGCAGTAGCGGTTTGATAAATTTTGGGTGAGTGAGGCGTAGATATTTGTGTTCGTCAAACCTTCATCGCTTTGTACAAGTTGTCCCTGCGCATTTACGTTCCATGTGCCGGTGGCAATGGTCCAGTCGGGATGCAGGGTCACAAAATCATCGTTAAAGAAACCGCGCTGCGCATTGGCGCGCCACGCGCTGCCGTTGTAATCGCTTACCTGATAAAATGCTTTTTCAATTCCGCTTTGCGTATCGGTATCCGTAAAAGTGGCCGTAAAGTTTTGTGTTATCCAGCCTGGCGGCAACGCAATGGAAGTTTGCGGCACAATGGTATCGGCAAGGCAGCTCCACACCGCCATGTAGCCCGGCCGCGTGGTGGCATTGTCTGACTTGAAACGCAACGTAAGCGTGCTTCCGGTTGACTGCACCGTGCCCGGCGAGTTTGTGCCCGTATAGCTGCCAATGAGCGGCGATGCGGTGGTTGGCCCGTCATACAGAAAAAGTGTATCGTAGTTTGCTTCCACATCAAAACTGCCAAAGGCAAGCTGCACGCGGTAAGCACCGGCCGGAGCAATGGTATATGTATAACTTTCACCGTCGTAATAATTTCGTGCCGGGCCGCCCATGTCCCAGAGTGTATCGCTGCACGCCACAACCGCACAGGTACTCAGCCGGTCTTCAATGGCGTTCCAGTAATCCATGTAGCCATTGTCGTAGCCAAGCGCCCAGATGCCAATGCCGCCCAGGTTGCGCTGGTTTACAATGTCAAAACGGCTGCGCATGCTGTTGCCGTCGTTTATAAAACACTGGCGCCAGTTTCCGGCAAGCTGATAGGTGAAATATGGCGTAAAGCTATTGGGTTCCCAGAGTTGGGTGGAGTAATAACCGTTTGTGTTGGTGCGCACCACTTCATACGTGCGCGATGCCGTGAAATTGCCTGTGGTAGCCGCCGGCACAGCCGATGATACAGTTTCCCATTCACGTCCGTAATAAGGCAACCCAAGCAGCAACTTCCCCGATGGCATGCCTTGCCGCAAATAAAACGTAATGGAACGCGAAAGGGTGTAGTTGTAGCTGGTTTGAAAATTATACAGCGGATCGTTGGGCCCGGCCGTGGTGCTTCCCGACCAGTAATAATCATAACCCATAATAATAAACGCATCCACATTGGGTGTAAGTGCAGCAATGTCAAACACATTCCCCCAGTCAACCGCATACAACGCCATACTCACTTCCGAACCGGGAATGGCCGCAGTGAGTTGCGTTTTGAGCTGGGCGATAAAAGCAGTAAACGCATTCCTGTCTGACGAAGCCATGCCTTCAAAGTCGATGTTTACGCCTTTTCCGCCACGGGCCTGCAGCAAATTAATGATGTTGGTAATGAATGTTTGTTTGGCCGTAGTGCTGTTTAAAAATGTGCTGTGACTGCCAAAAAGTGTAGCGCATATGTGTACATCCACATTATTGTTCAGGGCAGCCGTAACAGCAGCACTCGTGCTCCACTGAAAAGAAGCGTTTGTATTGTTGCCCGTGGTGGGGCTCACGGCATAATCAAAGTAGCACAAATCACTCAGCAGGTTCCACTGATAATTGGTGTACACACTGCCCACCCAATACGGATGCCAGCCAAACACGCGGCGGGTAAGTGTGCAGCTTTGCGAAGCCTGAGGTGCAACCAATGCAGCCGGCGCAGCCATGCCGCCCTCCGCTACACGAAGACTATCCCAGAAAAAATCATCATGCACACCCAGCGTCGCATAATGCTGTGCCTGTTGCTGCATATCAGACACATACTGTGCCTGTGTGCGCAAGCACACCAAAAAACATACACCCAGAAAAAGAAAACGCATGCAAAAAGGTAAGACTTTTTCCGCACCACCTCACACATCCCGCAAAGCATCCCCCCCACAGAGCAGATACGAAGCGCCCAGCAGGGCACCAGCCCCACGATCCCCGTAAGGGCGCGACGCTCGCGCCCCACGACCAAAGCCCCAAGATCCCTAGACATCCCAAATCACACTCAAAACATCCCCCTACACAATCCCCCCAAAAAAATACACCCCACACGCACACACTCCCCCATACTCACCTACACGCCCCCTCACGCTCCCAAAATCCCCTCAATCCTCCCCATCACCTCATCAGTAAGCAGCGGCAGTGCCTCCAACGCTTTTAAATTCTCCTCCAGCTGCCCCACTTTCGAGGCCCCAAGAATGGCTGTGCTTACATTCGGGTTTTTCAAACACCACGCAATACTCATGCAGGCCTGCGAAACGCCAAGCTCTGCAGCCAGCACGGCCAGCTTACGCGATTTTTCAATCTTATCGCCGCTTTCGCTGCCAATGGTTTTTTCCTTCAGCCAGCCTAAATCGTGGCGGTGTATGCGTGTATCATCGGGCACAGCATCGTTGTATTTACCCGTAAGCAGACCCGACGCAAGCGGCGACCAGATGGTAGTGCCCAGACCGTGCTGCGCAAACACCGGCGCATACTCTTTCTCAAAGCGTTCGCGCCAGAACAGGTTGTACTGCGGCTGCTCCATGGTGGGCGCAATCAGGTTTTGTGTGCGCGCCACTTCAAACGCTTCCATCAGTTGTGCCGCGCTCCATTCTGATGTGCCCCAGTACAGCACTTTGCCCTGTGTAATCAGGTCGTGCATGGCGCGCACGGTTTCGGCAACGGGCGTGTTCGGATCGGGGCGGTGGCAGAAATATAAATCGAGATAATCCACCTGCAGGCGTTTCAGCGCCGCGTGGCAGGCTTCCACCACATGCTTGCGGCTAAGACCAATCTGGTTGGGCAGTTTGCCACCCCAGAATACTTTGCTCGATAACACATAGCTGCTGCGGTCCCACTGCATCTTTTGCAAAATGCGCCCCATCACCAGTTCCGATTTGCCGGCGGCATACACCTCGGCATTGTCGAAAAAATTAATGCCGCTGTCGTAGGCCAGTTTCATGCAGCTTTCGGCCACATCGTCGCCTATTTGTGCGCCAAAAGTTACCCACGAGCCAAAAGAAAGTGCACTCACCTGAAGGCCGCTGCGGCCGAGACGTCTGTATTCCATTTTTTTTAATGTAAGGTGTATAATGAAAAGTGAATAATAAAATCCACCTCAAAATTAAAGTTAATATATCAGTAATGAGTTTTCCGAATTCTCATTTCCCAGATTCCCGATTCCCGTAGCAGCGCGATGCATCGCGCTGCTACGAGGATTCAACACGGGAATTCAACACGGGAATTCAACACCGAAATTCACAACCCAAATTCACAACCCAAATTCACCACCGAAACTCACGACCCAAATTCACCACCCAAATTCACCACCCAAATTCACCACCAAAATTCACCACCAGAATTCACCACCGAAATCCCCCCATTCCACATTAAAATTCCCCTTCACATGATTTCCTCTCACACACGACACCCCTATTCCCCATTCCCCCGATCTCATTACATTCGCGTATGAAAATTTTCGGCCTTGCTTTTTTGCTTTTTCTTTCGTCGCCATTGGCAGCGCAGCAGCTCACCACGTTTACCACCGGCACCGATGCCAGTTTACGCGGCATTTGTCCCGTTAGCGACCGCATCATCTGGGCATCCGGAAGTAAAGGCACGGTGGGCCGCAGCAGCGATGGCGGGGCGCATTGGGAGTTTAAGCAGATTCCGGGCTACACCGCGCTCGATTTTCGAAGCATTGTAGCGTTCGATCTGGCTAATGCGCTGGTGGTGAGTGCAGGCACGCCGGCTGTGATTCTCAGAACAATGGATGGTGGCCGCACCTGGAGCGAGCGATACAGCAATACCGACTCCGCTTACTTCTTAGATGCAGCCGCATTCTGGAATAAAAACCGCGGTGTAGTGCTGGGCGATCCTGTAAACGGCCATTTTGTGCTGCTGCATACGTTCGACGGTGGTTTTACCTGGCAGCAGGCGCCACAGGCACAATGCCCCGCTGCGGCTGAAGGCGAGGCTGCCTTTGCCGCCAGCAACAGCAGTTTGCAGGCCCTGCCGGGCGGCGTACTCTGGCTGGCCACCGGCGGCACACAAGCCCGCCTCTGGCTCTCTACCGATTACGGCCAAACCTGGACCGAACGCCCTTGCCCCATGCTGCACGGCCAGCCCGGAACCGGCACCTTTGCCATGACCTGGCGAAATGCCAGCCAGGGCATCATCACAGGCGGCGATTACACCAACGACAGCCTCCGCACCGACCATGTTTTTTACACTGTTGACGGCGGCCGTCACTGGATTGCCCCCAAAACCCCCACCGGCGGCTACCGCTCAGGCGTATGCTGGCTAAACGGAAAAACCGCAATAGCCACCGGCCCCAAAGGCACCGACATCACCACAAACGGCGGTAAAACCTGGCGAAAGCTGAGTGAAAACGGCTATCATGCCGCCAAAGCTGCACGTCGGGGCAAACGGGTTTTCCTGAGCGGAAGCAAAGGCCGCATTGCTGCGGTGAAGTAAGGCTCCCGTTTGGGCACAAAAAAAGCCTGTTTTAGCAGGCTCGTTTCCGGTTTGAGGTTGGTCAGGGCTTCGATTTGCTGTCGCCGTTTGTATTTACTACAATGTTCAGAAGTGTCAATATGAGTTCCATAGCGTTTTTGTATTTGGTTCGATACAAAAAACCATGATATTTTTTAGAAGAACTATTACATTTGAGGTACAAAAAACCAGAAATCATTTACGTGAGGAAATTTAGGTCATTTATTGAGACTGATATTTCAGCGTTCCATATGCTTTTACTCCTGCTTCGAAGTCAACAGCAAGGAGATATAATTGTTATAAGACGTTACCTGAATATGATGAGGGATGGAGAAACTGTATTATCACAGCTTCTTGACTTTATGATTGAAAGACCTACAATTCCCCCTACTGAATTAGAAAGAATTACTGCAGATGAATTTGGCAATGACTATAATAAGCGGGTTTATGAGTTACGGGAGAAGGTAATTCATGCTATGAATACCGATTGGTACACACAACGCGCCGGAAGATTTAGCGAACGAACGCAAGTAAGAGCAACTTTAAAGCAAAAATTAGACGCCGCTGATATTATCTGGCAAATGTCTGATAGCATGGCTACGTGGTTGCTTCAAAGAGTTATTGCTCAAGCCGAAAAATATGAACTATATGGCGAATTAAGTCGTGCTTTAATGATAGCCCGGCAAAATCTGAGTTTGAGGTTAACATCAGAGGAATATTCAAGTGTAAGTAGTCAAATAGAAAATACAAGAAAAGCAGAAGATGGCGTATTGCTGGCTAGCCGATTAAGAGAAGAAGCTGGTCATAGACAAAGAAAAACAAATGAAAAAGAATTCGAGTGGCACGACCTAGCTATATCTAAAATTTTTGAACTCGAAAAAGAATCAAAGTCCAAAACAATCCGCTTCTATCGTTTTCTTCTTCAAGCTGATTTGCATAGTCAACAAAAGCATTGGGATAAATCATCAGAACTATTATCTGAAGCTTGGCAACTAGTTGAAAAAGAAAAAGCACTCAATCTTCCTCACCTAAAAATAAGTGTACGCCTATTACAAGCCGACAATTTGCTTTTTGCAGGACATTTTGATGCCGCACTTAAAGCGGCTCAGAGTGCATCGCAACAAATAAAAGCTGAAAACTTCAATTGGCTGGTCGCTAAAAAACTAGAAGCTGATGCACTTTTTTACAGCGGAAAGTATAAAGAGGCTTCATTAATTTATAAAATGGTTATCAAACATCCTAATGGTAACTACGATGAAAATTATAAGGATATTCTCCGTTATTCCATCGCATCTTCTAGTGTAGCTGAAGGAAACTATCAGGGCGCAATTTCAGTTTTAAATGATATAACCATACTCCCGCGGCAAAATAAAACTGGCTTCAATCTGGCAGTTCGCGGCTTACATGCACTTTGTCTTATAGCACTTGATGATCACGCTCAGTTGTTTGATGAAATGCAAAAACAGCGAGTGTATTATAGCCGTCTCAGCGTCAATTCACAAGTGAGCCCACGAAATGTAGCACTCTTCCGTATTCTTCTTGGATATGCATCTAATCGTGGTATTGATCACAGTCGTGTATTTACTGACCGAGCAGAACATATTGAGAATTTACGGACCGGAGCCAATGGCTGTGAGTGGCAGCCCAATGGTTTTGAGATGATTGTTTACGATCAGTTTTTGGATGCGCTTGCTGCCGGGGAGCAGTACGATTTCATGCTTCCGGATTATTTGTACCGGGTGGGTTAAGATTAAAGGTAAAGATCGTCCAGGTTAACTTGGGGTTAGAGTCCAGCGAATAAACTGTCCAATTTTATTAACCCGAAACGATCTTTATTGTATTTGTAACCTCCCCCAAACTTCGGACAGGCAAAAGTTGAAATACTTAACTTTAAACCTGTTCAATCATGAAAAAATCACGTTTCAGCCAGTCGCAGATCCTTTCTGCGCTCAAAGAGTACCAAGCCGGAAAAAGTTCCGCCGACCTATGCCGCGAGCTGGGTATTAGTGTGCAAACGCTTCACAACTGGAATAAAAAGTATGGCGGCATGGAGTCGGAAGACCTCCATCGTTTACGCGAACTTGAGCAGAAATACAGCCAGTTGCAGAAGATGTATGCCGATCTGGCGATGGACAATAAAGTCCTCAAAGACGTATTGTCAAAAAAGTTCTAAAGCCCTGTGAGCGCAAAAACATGGTGGTGTATATCTATGAACATCACCGTTATAGCCTTATCAGGGCTTGCAAATTAGTGAACCTTTCCCGCTCGATGTACTATTACGTGCATCGCAAAGATGACAGCGAAGTAATAGAAAAACTGGCTTCATTAGCGAGCGCAAAGCCCATGGAAGGCCAAGATAAACTCTATGCCCGCATACGCAATGAAGGCATCTGCTGGAATCGTAAGCGCATAGCTCGGGTGTACAAACTCATGAACCTGCACAAGCGCAAACGCACACGCAAGCGTTTGCCTGCACGCATCAAAATGCCCTTACTCATTCCAAATCTTCCTAATCAAACCTGGTCAATGGATTTTATGCACGACAGCCTGATCAATGGCCGTCGATTCAGAGTGGTAAATATTATCGATGATTACAATCGAGAACTGATGAAGACAGCGCCTTACTTCAGTATCAGCGCAGACAGGTTAGTGCAGATTGTGGATCGCACTATTCTGGAACGTGGTAAACCCAAAACCATCCGTGTAGATAATGGCCCGGAATTTATCTCGCTGCGCCTGCATGAATGGAGCCTGGAAAAGGGGATTCAGCTACAGTTTATTCAACCCGGAAGACCGATGCAGAATGGGCTGATTGAACGATTTAACAAGTCATTCAGGCAGGATGTATTGGATGCTAATCTGTTCGAGAATATTATGCAGGTGAAGCCTTCCCTTAAAACCGCTACGCTCAAAACTACTAACTTTCGCAGAGCGTATGAAAAAATCAAAATTCACCGAGAGCCAGATCGTATCGATACTGGAAGAGCACAAAAAAGGTGTAAAAGTTGTGGATTTATGTCGTCAGCACGGCATCAGCCAGCCCACGTTTTACCAATGGCAGCGTAAATATTCTGGTCTGAGTGTGAACGAACTTAAGCGTATCAAAGAACTTGAAGCCGAACTAGCACAGTACAAACGCATTGTTGCCGAGCAGACCTTACACATCACCGTGCTGAAAGATGTAATCGAAAAAAAGTTGTAGGGCCTGATCAGAAGCGGGAGTTTATAGCACACTCACTGATCAAGCATCCCGCACTGAGTCTTCGTCAGGCCTGCATTTTGTTCAATCTGAGCACTTCGGTTTACTACTATGAATAAGTAGAAAAAGAAAATGACACAACGCTTTACAGCCGATTAACTGAACTGGCAGAGCGTTATCCCACCTGGGGCTTCTGGAAATTGTTTCATAAGCTTCGTTCAATGGGTATTATTGTCAATCATAAACGCCTGTACCGCATTTACAAACAGCTAAGATTAAATCTTCGTCGTCGCACCCGCAAACGTATTCCACAACGTGTGCGCGAGCCGCTGGTGCAGCCATTAATACCCAACCTTCACTGGAGCATGGATTTTATGCATGATGGATTGTTTACCGGAAAATCGTTCCGCACGTTCAACGTAATCGACGATTTTAACCGCGAAGCACTCAATATCACTGTGGCATACAGCATCACCAGTGAACGCGTTATTCGTGAACTGGAGCAACTGATCGATTGGCGGGGAAAACCCGAGCGCATACGTGTGGATAATGGGCCGGAGTTCATTGCTTCAGCACTGGCTGAATGGTGCAGTCATCCAACGCGTCGCATTGAGCTGGTGTTTATCCGCAAAGGAAAACCTTCTGAAAATGGTTATGTAGAACGATTTAACCGAACCTTCCGCGAGGATATTCTTGACCGCCATCTGTTCGATAATGTGGAACAAGCGCAGGAATTTGCCCATCAATGGATGTGGATGTACAATAACGAACGCCCACATGAATCGCTGAACAATCTTACACCACGCGAGTTCTTACGCAGATATGGAAAGATCCATTATGCACTATTCTCCGAAGATTTGTTCCCTACTTTTTTACCTGACATGAAACAATCAAATCAATCTTCTCTATATTTATCGGCGTAGCTGATTTGGGGAAGGCTTCATAAGAACTTTTTTGAACTTCAAAGCCGATCTATTTTGATCGGCTTTGTTTTTTTTATTGAATGCGCTGCAAATCAGCAACTACGAATATTCGTAGGGTTTTACCCCAGGTCTCGTGGAGAGCGCGCCCCGTTTCGTGTGAATATTACATTCGTACTATATTCTGTTTTTCAAGAGATTAAGTCTTGTTTTTGACTTTTGTTTAAGCGCAGGTGACAGATTGAACATGACCCCATTTTGAACATGACCAGCGCGCTCACGATTCCTTATTTCCAGAAATTTGGCGCCGAAAATAAATAATTTATTTTTATGCTTTTTTTAACACAAAAAATAGACCCCGAATAGTTAGGATAAATTGTAGAACGTTTAGGGTTAAGAAAGTCCTTTCCCGAAAGAAATAACCCATCGATACTTACACGATATAAAATTGAAAAACTAGTTTGATTTGTTTTTTTTACTGTAGTGTCAATTTCATTAGAAAAAAGAGTTGTTAGATCCTCTTCTGAAGAAACCAGATATTGATTATTAGGATATCCTCGTTTCTTTAACCATTCTTTAGTCTGATTAGAATAATCAGAATTACTTCGAAGATGATACATAGAATAAACTTCATTATAAAAAACACTATCAGGAGATGGATAACCACTTACGTGCTCAACATAAATTTGATTTTTTATCAATGATAGATAATTCATAATAGAAAGAGATTTTTCTAAGTTTTTTTGAAAATAAATTTTAGTAGTGTAGTTTGGCAATTTATAATCCACTTGATTTTCAGTGTTATTTAACTGAACATATACAACAATATAACCCGTTGTTTTAATTGACTTTAGTTTATTGTCATGACTATCTGATTTAAAGGCACAACAAATTATGATAATAAAAATCGCACTAAATATTGACCGGTTAAATAGCATATTATTTAGGTTTTGTTGTAGTCTTTGGTTTTTGTGCTTCATTATTCGAAGATTTTTTTTCTACTGTACCGGGACTACTATTCAATATATTATATACTTGTGTGTATTTTGGTAGGTCTAGCGTATTATTTGAATACTTCATCATTCCTTTAGAATCATATATTTCTCCGTTTTGGGTAGTAATTGTTTTTCCATAGATTGGATCCAAATATCCTCCGGCTAATCCATTTGATATCTGTTGAAATGATGGTTCAATGCCAAAATGCCCCAACCCTAACACGTGACCAGACTCATGTACTTCATTTTCAGCAGTAAAAGCCCCTGCATTTTTGAAAAAAACTGCTTCTTTATTATTCCCAATTGATTGAGTGTTGGCCTGCTCTTCTGTTGACTGTGAAAAATCATGAGAGGCTTGATTAAAAGTTGCTTCACCAAATAAATAAACGCCGGAAAATGCATCATCTTGTTGATATTTTTTATATTCTTCACTATTTTCATCTGTAAATACTTCAACTTGAACATCAAACTGTATTTTATAAGGAGTTCCTGCTCCCGCTCCTCCTGATACTGCAGTAACATTACCTTCAGGATCTGTAGTAATAAGTAAATTCCAGTCAACTGAATTAAGAAGCTGATTATATTGTTCCCAATGTTCTTGTGAAAGTTTTTTGACATCTAAATTAGTTGGTACATTCCCTCCTCCTGATCGGTTTGAAAAAGCAGCATATTTCATGTGTATTATAATTGTGTTCCCGGTTACGGTAAACTTTTCTAACCCATCAAGATCAATCGCTCTTATTGGGGTATTACTCGCAAATTGATACGGAGTCAACATAGGATATTGTTTAGTCAACGGATCAACACTCAAAAACTTCCCTAACCGCGCATTATAAATCCGCATTCCATAGTCCTGCAGATCGCTTTCAGTATCGGTTTCTTTGCCATTAAAATCATACCGATACTTCCCGGAAGCAGAAGTAAATGTTCGTCCCGCCAACGGCGCGCCAAAGGCACTATAATCAGAAGTCGACCGCACATCCGCCATGTAGTATTCCACATTAGCAGTAGAACCAAGTTGCTTGGTGAGTTTCCTATCAGACACGGTCACCAACACATTACCAAGATGGTTGGATAACTCATACATTTTCAGTCCCAGCTTGCGTTTGGGTGTCTGTGTATTCACCGCCGCCATCTTGGCTTGCGTAGGCACAGTGTTGGGGATTAATTCTCCTTCAGCCGTGTAGTTCCCACTCCACGCAAAGGTATTCGTAGCGTTAATGTTTTCCGTTTCCCGGTCATCGATGCCGAGGCGCGAACTGCCATAAAGATGCGACTCTTCCAACACCAGCTTATCGGTAGCCAGCTGGGTATTGATATCCGCCGTGAGGCTACGCTTGTAGGTAGCCATCACATTACCCTGCGCATCGCGCACATAATACGTGTATGTCCAGTGTTCCTGTGTCATCACCCCGGGTACATCGCGGTCTTTGGCCAGCTTCATTACCCGCTGGCCGAGCGCATCATACTTAAAGGTAAGTTCTTTTTTCGTACTGCCGGCAGTTCTGGTAATATTCGCAATCTTTCCGTACACCGTCCACGAGATATTCGCGATCTGCTCCGCCGCATCGCTGGTGAGCTGCCCGGTGGCATCGTAGGTGTAATTGCCGGCGCTGTGGTCTTCCAGATCATCCGTGTAGTTGCCCGGGGTGCCGGAGTCGTCCACGTAGGCTAATTTGTTGGTCGCATTGGTCGGTGTAGCGGTGGCCGGGTTGTAGGTGCTGCCGGTGTTGGTGTAGTACCAGTACTGCAGGTTATCCATGCTCAGGCCTGAGGCATTGGTGCCGTTTCTGAGTTGGGTAATGATATTTCCGTTGGCATCGTAACTGAACACGTTGCGGTACTCGTTCGTGTTGCTCAACGAAGCATACGCGGTTGTGCTCGTGCCCGTGTAGGCCTGATGCAGGGTAATACGGTTGAGCTGATTCCCTCCATTCGTCGGGATAAACTTCCTTGTACTGATTATATACCAGCCCCAGGTTTTGCGGCAAGGCAGCACCATTGGGCTTTTGCAAGGCCACCGCCATGCCCTTGATGTTGCCGTTATACAGGTCGTTCACCCCGCTGGTCGCGTTCGGCGCATCGTTGTATAGACTCTGTACATTCGTGTTGATCGGTTTATAATCGCGCTTACCGGTGGCGTTGTTCCAGAAGTAATCCAGCGTAAATCCGAACGCATCGGTTCCAAAGTTGCTGTGGATGCCCTGCTGACTGGCTATGTAGTTGGTCGCATTCGTGTTGTGTCCGTCTTTGCCGATGTCCTTGTCTCTGTCCAGCACATTGCTGTTCACACCCTTGATCCAGCCCTGGATCGTAAACACATAATCCGTGCCCTGCACCTGCTTCTCGCCAAGCTCGGTTCTGTTGATTGGAGCGGAAGTAATGTGCAATTAATTACTATTCACTCCGGCTTTCCGCTGCAACTCCTCGGGAGTTTGTTAGTAACGAATACAAACTACACCTGCGGGGTTTCCGCTGCAATCCGGGCTAATTTATCAAACCGTTTGGTGTTTCAAAATACCTTTATTCGTCACAACTCATAACCCCAATGCAAAAGCGAAGTTATCACCCCATGCTCATTGTGCTGTTTCACTTGCAGCTAATCGACGCACACGTACTGAAACAAATCCCATATTCCACACGCACCTATTGGAAACATCTCGAACAAGAAAAACAGTTCGGTTTTGAAGTCGTTGAGGATTATCTTTTGCGCAATGCCGACATCAAAGCCGTTTATACAAGCAAATTAGTTTTCAAAGTATGCCGCTTTGTGTGCCGCATTCATTCTGTGTTTACGCAAGTTCAAAAATTATTCCGCGAACGGCCGGCTCAATTCAAAAAACAGATTGCAGAACTACTTGTACAATCAGTTGATTCGATCTGTAATTATGTGTCTGTTGAAGTCGCCGCACGTATTATGAATATCAGCAGCGATACGTACTATCGGCTGCGAAATGAATTGGTGTGTATGCGCTCACGTACACGAAGATGTTTTTGGCAATACCCACAACAGCTTTCGTTGCGCGAAGTGCAGGTAATTGATAATGCCGTAAACGATCCGGCTAATTTCAGATTGCCACTTTCTACGGTGTTTTTCCAATTACTTCGTGCCGGGAAATTATTTTGTTCGCTCAGTACGTTTTACAAGTATATTCCGAAAATTACCCGGGAACAAAAGGCCAAACATATTCGACAGATTTTGAGAGCAGCTTTTCCGTTTGAAATGCTGCACGTTGATATTACCGAGATCATCACCGAAACAGGCAAACAAAAAGTCGCTTTTATCAAGGATAATTATTCGAGGGCTATTCTAAACTTCGCTGTTCTCCCGTCTGCTGCCTCGGTATTTATCAGAGATCTGTTTGCACAAACGTTTTCTGCTTATCAAATTGGCGACTACGTGAAGCACGTTTCTATTGTTTCCGACGGTGGTTCTGAAAACAAAGGCGAACTATTGGTGTGGATTGCCCAGCAAGTAGTACCCGAAGTTCGTAAACTGACTTCGGGAATTGATGTACGTTCAAACTCAATGTCAGAAAGCATTCATCATACGCTCAAGAATGAATATCGTTTGCGATTTGGTGTTCCTCGTGATTTGGTCGATTTGGTGAAGCGGTTGCAGGACTTTGTGCATTATATGAACCATGAGAAGTTTCCGATTGACCATTACGGCTACTCATGTTGGGAAGTATTGCACGGTGCTAAACCTGATCGTAAGCGATTTACAACGCAAATGGCTGAAGCCAGAGCAATCAGACTGGAAGAAAACCGTTCAGTAAGTTGCCTCAAAGGTATTGGATGTGCGAAAATGTAAGTTCAACGAGCGAACAACCAGTTTTTCCGAGAGACGTTTTTTTAAAGTAGATTTTCCAGTAAGTCAAAGAACTTTTTGAATTGTAAAGCCGATCTATTTTGATCGGCTTTGAAGTTTTATTAAATGTGCTGAAAATCAGCAACTACGAATATTCGTAGGGTTTTACCGCAGGTCTCGTGGAGAGCGCGTCGCGTTCGGCGCATCGTTATAAAGGCTCTGTGCATTCGTATTGATCGGTTTGTAATCCTTCTTGTTCGTGCTGTTGTTCCAGAAATAATCCAACGTAAACCCGAACGCATCAATTGCGGTGTTGCTGTGGATACCTTGCTGGCTGGCAATGTAGTTGGTGGCATTGGTGTTATGGCCGTCTTTGCCGATGTCCTTGTCTCTGTCCAGCACATTGCTGTTCACACCCTTGATCCAGCCCTGGATCGTAAACACATAATCGGTGCCTTGCACCTGCTTCTCACCAAGCTCGGTGCGGCCCAGCGGGCCGTGCAGGTAGTACTGGTATTTTCAAAAAGCAATAGAAGCGATCTTATTGTCACACTAAAATACCGTCCGCTCCCGTCTTCCGTTACAACTCCTCGGGAGGATGTACATCGCTAAAGCATTTTTCTCCCTGCGGGGTTTCCACTACAGCCGGGGCTAGTTATTCATACCGTTTGGCTCAATAAATATCCAGCATGTTAAAGAGCATAATTATACAGTATAATATAATACTTTTATCCGAATAACCTACACAAAAACACTCAACTCCAACAATATATTTTCACTCTCGCCAGCAAATGATTCAGGCTTTTCGCACTACAAACTTCATCGCGTCGCAAACTGGCAATGTGTATGCGTAAATTCAAATGATGCCGTTCAATGCGAGAAAGCAATTTCTTTGCTATATTATGAATGGTTTTCGGAATCAGACTTTCATAAGTAGGTAACCCGTCGGTGTAAATTCTCTTTGGCGACACTTTTAAAATGTAATTGATTAACCCTCGAAAATCCTCTTTGCACCTGCTTCCCAGACTTACTGCCGAAATTTGTTTGGTTCTTCGGTTAAACGCCGAAAGCAACCAGCACTCTTTTTTAGGTACTCCCGCATGAGTTTTTAGTTCGTCTATTTCATAAGTGTCCCCTGTTTTATCAGGGATTGGGTTTTTCAATGTCCTTGCAATAGTCAATGTTCGTTTTTGAAATGTGTTGAACGCAATTCCCAGAGCTTTTGCTGTTTGACGAAGTGTGCCACCAACTTTTAGCCATTTGCTGATCTGACTGTTTGTATTTGGCTCGCAGGCTTTGTATTTATATGTGGCCTGACAATATAGCTTGCAGGATTTACAGAAATACCGCTGAGTACCATTGGCTTGGAAGCCACGACGAATAAGGGATTGCGAGCATTTTAGACAGTTCATTTTCATCATGCGCTAATTTGATGCACTGCTTTGAGAAGCACCCTCTCAAAATCGCTTTAGAAAAGCGTTTGAGAAAAGTGCCATATTGTGAGCCACCTTAAATTGGGTGTTATTACTCGCCTCTAAGATGTCAATGAACTGGAATTCAGTTTATTATTGTTCCGTGCGCTAATTTGACGCACGACTCGACTCGCCCTAATTTGATGCTCGTGTTCTTACTGTATTATTTCTTAAATAAAGGATTCTTAAGTAAACTAATGAAATTTCATTCTTGTAATCAAATCGTTCCAAAGTATATTCATCAAATAATGAGTTACAATAACTCCCATTAAATCTTAGACATGAAGTATCAGTTTCACATGAAGAATAAAAGCCCATTTCAGTTAATCGAAATTTTTTTCCTAATAAAGAGATTGAATCAGATAAATATATCTCATTACTAAGACACTTAGAACAACCTCTAAAATAAATTTCAGCCTCCTTATTATTCTCACAATACATATAATATTTTTCAATCTGAGTAGTATCATTAGGATAAAATGATAATGTAACTGAGACTATATCATCTCGATTTTGAAAAAGACAAGGTAAATGGTCTCTTTCTTTTTCTGATTTAATAGACTGTATGTAATTTTCAATAACTTTCAAGTCATTAATAAAGACATCATTATCACTTACGATAGATGAGCAATTAAGAAATATAATTGCACAAAAGACACCTGCGAACAAAATCTTCATATTATTCAATTTTTTTTCCTGTTGAATTTTGGAGTTTAATTCCGAATACCCAATCTTGGGGCTTAACTAATAAATCACCGAATAAACCTTTTTCATGTCCCGATCGACTGAATGGTGTCGCTTCTTCTACTTCAACATTAAGAGTAGACGACTTAGTAACAGTTGAAAGCAAAGTCATTTTTAAATGTGGTTCATTATTTGCATCTGTAGTTATTCGCAGTTCAACTGTATGACTTATCCAACCTGCTTTTGGTCCAACACCTCCAGAAGTTGAAAATTCAAGTCCAAAAATTCCACCAGCAGAAACAGCCATTTGAAGTTGTACAGGATCACCTGCAAAATAACTTGTTACAACTAAATTTGCAACAGTTGGATCAGTTGGAGAAATTGTCAGAAGGTGAATAGTTGAAATAGCTGCTACATGATTCATAAGGCTAGGATATGGATATTCAACAAATGATGTGGTTGAAATCCAACTTTTATCAGAACGGGTACCAAAAACCCATGCTCCATCAGCATTTTTAGTAATTCTCACTCCTAAGTCCATTCGAGCTACATCAAATGTCAATGGCGTCATAGTTTGAGAAATAAGTTTTTCATCACGTGACAACCTTGGACTTTCATTCCAAGAGGCGAGAGTATGTCTCTCATAGTTGCTATTTCCCCATACAGTACTTGAATATAATTGCTGTGTAAAGAAATAATCTTTTTCACTAATAGTATGAGAAATAATAAACTCCCTTTGGTCTGGGCCTTGTCCATCACCGGGTGTTTCTCCTGGCATTGGTGTACCTGATTCAGTTGCTAATTTCCACTCCATTCTGGCCTGAATTGAATTTCCAGAACCAGACTGTCTCAAATCACTAGAAAAACCCAAGGGATCGCCAGCTCCATTCACATCCACCCTTGCTATTGGAGAGTTTGTACAATACGCATAAGGGCTTTGTGAGGTATATACTTTTTCCAATGGATCAGTAGAAAAGAATCGTCCTAATGACGGACTAAAGATTCGTTCACCCAAATCATAGGTAGAACCAAAAGATCCATTGATTTCCACATCACTTTCTTTACCATTAAATCCAAACTTATACCCCGGTGCATTATGAGCACGCCCACTCAACGGCGCACCAAAGGCTGAGTAATCTGTAGCCGACTTCACATCCGCACTATAATACAACGTTTGTGCAATCGCACTCGGATTTTGAACAGGCAACAAACGATCAGTCACCGTCACCAGCACATTACTAAGATGGTTCGTCAACTCATACACCTTCTCCCCAGCCTTGCGCAGCAAGCTGGTAGTAGCAATAGCCGTAGCCGTGCGCGATATTACATTGATTGTATTGTTCTGCTCCGGCTCAAACTTCAACTCCGCCGCAGTTACCCCTTCACCCGAAGGATCAACAATGCCAATACGTGATGAACCATACATCGTCCACTCCTCCACCTTGTACTTATCAATCCGGTACGCCGCATTGTTCGGATCCACCGTTATCGTGCGGTTATACGTCGTCAACACATTCCCCGCCGCATCACGCACATAATACGTGTATTTCCAATCCGCCTGTGGCTTCAACCCATTCGCATCCCGCGTCTTCACAATCTTCAGCACACGCTGACCCATGGCATCGTACCCAAACTCCAGATCGGGAGGATACGTCACCACACTGTTCACCGTTTTGCTAAAACCGTTCACGCGCGTTATCGATTTAATTTTACCATACACATTCCATTCAATGCTCGCAATTCCCTCGCTCGCATCGCTCACTAAGTTACCAATTTGATCGTAACTATAGTTATTCGCGGCCTGATTTTCCAAATCATCCTCATAACTCGCCGACTGCGCACCACCCACCGCATCGTTCACCGAAGTCAGCTTATTGGTCCCGCTCTGGTAGTTATACGTCAGGTTATCCATCTGCCAGAGTGCGGCCGTACCATTACGCTGCTGAGTCAAAATATTCCCATCCGCATCGTACGTAAACTTGTTGTAATACGCCGACTTACCCACATTCGCATCCTGCGTAAGCACCGCATAAGACTGCGTAGTACCCGTAGGTCCGGGGCTAACCGTAGTCTCCGTCCATGCCTTATGTTCCAGCAAACGGTTCAACTGATCGTACTTGTAAACATTCTTCATCAGCGGCATGGCCGAGGGTAACGCATTGGTATTGGGCTGCATCAACGCCACACCCATTGCTTTAATGTTACCATTGTACAGGTCGCGCGCAGGGTCATCAAAACTCGCCGTAAAATCGGCCAATGCCGCCGCTCCGTCGCTGTGTACAGCCTCGTAGTCATTATGCACCACGCTGTTCGCATCCGTATAGCTGCTAAAGTAGTGCAGCATAAATCCGTACGCATCGGCACCCGTCATTTGGTGCTGGTTGGGCATGTTGGCATTCCAGGCCAGCGTGCTTGCATCATTACCCACATCGCTGGTGCGGTTCAGGTGCGCGGCATTCACGCCCTTCACCCAGCCCTGTATCGTGTACAGGTAATCCATGCCCTGCACCTTGCGGTCGCCAATTTCGGTACGCGCCAAGGGGCCGTGCAGGTAAAAATCATACTTCGCATCCTGATCCCAGGTGTGGCCGTTGCGGCTCGTATAGACGTTGGTTACCCGGTTGTCTGCGTCGTAATAATATCTATGCCGGAACTCATCGTTCTGGCCTTTCTGGTAGGCTACTTCGTTTACATTGCCGCTCACCAGATCGTAACTGTATTCTACTTTTTTGTAGCGTTGGTAGTGGTTGGTAGCTGTGTTGTCCAAACGGGCAAGATCGGTGTATTCCTGTATGAGTACGTTTACATTGCCGTGTACATCGTAGCTGTAGTGTGTGGCATAATCGTAGGTAAGATCATTGCCGTCGTAAGTCTGTTCTACGGTTACGGAAGCTACGCGCTTGCGCAAAAACTGCTGTCCGCCCGCAAACTGCCCCGCTACGGGGTTGCCGGCCATGGCTGCATCGTAATAGGTTTTGGTTACCTGCTCGCGCACAGGCGCGGCGGCTACCCAGGCAAGGTAGCTGGCTTCATTGTCTAATACAGGCTGTGTAATAGCGGTGTTGCTCTTTAACTGGCCTACTTCCACCATGCGGCCCAGCGCATCGTAGGTGGTGTAGCTGTACCAGTTGCCGCCTTGTGTAATACCCATAGCGGCCTGCTTGGCATTCTGCGATACACGGATGCGGCCCAACTGGTCGTACCAGAAATTACTCTGTCCGCCGTCGGGTGTGCTTTGCCATACAAGCTGGTTGTAGCTGTCGTATTTGTACTTGGTCACAAAGGTGTGCGCAGGCACTAAACTGTTGGTGCCGTTTTGGCGACCTTGTGCTATAAGCTGTCGTTTGGTTTGCGGACCCACGGTGGCGTTCAAATCAAGCACATCCACGCCTTTGGGTGGCACGGTGCGGGTAAGTGCACCCGACTGGTCGTAGTAGTAGAGTGTAAAATGATGTTCGCGGTCGAGGTGTTCCACCCAGAAGGTTTCGGCAAACACGCCCTCAAAACAGGCCGCGCGGTAACCGGCGGTAAACTCGGCCAGCAGTTGCTGGTTTTGTTGGTTGTAGGCCTGCTGGGCGCTCCAGTTGGCAATCAGGCTGGCATCGTCGGTGCAGGGCTGGCTGTTCTGGTTGCAGTCAATAAGTGCGGGTACGGGTTCTACGGTGCCGGCTTGTCCGGCTGCACCTTCGGGGTAACCGAGGTTGGTGCAGTTGGCGCGCCAGTTGGCTACCTGTGCGGCCGTAATGGCCGGCGTAATGGTTTGGTTAGTTACCGGATCGAGTGTTTGTGACGTAAGTACGGCTGCAATGTAAGCGTTCTGGCTGGCGTAGTTAGCCTGTTCGGCGGGTGTGAGCAGGCTCCACTGGCTCACCAACGCGGTGAGCTTGTCGCAGAAACAGTTGTTGTAGGTGGGGCAGGGTCCATCGTTGCTGCCGCCGCAAAGCTGGTAATTGCTGGTAGTAGCGCAGCCGGTAATAAGGTGGTTAATGGTAGCCGTGCCGTTAGAAGAAGTAAATACTACGGTACGTCCGTTGGCCGCAGTGCCTTCTGAAGCACCGGCAAAAATCGAAAACTTACCCCCGCCATTGTCCACGGCAATATAGTCGGGTGTGCTTACGTAGCTGTTTATAGCGGCTACCAACGCGGTTTTCAAATCGGCCGGTGTGGCAAAGTTGCCGCTTATGCTGCCGGTTATGTTTACGCTGTTTATGGTAATGCCCAGCTGGTAATTGGCCGAAGCCGATACGGTGGTAATTTCAAACGAGGCAGAAGCAGCCGTTTTGCACACATCAAGAGCGGCCACCAGGCTGTTACCATAGTTGGTGGCGGCTGTAACGGGGTCGGGATCGTTGGCAATGTTTTGTAAAGGCGTAATCAGGTCGGGAGCCAGAAGCTCAAAGCCGATTACGTAAGCCGGATTGCTGTTGCAGTTGTCGGCCACTGCATCGGGCGGGGTGGTATTGTCGCAATAGCGGGTACAGCCATACGCGGTTGCATTGCGCTGATCCATCAGCTCATATTTCTTCTGCAGGTACATGCGGCGGAAGGTCTGCCACAGCAAATCGTTGCAGGCGGTGGTGTAAGTGAGTGTACAACCGGTGCTGTTAATGTAGTTAATGGCTGCGCTGTAAATTGTACTCAGTTGCCCGTTCATGGTGCTGTATTGCGATGCACCTTCGCCGCCGGCTGCAAAATAGGGATCGCCGTCAAGAATGTTACTGCCTCCGGTATTGAAGTTGAGCGGTGCCGCAGTAGCCTGTGCAAACGTGGTAGCCATGAGCAGTTGGGCATCATACGCTTTGCTGGTTTGGGTTTTAATGCACCATTCGTAGTGACAGAACTCGGGATGGAACTCATACAAATGTCCGCCGCTTCCCTGTGTAAGTGTGGTAATGCCCGAACTGAACGATTGCATGGCAAAGCCCGGCTGTGCGCTGCTGCGCAAGGCGGCCCAGCTTTGAATCAGGTTACCATTGGCATCGCGGAAGTTGGCAGCCGTCCATGCTGTTGTGTTGTTATCGGCCCAGAGGTTGTTGATGAGCCAGTTGTTATTGATGGTAGAATTGGTGGCATTGATATTATCAAAATACTGCCCGCCGGGCGAAAGATCGGCCGCCATCCGATTCAGCAATACATCGCAGTTCGACGTATTGGGCAAAGTTTCCACACAACCGCTCTGGCAGTTGTAAATAAAATCAATACGCGGCTGGCCGGTTAAGTTCAGGCGGTCGGCCTCCGTTTCACACCAGGTAGAGCAGGCTGCAATACCCTGACACTCGCTTAGATCAATGGTAGCCGCATACTGCGCCTGAAACCACGCCAGATCATGCCCGCAGGTGCCCGGCAAAGCCTGCATTACACCAGCCTGATAGGTTTGCAAATCACTTTCATCGAGCACTAATTTTTTCTCAATCCGGTAAATACCGATGTGCGGGAAAGTAACCGTAAAATCATGCACCAGATTGCTCGGGTTAATGTGTGCAAAGGTCTGATGCACCACATGCGGATTCTGGTTGTCCTGAATCGCCGTATTACAATCATCAAAAATGGTGATCTGTAGTTTGTATTTACACGCAAATTCACCAAGCCCGCAAAGCGCGGCATATTGCGCAGGAGTAAGTTCATAATGGAAGTTGTGTGTTTCATTGGCCAGTTCCACCATGTAGTTACTTTGCATCACCATGCCGCCCGTATTTACATCGTAGCTGTTAAGGGCATCAAAGTGTTCGCGCAGCAGGGTACCGGCTCCGTTGTAACTGGCAATGGCATCCAATGCGGCGGGCTTTTCGCCGGTAAGGGCGGTAGCAATTACACGGCCCGCTAGATCCTTATATACTACGCTGAGTTGTCCGTTGGCATCGCGCACGTATTCTACGCTGTAATGCTCGGCATAACCGGCTTCGGTGCCAAAGAGGCGGTCGATGCGGTCTTGCATCGGGCGGGCGTAATAGAGTTGTGTTTCGTGTCCGCTTCCCATAGCGTGCGCCACACCCGGGCCCGACTGCATTTTAGCCCGGCCATCTTTGTCGAATACCATCATTACGTATGGATATTCTTTGGCATCAGGCAGCGCCACGTTAAAGGCATCGCCCGCCGCAGCGCGGTTGTTGTTTGGCGAATAATAACGCGAAGCACCTGCCTGCGCCGAAAGCTGAGGCCCCGACGAAGGCAAACAGGCTGCGCTGTTGTAGGCCGCATCCTTGTCAAAATCCTGCTTTGTAAACGGCTGTCCGGCCGCATTGAGCGTATAGCTCTCGTAAAACTTCAAACTATTGCTGAAGTTTACCGAGGGCGCGGGAAGTGTGCTTAATGCCGCACGGCCTTCGTAGTCGTAAAACTGCTCGCCGATAAGGCTCACATTTTCCGAGTTGAGTAAGGTAATGCTCTGCCGGTTACGGCCACTTCCATCAAAATAGCTTACCACTTCTTTGTGCTTGCCGTCTTCGGCGTAGGCGATACTGTAAGTCCAGTTGCGATACGGATCAAGGTTATCCACATCGCGGCTATCCTGATTACTCCACACACTCTCGCGGCGCTCATCATTGTTGGTCCCCCCACGGAATACGGCACGCACACGCAAAAACACGGTGCCTTTGTCGTAAATGGTGTTGATTACATAATGCTGCTCACTTACCGTAACACGGGTTGACTGATCCATGTCGGGCGTAACGGCGGCTGTGGGGTTTTCGTAATTCACAAAGTACCATTCCAGGTCGTATTCTACAGCGCCCGGCACATAGTTCCAGTGTACGTCTAAGGTGCGGTTGGTAGAGGAATACACATAACCCAGCACAGGCGCAGTGCCCTGATCGAAATTGTAATAGCGTGTGGTCTTAATCGAACTTTCGATAATAATGTCTTGCGGAAGCGTGGCATTCACACCATTTATCTGCACCGAGGTAACGGTAAAAATGGTGCGGTAACCCGGTGCCGGCGAACGATAAGTGGCCAGATCGGTATGTACCGCCCCGCCCTGTGGGTCGAGTACAAGCTGAAGGGCTACAGCCTCCGGTGTACCAATTACTGCACCTGCGGCAGTGTAGCGCACTAAGGTACCGGTCACATCAAGCGTTTGCACAGCGCCAAAATAACTCCGCGCTCCGCCCGTCCAGCGCATCTGTATGTAGTTTTCTGTGCTCAGGTTCACAAAATCCGGCGTACAGGTGCTGGGATTACTCGTACATACGTACTTATCATCCTGCACATTCAGTACGGCGTTGTTTATGATCTGGTCACCAAACAGCCGGGCCGAGCGGGTTTCTACCGCGGCGTGTACACTGCTAAGGGTGGCCATTACAAGAATCAGCAAAAGGGCAATGCGCTTCATCATGGGGTGGGGTATTATTCGATAATGAGATGATAGGATTGATAAGCCGGTGAAGCAGTCCATGAACCACTTTTCTTAACCACAAACTTTTTTTCGTCAAATACATTCGACGCCGGTTTGGTGGTAGAGATTCCCGAATACACGATTACCGCTTTATATACGCCGTAATCATTTTCATCGTCCGAAGGCGGATAATAATATTCCAGTTTACGGATGAAATAATCGTTGGTATCGGCATACACTTCAATGCGTTTAATGTCGGCCGATTGGGTATAAATAGTATAATGAATCAGCGAACCTGAAAATCCACGACGCACCACCGAATCATTGGCCGCCAGCAGCGAATCCACATTAAACAATTGCTGTTTGGGCTTGCGGACTGCTTTATCGGCGGCAGGCAGACAAATGATTTCCTTGCGCTGATGGTCGGCAATTATCGAACAATCGCCATTGATGAGCGTTTCAGTAGCATTGAACTTGCTGTAATAATTGCCGCCCGAACGGTGCATGGTGCCTTTACCGAACACCGTGCCTTCCTTGTCCTGTGCCGTTTCGTAAATGCGCACATTTACAGACATGGATAAATACTCCGCTTTCTGATAAGCCTGCGAAATTCGTGAAAGCTCACCATTGGCAGCACGTACACCCGAACACAGCAATAACACTGCGGCCAGCAAAACGGTCTTAATCGTGTGCGTTTGCATATTAGTAGTTTGTGCGGGTGTTAATACGACCTTCTTTCAATGTCTTGATACCTTCGCGGGTTTCCTTACGCACTTTCACCAGATGACCTTCGTCGTCGTAGTTGTAGAACGTAGCATAGTTGTTCTCGTCGAGTTCGGCCATCAGTTTGAGTGTGGTCTGGTCATATACAAACGTTTTGGCCTGCCCGTCGAACGGATGTACACGCAAATCGTCGAAATACACCGGAGTGTTTAGCATTGTAGCCGTATTGCGCAGTACAACCTTCACTGCAGTTACCCCGCTGGCGGGTACAGTAAATGTCCCTTGCAAACGCTGCCAGCCGTCGATAATGGTATTGTCGTTGGCCGAAATAGTTTGGGTAGAAACCAACGAAGCGCCGTTGTAGAATTGTACCTGAATTTGTCCGGAGGTATAATTCGAAGCGGTGTTCACCGGCAGCGGACTACCGGTTTGTTTTACCCAGCCGCTTACTACGTATGTTTTTCCGGGAGTGTAAGCCACTTTACCCGTACAGTAGGGGTTATTAAGCGGCATGGTGGTAGAAACAAGGTCATTCCAGGTAAGCTGATACATACGCAGCGGATCCATAATGGCATCGTACTCTGTACCGGAGAACACGTTATAGTTGTTTTCCGCACTTTCACCATTCAGAAGTTCAAGGCTGTAACGGCCCGTATGATGCTCATTGGTTTTGAGTTTACTAATAAACCCGCCAAAACCCCAATGGTCATAATTCACTAAAGAACTTCCTGAGTTAGCAGTCAGGCATGAATTAAGCATCTGGTAATCTTCAAACCCGTCAGAACCAATTTCGCGGTATCGGGCGTTGCTACCTACCATCGTGGCAAGGCTTGAATTGTATTCGTAGGTGGCCGATGAGTAATTACCAAGCGGATCGCGGTTTTCCAGCTCAAAACCGAATGGCGAATACATTGTTACCGTGCTGGCCAGAATCCAGTTCGGATGACTTGCAGCGGGGTTGCGCCAGTCGAACGTATTGAAATCGGCATAAGTACCGTCTTCACGAATATTGTCGTTCTGATTACGCTGCGTGCGGTAAGCATACGACTTATACGCACGCCAGTTGCCCAGAATACCGTTGCGGTAGGGATTCACGACATCAGAGGTGAAACCAAACTCAGCACTGCAATTCTTGCAATCCGAAGCCCAGAAATCGCTATACTGTACTGCCGAGGCATTAATTACTTTGTCGAAACTAAACGTACCACTTGCAGGAGCGCTGGCAGACCAGGGTGTAAATCCGTTTATGGTTTTAAACGATACTCCCCCCGCCGAAGCCGTAACCATATTGCGGTGACCTGAGCGAAGTATGGTAAGGCTCTTTATGGTAGAAGCATTGGGCACCAGCGTACCATTGGCGGCCATAAGATCTATATAATTGTTCCCGCTTACATTCGGCCCCACTTTATATACCCAATACAATCCATCAGCAGAGCCTGTGGCAAAGTCGATATACACTTCATCGCCCGGCTCAAAATAATCGTGCGCCGTTTTGCCCGAGGGCACAAGTCCGGTTAAATCTACACGACCACTGCTGCCTACACTAAGCGTAGTATTGGCAGGCATATCCAGCTTAACACGGTAATTGCGGTATGCGCCCTGCATACCTGAATAATACCAGTGCGCAGGATAAGCCATGTTATATACGTCGTCTTTGTAATCGTTGGTTACCTGTGTAAGAATGGGCTGTGCTGTTTCTAAGTCGTAAGCCAGATTCTTTGTCGAGATTACAGACTCGTCAGTGGTTACTACCGTTTCTTTGAGTAAGCCTGAGCGGTGTACTATTTTGTGGGTAACAATGGTGCGCATGCTGGCCTCAAAGTGGGAGGTGGTGGGAATGGGCATGAGGAAGAATGCAAAAGGTGTATTCTGTAAATCAAGATTTACATCTAGCCCGATTGTACGACTGCGTTGATAGTCTTCATTCATATCTACAAACACCTCTTCACTTTGCCCAACAACTGCATATTTATAGAGCATTTGATTAGATGCTGTAGCATCAGGATTAATAATAGCTACTTTATTATTTAAACGATTAGAACGACTTTCATCGTAAGGGTCTTTGGTGTCGTAGAAAAATTCAACTTTTGAGATAAGTTTGCCTTTTTCTTCAAACTGATTTGTATTACGAGTATATGTGGCAATGGACTTAGGTTTACCTGCCATATCGTTCAATTCAATGAGATAGCCTTGTGTGCGCGCCTTACGTGTAATTAATCCCGCATAGAAACCAGGAACAAGCATCGGTCTGTATATTGCCCCATCATTATTCATGTCAGTTTCATCCGCATATACTGGAAATTCTTTAGGAGAATAGAATGTGTATTCAGAGATAGGGGCTGATGAAAATAACAGAGAGTTTGAAGGTAAATTATTTTGAGATGCTTCGGCAGAAGCTAATGAAGGTGCTATACTCTTAACAATTATACGTCGGTATCCCACACTTGGAGCAGGGTAGTAATTATCGAGCACAGGATTTTCGATGTAAAGTTGTTGAGGATTTTTAATTTTAGTAGATAAGGGATACTCTTTAGGGGTATATAATGCACTTTCATCTTTTCCTAACATTGGTTCATATGCTACTCCGCTAGTTGCACCATTTTCCATTTGGTATAAATATGTCTGGCCATATTTGTTGGCATCCTCATTAGGTGTATTCCCAGAAACAGACTTAACCCAGTGATCATTTAAAGTAAGCTCTTTAACTCGAACTCCCCCACCAAATTTTTTCCCATCCCCATCAGAAAGTCGGATTACAGAAAAACCATTGAGTCTCATCTCTGAGGAGAATCCTTTGGTAAATGCGATATTATTAAATCCTTGGGCAAGTATGGAAGCTAATTCATTAATTACAGGAACTACAGTGCCTACAGTATTTACAACTTTTTCTTTCCAATTATTAGCGTATGGAACTGCATTATATAACAACTCCTGTCGACTTGATTTTAAATGCCGAAATGCTGCCTTACGAAACGGATGTACAAAAGGAGGCACATTGGTACCTATTGTATTATTGATAATATTAATTTCATTTAATCCTTCTTTTTTAAGAGTAATATACCCGACTGTTGGGGACTCAACCCCCACATAATTCAACAAATTATTATTATCAATGATTACATCAGCCCAACCTGAAACATAATCCCAGCTATTAGCCTGATTAAGCGAAAAGTTTCCAAGTAACTTTGTATATGTTCGGAAATAAATCTGACTACTGCCTTTGAGGTATTGATCTTTAATATAATTAGACCCACTAACGTCATTCACATAGGAACTTGGAAGTGTTTCATGAAGTTTGAAATATATGCGATAATTATTATCAGCGGTGGGATCTGCAGAAGAATTATCTATAAAATCTATAGAAGGTGAGGAATACCCAGAACGTGCATCAGTGGCATTTTCGGTAGTAATATCAAAAAACTCAACACAAGGTTTGTCTTCATTGTACGAATAGTCATCAAGTTCATACTTAATATCCATAGTCCCCCCAGATGGCATACGTATAGATGTAAGTGCCCATGCACTTGCTAATTCTTCTGATCTGTTAGCAAAAGGTCCATTTAAGTATGGGGATTCAAGCGACTGAGGTGATGACGAATTTCGATAATCCATCTGATCGGTTACCGCATAATTCAAATATGGATAACCGTTGGAAGAATAAGTAGATGAGTTGGGTTTATAGTTTCCCCAACGATCCATATCACCTTCATTGTATGAAGGATTAAAAGTAGAATAAGTAAACTGATATGGGCTTATCTGTCCTCTATTGGAGTTAAGGTATGAAAACCATACTTTTTTTAATGTTAACTTCCCTTTGGCTGCGTTTAAGTCTATACTATTTACTATTTCAGGAGTACCATCATTATTATTCACATTAGGGCATAAACTGTAATCATAGGCAAAGTGAACAGTTTTAATTGGTACAGCTGCAACAGGATTTAAATTATATTCTGCTTTAGAATATAATTTAATAGACTCAATTCGCTTCATAGCATCCGTACCTGTACCAGAATTAGCATTGACATCGCCAGACGCTTCTTTTGAATCTTTTCTATCACCTAAATTGAAAACAGCTAAGTGGGTTTTTGTTTCAATTCGGTCAAGTAAAAAGATTTGTTTCTCACCATAAGTGTAATATCCCATATCGTCAGTGGGATCATTTTGATTACCCTGAATATATTTCGCTCCATGATAAGGTACTCGCCATGAGTATAACGAAGAGGCTTTTACGTAGTTAAATTTCACCCAGTAACCATAATCATCTTCTGTTGGGCCATTCCCTGTAATATCCACATAATCAGAAGAAACTACTGATGTCAGCAGCCAACTATGCACATAGGAGGGCAAAGTTGATTCTGAATAGTATTCATTGAATATGTTATTAGTAATAATAGAATTATTATTCACATTCATCTGGCTTGAAGGAATAGGCGTATTTGAAGTATTGTAAGTTAATCCAGACGTTTGATCCAAAATAAATGTGACTTCTTTCTGGCTCTCATTATATGCGGGTAAAGCATAATTGTATCTCATACCATCGGCCTGAAGCATACTTATTTCGGCAATGTGATTAGAGGGGCGATTGGTTAAAAGTTGGCCTCGAGAGATTTGAGACGATGAAGAGTAACCGTTTCTTACATTTACTTTAGAGGCAATATTAGGTATTTGCAGGTTTAAAATATCCCCCACATAGTTCACCTCGATATTAGTAGATCGGGCTGCACGTATTGGTTTAACTCTGGATCCTGCACCGATAGTTAAGGATGCAGGATTATATTCTTCCGTTCCAAGTTTATCTGTAGCTACAAATTGTCTTTCAGACCAGTCTGGATCATTACTTTTGGTTAGTGCTATTTTATAGGCGGCATCTCCGCCACCCCATTTATCCAAAAAATCATCTCCAACTAACACTCCATTTTTTTCACCGATAAGTTGAAAAAACCAGGGTTCATAGTTTGTAAGTGTGGCCGCAGCTTCATCATCAAAACCAGATAGCGCAGTCTGATTATCAGGCAGTAAGCCATGATTAATCCACATACCGGAAGAGTTTAGACCTGTACCAATCGCAATACCAAGACCTAAATGCGAGGTTGTTGGGTAGGCACCCAGTTCAACATCAGCAGAATATGATTTTGTATTAGTCTCCTTTCTTGGAGATGAAATAATTGCCGCCTGATTTCGGATGGGTCTGAACATACCTCCAGTACCCTGCCCCGATACACTAAATAAGTCGTAAGTTAACGATGAGGGTGCTAGGTTGGGAACCTTTTTCGAGTAAGGAATATTTTCTCTCGCTACATCATTAAGTGAATTTTCATAGTCATCACCAACTCCAATATTCAGGAAACCGTAGGCTGCTCTGTTTTCATTACCATTGTTAGCTACTTCTGTTTCGTTATAAACACCAGACCATGAAGAGTAGGTTTGAGCATAATATTTTCCAAATGGCTCCGGAGCGGGAGGGTTGGGCGGATTAGGTACCGATGTACCAAAATGAATACCAAAATTTACTGTAGTATTATTCATAGGTAATCCAACAGAAGGAACGCTCGATAATCTTCCGAAAGAAATAAAACTATTTGTGGAAACACTACTTGTACCGGACATTTTTTGTTTAACATAATGAACTTTCCCGCTCAGTGTTGTAGAACCTGCAAATGATGAACCTTGAAAACCCTCTCTGGAACTAAAGCTCATCGAGTAAGTTCCATCTATATTAGTTTTTAATAATTTTGATTGATTCTCAACACTTAATGAAGGTGAAATGCCTATACCATTTTGAGAATCAAAAACTAAGTTTAACCCTGCATTCAATTGAAATCTGCCTAATTTAAGAGACTTATTACTTCTATCAGCTAAAGTCGCTCTAACTCCTAATCCCCTATAGCTATTGTAATAAATCTGACTATAAAATCTTGGCGCATTATTAATGTTGGTAGGCTGCCCAAACATTTCCTCTTTAGCATACTTCTCAAGAGGCAAAGACGGCAAATTCAACCCTACTGTCCAATCCTTCTTCAAATGATTTTTAGTAGTCACCACTTCCCCCGCAAAATCATCCGGCAACCCTCGCAAATTCCTATTAATCGCTCCCACGTTAATATTCCAGCCAAGCCCCACCCAGCTTGCTTCCTGTTCCATACCAATACCAGAGTGGTAGGCCAGGTTAATGGGATATCCGCCATTGGGACCGGGCACCGAAAGCAAAGGCAGGTTGTAGGTAAAATCGCCCGTATAGAGATCGACCATGTCAGAGGTACTGGCCGGTTCAAACGAGGCAAATTCTTCCTGGGCAGGGCCTGAGGTTAAGGCAAAGGCAGCCACAGGCATGGTGAACTCGGCAAGCAGGTTCAGTGCAATGTAGGCGGCCACAATGCGGGCCCATTTTTTCTTGTGGATATTGGTGAACATCATAGTAAGTATGTATTCGGGGCTGCTGCTACAGGCGCAGAAGCGGGGTTGACTGTATGGCGCTTGAGTTAATTTTCAGGTAAAGCGGACCAGTACCAAACAACTGCTCATCAATAAACAGTTCGCGGGGCTGGCCTTGTGTTTTGGCATCGGTAGCAAAACCGAGGTTGATTACGATATCGGGCGAAAGACCGTAGGAGTTTTCAAACTGATATACTGTACAGGGAAGCGTATCAGTACCGGCGCAAAGAAAGATCGACTGCTGAAACGCAAAGTTCAGTGCATCACTGCGGCGGATTAAATCTTCCGGGCTGGCATTGCCATATTGCATCACATCCGATTTGTTTTTTGTGCCAATGCGCAGATGATAGTATTCCGCACCCTGCAAGTCTTTGCGGCGGGTGTTCATCTGTTCGGTTGTAGGTGTTTGATCCTGCTCGCGCAAAATCAAATAATCAATTGGGCAATGCTGAAGTGTGAATACCAGATCGCCCACATTTTTCACCACTTTCAATCCATTGTCCTCATCTTCCACCCATGCCCGGTATTGCACAGGCTCAAGAGCCTGCTTTGCGCAACCGGCAAGCAGAAGTAGAAATGGCAACACTAAAAACGATGAAAAACGTTTCATTTTATTTGGTGGTCTTGTAACGGCTGTTGATGTAGGCTGTAACTTGTTGCGTTAAATCGTCGTTTTCCTGCGCATACATCATGGTACCACTGCCTTCAGCACCGAAAATGTAGCGATAGCCATTTTCCTTACCGTAGTCTTTGATGTATTGATTGAGTTGATTAAACAACTGCGTATTCAACTGTTGTTCCAAGGCCAAATTGTCTTCATCGAATCGCTTTTTAAGATCAAGATATTGATCGCGGTCTCGGGTAAAGGCTTGTACTTCCGGGTTGGTTTCTTTGGCATCGGCTGGCAAAGTAGCCGCAATGCCACGCAAGCGTATTTCCATGCTGTCGAGAATGGTTTTGCGCTGTTGCTGTGTGGTAGTCATTCTGGCTTCCAGCTCCTTTTTCATGGTAAAGTTCTCTACTACTTTACCTACTTCAATATACCCGAACTTTTGTCCGCCCGGCTTAATAACCAAGACAACAAGAGCTACTGCAAGCAGCAATACTGCTGAACCGTAAATAAGATGATGTTTTCTTTCCATTGTGTATTAACTGATGCGAATGCGTAAAAACCATTTCTGTCCTTTTTCATCAGTCACTTCCAGCACATAATAGCCTGCCGCAAGCGCACCTGATGAGGTAGCAAGGTTAATCATGAACCGGTTGTCGCCAAATTCAGACTTCAGATTATTGCTTGCCATGTATGACCGGATTGCGGGAGCCATATCCTGATTTTGTGCATTAAGCAACTTGTAACTCAGCACATGCTTATTGGTTGAACCATTATTGAAATCATACTCATCTTCAAATTTGAAGTAAAATACGCCCCGCGAGTTGTAGTACGAATCACTAAGTTTGCGCTCCAGCGAGGCAAAACCAGCAGAATTTTTAACAGCAATGGCAAACTGAACAGGAGTTGTACTTACAGCCTGTAGGGACGATGCGGTAACCGAACCCACCGGCCAGGTAGCGGTGTAAGATTGTTGACCTAATGAACTCCACGAAGAACCATTTCGATAGGCCACCTGCGCATTTTCCCAGTCGATAGACGATACATTTGCATTCCAGTAAAGCGTTACACGCAATGACGAAGTTCCCGCACCAATGCGTGTAAGAGTCCAGTTTCCGGTAGCCGATAAACTTCCGAGATCGTCGGCCATAGTACCGGCAGGGGGAGCGGCAGCCGAATAAATAGCCTCAAACACATCACCTGTAGCCGCAGGCGCTGAAATTCCCAATGGATGCCACGCCACCGAATCCACCAGTGTAGAGTCGCCAAGAGGAAAAACGAAAGCGGTATTTCCAGTTTTACGAACAGGCCCGGCCACATAAGCTCCATTGCCGCCTCCGGTATAGGACGAACCTGCCACAAAACTTAAATGAGTATTTGTTTGGGCAATAACACGTCCCTTAGTCAATGTCATCACACCTGTAATTGCTACGGGTGATTTTAACCTGATCTTACCTGAAGTTCTGTTGAAGCTAAGATTACTAAACGTTTCGGTAAGCAAAGTCCCTCCGTTTGTCTTTCTGATCGCCCTGTCGTCTGCCCCTTCAACGGTAACAGTTCCTGTACTTGGAGTGAACGTTCCATTGTTATTTGTCCAGTTACCACCGAAATTGATATTGCGTGTATTCGCATTCAACGTAGTACCTGAACTAATAGAAATATTGTTAATAATACGCATGTTTCCTCCAAGCGTTACTGTACCTGAAGAAACGCTAAAATTGTGAATACTGATAACCTGACCTGTTGAGCTTTCCGCATCATAATTCATATTAGCATAACAAGCAAACGAACCCGGATTTGCGGGATTACTCACCACGCGTCCTTTCGAATAATTAAAATTCCCCCCTAGAGAAATTACGCTCGTTAGTTTAAGCGTATCACCCGCAAGAGAATCGGCATCAATTGTGATTGCAGGGAATCTTCCCCCTCCTGCAGTTCCGCTTCCTTTTAACTCTCTTACCCCGCCACCTTTAACTACAATGGATGTAGCGTTAGCTGCAACCGAGTTTACAAAGGTCGAAACCATGTCAATACTTCCAAAACATTCTAAAGTCCCCTGATTCAAATTCCAAGCAGTACTTGCAATAAAGGAAAGTTTTCCCATAATCCGCAGCGTACTTCCGGTTGCTAAAGTATAAGTTGAGCCACCATTAAATTTCACATGATTTAAGGGTTGATTGTTCCAGCTAATTGTTTGCGTATTTACGAAACAAATCATACTCAAAGGACGATAGGCTATCTGCCCGGAAATATGGGTAAGCCCTCCTGCAATAGTAAGAATGCTATCTAAAACAAGTGAATCCGTAGTTGTTTTTGCAACCTGAATGAGTGGCAAACGGCAGGCATATTCGGTGTTATTCCCTGTAAAATATTGTTTTACTCCAGAGGAAGCATTGAAAATTAGTGTGGCTGTGCCTGCGGTAGAAGTTTGTGTGTTTGGCACAGACATATTCCCTTTAAGATTCAAAATACCATTACCCACAGCTTGTTTATTAATCTGAACAGAACGAGAACCACTAATACGAAATAAATTATTCACGTTAAAGGTCCCATTACTGGCAATAGTCACTACAGTAGCTAAGGCTGTTGGCGAAATTATCAACTGATGGAAGTTGACCGTTCTGGATGTTGCTACAGTTAACGTGGATGTACCCGTAATCCGTACAATTCCGTTATTATTATTAAAAGACCCTGAGCTCCCGAAATTCATACTCAAAGCAGCCAATACTCCGGTTGGTGCTGTGAACGTCCCTCCCGTTTGTACAAAGGGACCCGAAATTGTTAGTGTAGCACCACTACCAGTAAATGTTCCGCTGCTTTGGGTAAAAGTACGAGTTGCATTGGTTAAGTTTAATGCACCTGTGCCCATTGTAATTGTACCTGTGTATGTTCCTTGAAGGTACATGCGTTGAATAGAAACCGTTGTCGCAGGTAAACTACAGTTTATACTTCCAGAGTTAAAGAAAACCGTATCAGATGATGTGGGAACACCAGAAGGATTCCAGCTTGAAGCTGTAGTCCAAGAAGTTCCTCCTGTACCTGTCCAGGTTTTACTCGCAGCATTTCCAATAAATGGAATGATTAAAAGCAATATGACAAGTTGAATGCGTTTATGACTCATAACGCTGGGATATACGGGGTTTAACAATAAGCTGAACTATTGATTGGAGACGGGTAAAAAAACCAACCGGGTTCCTGCAGCAGGAACTGAATTAAAGTAAATCGGAGCCTCTTGGGATGAGTTAAGTGGCTCACCTCCAGGACCAGTTGAAGTTATGCCAGCAAAAAATCCATTCACAGTACTTTGCATGTACATATCCAATAATCCAATTCTTACGTATTGGTTGGTATCTACAGGAGATGATTGATAACTATTGTTTCCTGTGACTACATCAATCCGTCCAGATTCATAAAGCCATACCTGATAACTTAATCCTTCATCAAAAGACTGATTCTGACCAACGTTCTTAAATTGAATTTTTAAGATATGACTTCCCGATGTACCTGTTAAGTCATAACTCAAAACAGAATGATTTCCTAATGAGTCAATTTTTGATCTGAATACACTGTATGAAGTAAAAGCATTGCTCCGATTACCACCAAAAAGTATGTATCCATTTGTTTCAATATCAATGTACTCAACAGTATCACCATTAACCGGAAAGCGGAATCCAAGATTAACGATATAACTATCCTGCCACGGCTGGTTAACCGAATTGCAAAGCGTCTGACTGCTCAGTTCGCTCCAGGTAGTAGTGTTTACCTGCAACGTATAGTTAAACTGCTGCCCCCGCAACGCAGTGCCGCCAAGCAACACAGACGATAGCCACATACAGCCAACAATAAAATTCCTGAGATTTTTACCAGAGGTTAGGGTCATAAAAACGGGTTATTGGGTTATTGGGTCTTGAGCGCAATATTACATCTATACAAAATCAAAAGTCAAGTCTTCATCCAAAAAAACCATTAGAAAAAATGTAGTACGCTGATTTTTAGTAAACTATTTTTTTGACAAGATTTTCTCAACCTGATAAGCTCTCTCTTCATCTTTTCTTTCGGAGGTAAATATAAAAGACTGTATATCTGCAAATTACCTGTACACCAACACACCTGTTTGCTCAAATAATAAAATCGTCAAACAGAATTTATTTCCTCCCTCCTCCAGAAAACCATTACCACGTCCTATATTTGCTCAATCACGACCCACCCCAATGACAAAAAAGATTACCGGGCATACCCTCCGTGCTTTTACACTTACCGAACTGCTGGTGGTACTCGCCATTATTGGCATTCTTGTGCTTCTGGCATTGCCCAACCTGATGCCGCTCATCAGCAAAGCGCGCAGTTCGGAAGCCAAGCAGAATCTGGCATATCTGCATAGTTTGCAGAAAGCATTTTATCTCGAAAACTCCAAGTACAGCGCCGATCTCAAGGTGATTGGCTTTGAACTTGAAGATGCCGAAAGCGCACAATATACCTACGACATTGTCTCTGCAAGTAACACCGGCTACAAAGCCCGCGCTACGGCCAAAACGGATTTTGATAACGATGGCAACATCAATGTCTGGGAAATAGACCAGCAGAAAAATTTAAAAGAAGTAACCCCCGACTAATGCTACACCTCGCAGCAATAGGCAGTGTGGCGGTGCTTGCGGGCATTGCCATACAGGATATTCGCCACCGCGCTTTTGTGTGGTGGCTTTTGCCGCTTTTGATGGCCGGGCTGGTGCTGCTGAGCTTGCGGCAGAATACGATCGAAACTGTTGCGCTGAATTTCGTTTTCAATCTTGGTTTTCTCGCGCTGCAATTTGTGTTGTTGTGGTGCTGGTTTTCGTTGCGCGAACGACGATTGATTAAACTCATCGACACACACATTGGGCTGGGCGATGTGCTGCTGCTTGTTTGCCTGAGTGTGGCTTTTTCGCCGGTAAATTTTATTGTGTTTGTGGTGGGCGGACTTTTATTCTCGCTGCTGGTGGTGCTGATTTACCGTGCGCTGCGGCGTGAAGCATTTGCGCTTATTCCGCTGGCTGCACTGCTTGCGCTGCCTATGACAATTTGCTGCGCAGCGGCTTTGTTACTGAATACAAACCTGCACAGCGACGAATGGTTGCTGCCTGCTTTTGAAATCTACGGCACATGAGCAGCGAGCAATTTACCCCCGAGCTTCTGCAACTGCTCACCACCGAGCAGGCCTGGCATTATGCCGTAGTGCCCAAGGCTGCGCACAACGGTACTATCGAACTGCTCGTGGATGAAGCGCGCAACTTATCCGGCCTTGCCGAAGAGCTTGAAATGCTTCTGGGCAAACGCATTGTGCTGCACAAAACAGAAACGGCCGAAGTACGCGAAATCCTCAGTCGTTACTACCTGCGCAATACTTCACAGCCCGGTGCAGCACGCCCCGCAGCTACACAGCTTACCGCGCAGCGCAGCGACGATTTCCTGCCCGCACTCATTGCCGAAGCCCGGCAGCTCGGCAGCAGCGATATTCACATTGAAGTGTATGAAGAACGCTGCCGCGTGCGCATCCGTATCGACGGCTTGCTGGTGGAACGCTACACCATTGGCCGCAACGATTACCCGCCGCTGATCAACAAAATAAAAATCCGCGCCAACTTAGACATTGCCGAAAAACGTTTGCCACAGGATGGCCGCATTTTCTTTCAGCAGGAAAGCATGCGCTTCGACATCCGCGTATCGGTGCTGCCTACACTGCATGGCGAAAAAGTAGTGCTTCGATTGCTCAGCAACGATGCCACCAGCATCGACATCAGCACTCTTGGTTTTACCGAACAACAGCTGCGCGATTATCTCGAAGGCGTGAAACAGCCGCACGGCATGCTGCTCATCAGCGGCCCTACTGGTTCGGGCAAAACCACCACGCTTTACGCCACACTCAAGCAACTCAACAAAACCACCACCAACATTCTCACCGTCGAGGATCCGATTGAATACACGCTCGAAGGCATCAACCAGGTGCAACTGAAAGAAAGCATCGGACTCACCTTCGCCAGCGCATTGCGCACCTTTCTGCGTCAGGATCCCGACATCATCATGCTCGGCGAGATACGCGATGGCGAAACCGCACAAATGGCCGTGCGCGCTGCACTCACCGGGCATCTTGTGCTTTCCACCATTCACACCAACTCGGCATGGGGCACGGTGTCGCGCCTTGCCGATATGGGGCTTGCGCCGTTTCTTATTGCGGGTACACTCAACACCAGTGTGGCACAGCGTCTGGTGCGTTTGCTTTGTCCGCATTGCAGCACCGAAGAAAAATTTGATGCCGCGCTTTATCCGCGCAACTACAAAGCACAGCGAACCGTGCTTACGCACAAGCGTCCTGCCGGTTGCGCATCGTGCCACTACACGGGCTATCGTGGCCGAAAAGCCATTTACGAAGTGATTCCGATTGACCATGAACTTGCCGACCGTATCCGCAAAAACTCACCCGAGGTAAACGACCTGCTTCGAGAACGAAATATCACCACACTTGCCGATAATGCATTCCGTTTATTCGAAAACGGCGATACATCCATCGAAGAAATTTATTCCATACTGTTCAACAGCTATGCCTAACCCTGTACACGAATGCTGACTCACACCGAAGAAACTTTCCGTTTTCTCTGGCGCCGTTTTTTCCTCTGGCTGCCATTGATGCTGCTCATTCCGCTCTTTGCAGGTTTCGCGCCCGATCCGCCCGAAGACCGTTTCAAAGTGCTTGAAGATAAACTCAAGGCATTATCGGCACAGGTGCCGGGGCTGAACAACTCCGTGGATCTGGCGGTAAACGGTGTGACCATTCAGGAGTTTGTGCGCGGACTGGCTGTGGCCAACAACCTCAATGTAAGTGTGGAGCCAACGCTTGATACCAAACTTTACGATAATTTTTCGGGCGTGAAGGTGATTGATGTGTTCATCTTCCTCTGCAGCCGTTATGAGCTCGATCTGAAATTCATTGGCAACATTATCGTATTTGTAAAATACACGCCGCCGCCCGTGGTGCAAACGGTTACGCGCCGCATGCCAATAATCATTCAGAATGCGGTTAACAAAAACCTCACGCTCGATTTAAAGAACGACAGCCTTTCGCTGGTGGCCCGCGAACTCACGCGCATTACGGGAAGCAACGTGGTATTTGCACCTGATCTTACCGGAAAAATGCTCAACGGTTACATTACCGAACAACCGCTGGCGCAGGCGCTCGAAAAAATTGCATTTGCCAACGAACTGAAAATTACAGCCGCTGCCGATAATTATTTCATGATTGAACGCGGCAATACAACTGCTGCACAACAACAAAACGGGCGCAACAAAACCAATACACTTCCGGCCAATACATTACTCAATACCGACAATGGACTCATTTCGGTGGAAGCCAATGCCGCTCCGATCGGCGAGCTTGTTCACGCCGTTTCAGCTGCACTTAAACTGCAATATTTCCTTTTCAGCGACCTGAAAGGAAACACCACCGTGAGTTTGCGCGATGCCACGTTTGATCAGTTTCTTTCAAACGTACTCAACGCCACCGATTACACATACCGTAAAAAAGACGGCGTCTATTTCATCGGCGACCGTAATATTGAAGGACTGCGCATTACCAAATTAGTGCAGATGAAATACCGCACGGTGGACAAAGTAGTGGATTATATTCCTGCCGATTTGAAAAAAGGTGTGGATGCAAAAGCATTTCCTGATTTGAATGGAATCATTCTCTCCGGTTCTGAGCCGCGAATTCAGGAAATAGAATCTTTCCTGCGCGAAATTGACCGGGTGGTGCCCATGGTGTTGGTTGAAGTAATTATTATGGATGTAAGCAACACCAGCTCGGTGGCCGCGGGTATTCAAACCGGAATCGGCCGTCCGCCGGCCAATCAGGGAACCATTACGCCGGGTGTGGATGTGACGCTGAATTCGGATGCCATCAACGCACTCATCAGTGGCATAAATGGTTTTGGTATTCTCAACCTCGGCTTTGTAGCGCCCAGTTTTTACGCCCGTCTCACGGCGCTTGAAACGCAGGGAATGCTCAAAATCCGCTCTACGCCAAAACTCGCCACACTCAACGGCTCCGAAGCCAAAATGAGCATTGGCCGCACCGAATATTACCTCGAACAAACCAACAACCTGGTTACCGGACAAACTCCGCAATTCATTTCCACCAACGTATTCAAACCCATCACCGCCGATTTTTCGTTGTCCATCACGCCAATGGTTTCCGGCGATGAGCAGGTTACACTTTCCATATCCGTAAAACAATCATCCTTCACACAGCGTGTATCCGAAACCGGCCCTCCGGGCACCACACAGCGCAGTTTCGAGTCGGTGGTGCGTGTGAAGAATGAGGAAATGGTACTGCTGGGCGGGTTGGAAGAAAGCAATATTAATGAGGCCGGATCGGGTACGCCGTTTTTATCGCGTATTCCCGGTTTGAAATGGCTTTTTGGTTCGCGCAGCCGCTCAAAATCGCGCACCAAACTTTCGGTGCTCGTTCGTCCAACCGTAATTTATTAAACACCCATGCACCCGCTGCTGCACAAATTCACTGCTTCGCCGCGCGCCGCCGCCATTGAACTGGTAGCAGGCGGCGAAACGCTTTGTGCGCATGTGGTTGTGGTGAAACGCAAGCGGCAGAAGCTCGAACTCGAAGCGCACGAAATAAACATCAGCAGCGAAGAACAACTCAAAAAAGCCGTGCCGCAGGGTGTGCCGGTTATTGCGGTGCTTAGCGGCAAAGGTGTGCTGCACCGCACGGTACAATCGGGTGTGCAGGAAACGGCTATGCTGCTGCACAAAGTATTGCCCAATGCAACTGTAAACGATTTTTTGGTGCAGGCTGTGCCCGCCACAAACGGTCAGCAGCTTGTATCGGTCATGCGCAGAAGCGCAGCCGAAGAACAGCTTCAGCTACTTCGCGCGCTTGATTTGCCGGTGGTCGCTTGCAGTCTGGGCGCTGCGGCGGCGGCCGAATTGCTTCCCTTACTGCATCCTTCTCATCCGGCCGAGTGGCAGTTGGGCAGCCACCGCATTACGTGGAGCGAAAGACAAGTGGCCGCACTAGAAAGCGTAGAAGCAAAGGCGAACAACCAAACTGCTGATTTGAGCGGAACGGTACTGCCACTCGAAGCCATTCCGGCTTTTGCGGCTGCCGTACACTACCTCAGCGGCACCGGCCATGCCCGCGTAAGCAGCGATGAACTGCAAACCGCGGCACACGATTTTCAGCAACGTCGTTTGTTTCGTACAGGCGGGCTCACCCTGCTGGCTGTTACGCTGTGCATTCTCGTGGGCAACTACTTTGCCTTCTCGCATTACTGGGAAAAGAAGGCTACGCTCGAAGAAGAGCTGCAACTCAATGGCAACCTGCTCGAGCAAGTGCGCGCCTTACAAAAGCAAACCGAAATGCGCCGCTACTTCCTCGATAAAAACGGCATCCGTCAGGCGGGCAAGCATTCGTTTTTTGCCGACCGGCTGGCCGCCAACCTTCCCGAAGCGCTCACGCTCACCCGCCTTGCCATTGCGCCCCGCGAAAGGCTGCAACGCGAAGACACCATTGCCTTTCAACCCGGCATCATCCTCGTGGAAGGCGAGTGCGCACAGAGCGTAATACTCAACGACTGGATAAACCGCCTCACTACCGAAACCTGGATTGCCAAAGCCTCGCTGCGTAATTATGCACAGCCGGGCAACCGCAAAACCGGGCAGTTTGAAGTAGAAATTCAACTTGGTGAATGATGAAGAAGCTGAGCTGGAAACGAAAAAATCAATTGCTCCTCGCCGGTGCCGTGGCGCTGCTTTGGATCGTTTACAGCTATGCAGTAACCAATACGCTCAATGCCCGTAGCGAGTGTAAAATATTGCAGCAACGCATCGACAGCGCCGCGTCGGCTCCTGCGCAGCTTGCCACATTGCGCGCGCAAATGGAACAACTTAAAAACACAACCAGTGTAAGCGATTCATCGGCTGCGGCACACGAAAAGCTGCTGGGCATTATCACCAATTACTGCCAGCAAAACAACCTTGTGCTGCGCGATTTTTCGCCCGCCGTAAATTTTGTGCAGCAGGATTGGTCGGTTGACAATCATCCGGTAACGGTGGAAGGAAACTTTGCCGGATTGCTGCGTCTTGTCCATCACCTCGAACGGCAGGATGCGGGCAATGTAATCAGCACCGAATTCCGTTCGCGCAGAGACAATAAAACACAGGTGCTTTCACTCTCGCTTGTGATTTACATACAAACCATCAGCAATACGAAATCATGAAAAAACTGATTGGCTTTTTATTCATCGCCTTGCTTGCCGGCTGCACGAATGATTACATCGTGGGCGATTTAAGCGGCAAGCGCGTGACCATTCTCGCACCGGCCGACAGTACTTCGGCCAACACCACTTCGCCGCTTTTCTGGTGGGAAGAAATTAACGATGCCACCGGCTACCGCATACAAATTGTGTTTCCCAACTTTGCCGCACCGCAGCAGTTGGTGTATGATACACTCGTAAGCGGCGACCGCTTCAATCCTGTCTTGCAGGCCGGGCGCAGCTACACCTGGCGCATTCGTCCCGAAAACGGCGCCACCACCGGCGACTGGGTAACACGTCAACTCCGCATCGACAGCACCATCAGCCTCTCGCAGCAAACTGTGGTTGTTACAAACCCCATCGCCAATGCCTCACTGCAAAGCGGCACGGTCACATTTACATGGAACCCGCTTACGCAGGCCGATTTGTATCGCATTGAATTGCGCAATGCATCCACACAAGCCATTCTCGATAACCTTACGGTAAGTACTTCCGCATGGACCAAAACCGGCCTTACCGATGGCAGCTACCAGTTCCGCATCCGCGCCGAAAATTCAACCACCAGCGAAGTCACACCTTACAGCACACGCAGTTTCACCATCGACCAAACCGGCCCCGCAGCGCCCACACTTACTGCGCCTTCAAACAGCACCACCATTTTCCTGCCTACACAGGTTTCGTTTAACTGGACCAGCGCCGCCGACAGCGAAACCGACAGCCTTTTCATTTCTACCGATTCCACATTCGCCACGCAAACCACATTTGGTTTTTCCACTCCCGCACCCTTGCCCTTTACATGGAGCGGCGCACAAAACACCGGCAGCGGTTATTACTACTGGCGTGTGCGGAGTTATGATGCCGCCGGAAACGCAGGAACTTACAGCACACGATTCAGATTCAGAGTCAACTGATGAAAAACAAACGCACCACATACCTGCTCATGGCCGTGGTGGCCGCAATCTGGGGACTCATCGGATGGAAAATCTGGAAGGGACTTCAGGGCGACGACGATTTTAACGTGGAGCCGGAGACGGTGTTAAACGCTAAAAACAAAAATACGCTGAGCGATAGTTTCGAACTAATTCTAAACTACCGCGATCCGTTTCTCGACAAACCTGTGGCCGCAGTTACATCGGCTTCCGTATCCACACAATCAGTACCCAAACAAACCGTAGTTGCTGCCCCTAAACCTGAACCTGTTACTTCCAGCTGGCCTGAAATTCGTTACGGGGGCCTTGTAAAACGGACAGGACAGGAAAAATCGGCTGCGTTTGTTTCGGTAAACGGTAACAGTGAAATTGTAGTGCCCGGCCAAAAAATAGGCGACATTACAATTACCCGTATCTGGCGCGATTCTGTGGAAGTGATGCGTGGGAAAGAAAAACGAATGATTAAGAAATAATACCATCAAAAAATAAACTCATGCACCTGCGCATTATTTTTTGTTTCCTGTTTTTGTGTTCGTCGGCTGTGGCTTTCGGGCGCGACAAAGAATTTCAGGATAAAACATACACTGTTTATCTCAATTACCCCACCTATTCGGTGCGGGCATCTGTTTTGCATCACAACGGAAAAATAAAACCGCGTGAAGGTTATACCTATTTCTGGTTTGGCAGCAACGCCATTCACGAAACGCAGGGCGGGTTTGATGGTAAACTGCTGCACGGCGAATACAAAGCGTTTTACCTCGACAATCAGCTCAAGGAATGGGGCATGTTCTCAAACGGCCGTAAAACCGGCGAATGGAAATACTGGCATACAAACGGAAAACTGGCTGAGGTAAGTGAATTTGTAAATGGGAAAAAACACGGACAGGCGAATTACTACAACACCGAAGGAAAAATTTTACGCACCGAACATTACAAGCACGGCAAGCTGCATGGAAATGTAACTGCATTTGAAAACGACACAAAGAAAATTACCCGTTACAAAAAAGGAAATGAAGTAATTCCCAAACCAGAAAAGGTAAAAGCTGATTCTGCACACACAAAAACAAAAACATCAAAAACCGATTCGCTGAAGGTCAAGCCCGCAAAGGCCGACACGACCTCAGGCAAAAAGAAAATGTTTGGGCTGAAAAAGAAAACCACCAATGCACAACCCGCCGCGCAGCCCGAAAAAACAAACGAGAAAAAGCCGCGCAAGCCGCTCTTCCGCAAATCACCGCCAGCCGGGGCACCCCAGCCTTCGTCGGGCTTCCGATCTTAACACACATGCTACGCGGCGGCACACTCTTTTACGCATTAGGCATTGCCGTAGTGCTGGCGCTCATGAGTGGCGGGCTGCTGCTCACTGCGCATTTCGAACGCCTCAGTCTGCTGCACGACCAACGTTCCGATGCCGTAATCCGCAACACCGCTTCCGGACTCGAACTGCTCCTGGGCACACAGCAACTCGTGCCTTACGATACGCCTACCGAAATTGAGCTCTACGGCGACGGGCACGATTCCGTGCAACTTACCCTTCGCCGGTGGGGCCTGTTTGGCGTGGCACTTTCGCAGGCGCACAATGGCACGCTCACGCACCGCACAGCCGCACTCACCGGCTTCCTCACCCCCGCAACAGACAATACTGCCCTGCGTGTAGCTGATCTGGAACGCCCGCTCGGCATTTGCGGCAACACCACACTCCGCGGCGATTGTTACCTGCCCACCGGCGGCATACGTCGCACCTATGTAGAAGGGCAAAACTACACCGGCCAGCGCGATGTGTATGGTCTCGAGAAAAAAGCCGCACGCATGCTGCCCGAACCCGACAAAGCGCTCGTACGCAGAATCGACTCGCTGCTTGCCGGCAAATTTCTGGCTACCGACAGTCTTGTGCCTTTTGCAGAATTCGCCCATACCGACAGCCTCACGCATTCCTTCTTCGCTTCGCCGGCCATTGTAAAAAGCAGCGGCGCATTGGTGCTCAGCAAGCTATCCGTAAGCGGCAATGTGTGTTTTTACTCTCCGGTGCGCATCAAAGTCGAAGCTTCCGCACAACTCACCAACGTGCTGCTGGTGGCGCCTTACATCGAAATTGATAACGAGGTAACCGGCTGCTTCCAGGCCTTTGCGCGCGATAGTTTGCGCACCGGAAAAAAAGTAACGCTCACGTATCCGTCCGTACTCGGCATCATCACTACTAAGCAAAGTCCCGAACAAACGCGCCTGCACATCGGCGAAGAAAACACCATTGCCGGCCTTGTCTTTGGCATACAAACCGTGCCCGATTTCCGGCGCACACTGCTCATCAGCATCGACAAAAAAACCGGACTCACCGGCCAGCTTTGGTGCAACGATCTTGTCGATCTAAAAGGCGAAGTGTATGGCGATGTAACCTGCAAAATGTTCCGCCTGCAAACACCTTCGGCCGTGTACGAAAATCAATTGCTCAATGCCGTCATCGACCGCAGCAAACGTCCGGCCGCCTTTGTGCAGCCTGCACTCGTAAACGAATCGTCCATGCAACTACACGTAGCACAATGGCTGTATTGAATCGCCGCCTCAACGGCTACATCCTGCTCGAATCCATTCTGGCCATGGTCATCGTCATGGCTTGCTTCGGCGTGGCCGCCATGATTTACAACAATGTAATTGGCGGCATGCGCGGACGTTTGCACTTGCAGGCACGTGTTACTCTTGAGCAGGAAGCAGTAAAAGCAAAGTTGAAGAATCGTTTACTCAGCGAACAAATTCCACACGAAATCCTGCTCATCAGCAAAACAGTAGAACAATACAAAGGCACCGAAAATGTGTATCTGCTCAAACTTTCGGCTACCGATAAAGACGGAAAATTACTGGCTGTTCATCGCGAATTAGTACGGAAACCATGAAGTACTTTGTATGTATATATAACTATTTGTTTGATAAAGGAGCGAAACAACAGCGTTCCAAAAAATCACCTGTCCCCGCCCTTCTATTACAAGGTAAAGCGTGCGGTCGGGGCTATACACAAATACCGTCCGGTTCATCAAAAAACCAAAATTACCTGCACACCAAACTTGCCGCCTTCACGCTGCTCGAATTGCTTGTGGGCATGGTCATCAGCAGCATTGTGATTGCTGCCGCATTTTCGGCGTGGAGCATCATCAGCCGGCAGCATGCGCAGTACCGCACACGCCACGAGGCAAGCACCGAAGCCTCTTTCTTCAGCAGCCGCCTCCGCCGCGATTTTGCGCAGGCTGCCGCCTACAGCGGTCAGCCAAACACACTCACACTCCAACTGCGCAACCAAACCGTGCAGTACAAAAATGTGCCGCCGGTAGTGGTGCGCAGCATTGGCTTGCATACCGATACCTTTCGCGTGGAGGTTGCCAACTGGACATTCACGGCAGACAGCACAGGCATTGCGCGCTTGCAGCTGGAAATGAATGTAAATCATACACCGCTGCCGCTGCTGCTTACCCGCCAGCGCTCGGCGGCCGAACAGCTTTCTCTTTTGTCGAACCCGCCACCACACGAGAATGGCTATTGATCTCCGACAGCTCAACCACACGCCCGCCGGCAGTGAAAAGCCTTCGCCCAAAAGCGGAAGCAGCCTGCAGGAATTGCTCAGCCGCGATATTTCGCTTTCCGGCAACCGTTTCGGCGACCGGCAGAAAGAGCGTTTTTACAACGAGCTGCACACACTGCTCACTTCCGGCATCGACATCCGCACCGCACTCGAACTGCTCGAAAACGAAGCCGAGAAGAAAGACGAACAAAAGCTCTTTGCGCAAATCCGTCAGGCGGTCATCAGCGGCAGCACCCTGCCCGATGCCGTGTGCGCCACCGGCCGTTTCAGCGATTACGAATTTTTCAGCCTCCGCATCGGCGAAGAAAGCGGCCGCATGAGCACCGTCCTCCACGACCTTGCGGATTACTACACCAAAAAAATCCGCCAAAGCCGCCGTGTGCGCAGCGCACTCACTTATCCTTCCGTGGTGGTCAGCGTGGCCATCGGTGCCGTGTGGTTCATGCTGCATTTCGTAGTGCCCATGTTTGCCGACATGCTGCGCCGTTTCAACACCGAGTTACCCGCGCTCACTAAAGGCATCATTGCACTGTCCAATTCCATCGGGCATTACGGCCCCTGGATTTTACTTGCGCTGCTTGGTGCAGGCATTTTCATTTACACACAACGCAAACAACTCTGGTACCGTCGCATCAGCGCATCGGTATTGCTGCGTTTACCTTACATCGGCAGCATCGCCCGCAAAGTGTATCTCGAACGTTTTGCACACGCCATGCACCTGCTGCTCACCGCCAAAACACCATTAGTAAACGCCCTCGAGCTTGTGCAGAAAATGACCGGCTTCTATCCGCTCGAACACGCCCTCGAGCAGGTGCGGCACGATGTAATGCGCGGCATGCCCCTGCACGAAAGCCTCGGCAAATTTCCCGTCTTCACCAAACGCTTCATCTCGCTGCTCCGCGTGGCCGAAGAAGTAAATCAATTGGAACAAATGTTCGCGCGCCTCTCCAAACAATACACCGAAGAAATTGAACACGACACCGGCGTACTCGGCAGTGTAATCGAACCGGTAATGATTATTTTCCTCGGCCTCGCCGTAGCCCTCATTCTGGTGGCCATGTACATGCCCATGTTCCAGTTGAGTTCGTCGTTTCAGTAAACTTGACATTTTGGCAGAACAAACGGACGGCATAGTTGTTGTTCATGCATAATTGACTACACCCGTAGTCCTCTTCCGGGTCGAATTTAAGGGGTTAGGTTCGCCCGGTAGTTTTAAACGGTAAGATGTTAAGGGGTTAGCATCTTGCCGTTTTTTTTACTTCTCGATACGATTAAATACGTTCAATCTCATTTAAAGACAAACCTGTTAATTGCGAAATCAACTCCACATCCAGCTTTTTCTTCTTCATGTCTTTAGCAATCTGACGGGCTTTCTGTTTTTGGCCTTCTTCATTCGCCATCTTCTTAATCTTCTTCACCATCTCAAACTTCGGCACCCAAGTCGTACTCTTACTCAACTCATCCATCAGCCCCACATCCCGGTAACTCAGGTAATCTTCCGTTTTCGAGTTAATGATGATATGATCGAAGACCGTAATCCCCACAATATTTCCCACCTGAATCATTCGGTCAGTCAAAGCCTTGTCGTCTGGTTTCGCGCTCATATCCGCAGTCTTGCGATTATGACAGATGTAGAGGTACTTCGCATCTTTTTGCAGCGGAAGCCTGTAAATTTCCATTGGCTGCACCTTGTCTTTGGCCGGTATGCCGAAAGCGATGAGTTCGACGTAAAGCATTTTAAACTCTTCGTTCAGTCCGATTGTCCACACATGTTCGCGCTGACGGCTCAGCCGGTTTTCGCGCAGCAAAATCTGCCGCATAATCCGGGCAATGTCTTCGGAGCTTTCAATCAGTATCTTCTGCGTTTTGGTGAGCGAGATATTCATACGCTCAAATATAAGTAAACTGTAACAGGTAATTGAGCCTTATCAAACCCAAATATTCACACCATCATGCGAGGAATAAACGGGGGAGGTAACTGTACAATTCATTTCAATAATTAATACTTTGCGCGGGCATTTTTGATTGTGCTGTAAATTTCAGATAAACAGTTATTTAGGTGCATTTTCTGCGGCCAGATTTGACTGTATTTCTCCAAACTCAGACATTTACAACAGGGGCATTCAGAATTCACGTAAACCTGAAAAAGCCCATGAGCGCACGCTACGCTCTCCGCACATTAGTGGATGCCCTGAACGATGCCGAACGCCAATTGTGCCGCAATTACCTCACCGCATTCGACCTGCGCGGCGAAAAGTTCGACAGTAAAAGCCTGAAACTCTTTGAACTGCTTTGTGCTGGCGACAGGCGCACGGAGCAGGAACTGGAATTTTTGCTTTACGGTAAAAAGAACAAAGTCGCATTCAGCAGACTTCTTTTGCGTTTGCGCGATAAAATTCTCGAAGCGGTTACCCTGCCAAAGAACAGCACCTGGCGCGAACAGCAAACGCCTTACGAAACGGCGCTTGCCGGTTGCCGCAGCAAACTCCTGCAAGTGGAATTTCTGATCAAACGCGGCTTAACTGATCTCGCCTTCTGGCACCTGAACACCATTTGCGACACCGCCGCACACTACGAGTTTTTTGCCGAGTGGGCACAGGCGCTTGAACTTTTGCCACGCACAAAGCAAAAACTACCGGCCAATTATTCGCGCCAGCTTTTGAGAGTGCAGCAGCAGTTTCAGTATTGTCTGGTATGCACTAAACTGGTGCGTTTTGCGCGGATTTCACACACGGGGGCTTCGAAAGATGAGATTGAAGCACTTCGCACGCATCACCCGAACATCAGTTCTGCTCGCGCCAGCTTTTTACTGCTGGAAGCAGAAGCCATTACAGCGCAAAAGCAAAAGAATCACAAGGCCGAGATACTTTACCGCCGCAAGCAAATACGCCTGATAAGAAATGCACCAGCTCTTCAAAACGGCGAAATGTTGTGCAATACTTCAATTCAGCTTATACATGCTTACCTGCGTTGTGGCTGGGTTTCGCCTGCATTGCATTTAATCCAAAGCAGTGCTCCGCAGCAAGGCTGGGAAATCGCCCATCAAATCGAACTCCTGCATATCGAAACACGGATTTGTTTGATGATGGGCAACGTACAGGCTACAGGGAAGTTGTTGCGTAAGTCTCATTCACTTCATGCGGGAGAAAAGGTCGTTTATCATCAGGCTGTATTGCATTATTACCAAAAGCAATACGAACAGGCCATGGCGTGTATTCATCAGCTAAATTGGAAGCAGCTTGGTGGTGAGGATTACGGTTTAACTGTATTACTGTTTGCCGCGATGGTTGCGATTGAACACCATTCAGGGAAAACGTTGTTCAAAGAGCTTCGTTATTTGCTGCAAAAAGCTCCGCTATTTATTACGGCTAATTTGCGGGAAAAGCATAGCCTTGATTTGCTTCAAACACTCATAAAGGCTGAACTGAATTTTCAGGAGGTGTATAAATCGCATCTTCCGTTATTGGATCAGTTACGGATGAAAGAAGGAGAAACGGCCTGGAATGCGTGAGCGAAGAAATTGTCCCCTTTCACGAATGGTTGATTTGCAAAGCCTTACGTGTGCCTTTGAAGCCTGTATTGGGAAATGTGAAACGTGCTTTTACGACCTAATTCCACACCGCTGAAAGCAACATTTGAAGCGTCGCACTCGTTACTATACCATGTAGTAATTGATGTGTGTATGGCTTCCCCTTATAGAATTAACAGTGTGTGGGTCAACGGACTCCGATCTGGTCAACGAGCGGCTTATGTGTATTTTTTTAACCGCTATTATTACGGCCTGAAAATTTATACGGAAATGAATGAAGACCTTGCTATGGAGTCGTTTGAAACGGCCCTGCTTCATATTGATCTGTATGATGAAAGGAAGTCGAGTTTCATTACGTGGATTTATGCCATTGCCCGGAATAAACTGAACAGACAGTACAGGCAAAACCGGCATTTTCAGGTAGTGTTTGCGGAGGATTTACTGGAATGTTACAATGAGGAAGATACAGGTGGCGATGAGCGCGAGGAATGGATAAAACCCACTACTGATTCAACGGACTTGTATTCGAATTTTCTGGAGCAAACTACGCTTCATGCCGAAGAATTTTCGGAAATCGGGCAGGCGGTAAAGATGCTTTCAAGGGAGCAGAAAGTGATACTCAATAACTATTTGAAGCGAACTCAAATCAAGTTAAGTACTTCAGTGCTAAGAGCGGTTTTCAAACAGCTGCGATTAAATTTATTTCAGATTCGGGAGCGGGAAGAGCAGTTAATTCGGAATCGGCTTTCAGCCTGATTGGCGGTTTTATTGTCAAATAATGTACAACTGAACACATATAAAGTGTATGTAAATCTGTATGTAAAATAATTTAATCGACTATACAGACCCACATAAACTACTGATTACAAACAAAATAGCTCCGGCTTTACCGAAGCTAATCGTGATCCCAAAGGGACTCGAACCCCTAACCGGTTGCTTAGAAGGCAACTGCTCTATCCAGTTGAGCTATGGGACCCAACCTGCATCGCAAGATGCATATTCAAAATTCCGTCGGGATGACTGGACTCGAACCAGCGATCCCCTGCTCCCAAAGCAGGTGCGATACCAACTTCGCTACATCCCGTATCCAAGCTGTTTGCCAGCCCGGTTGGTACTTTCTATTTCTTTGCGCAGGCCAAGCATTTTCAGCGCGGTTACTGCGGCTTCGTCGCCTTTGTTGCCGTGTTTTCCGCCGGCGCGGTCTTGTGCCTGCTCCAGATTGTTTGTGGTGAGTACACCAAACACAAATGGTTTGCTGTGGCGGATATTCAGCTGGGTGAGCCCCTGAGTGACACTGTCGCAGATAAAATCGAAGTGGCGGGTGTCGCCCTGAATAACACAGCCAATGCAAATAACGGCATCAATATCATTTCTCGCGCCCAGCCATTGTGCGCCCAGTGTGAGTTCGAAGGTGCCGGGTACGTGGTGGAGTTCCACATCGTTTTCGGCTACTTCGTGTTTGAGCAGGGTGGTAATGGCACCTTGCGCAAGGGCATGGGTAATTTCGGCATTCCACTCGGCCACCAGCACGGCTACGCGCTTTCCGGCTCCGGAGGGAACCGTTGAAGCATCATAGTCCGACAAATTTTTGAGCGCTGTGGCCATTATTGAACTTTATGAAGAACGCCCCAACTTCCGGGAAGCGGGGCGTTCTGAGCGTTTAACCAAAACAAACCGCTTATTCTACAGTGCCGCCGGTTCTGTAGATGTACTTATCTACAGACTGGGCTTCTGGCGAATCGGGGTATTCTGCTTTAATTTGCTGATAGAGCTTGAGGGCTTCAGCTTTATTGCCTTTGTCTTCGTAAGCCATAGCTGCTTTCTTGAGGAAAACAGGGCTGGTGAATTTGTTCGACTCGCGGCCGGCTGCTTTCAGGTAGTAGCTGATGGCTTCGTCGATTTGCTTGTTTTCCATGTGGGCATCACCAAGCAGACCGATAGCAAGCGTACCTACAAATTTATCATCGGCATCAAACTCGTTGAGTGCTTCAATGGCCTGAGCGGGTTTTCCGGTATTGAGGTAGCAAATACCGAGGTAGTAGTTAGCCAGATTGCCGGCAGGCGTATTGCCATATTCTTCGGCAATGGCAATAAGGCCCATTTGCTCACCTTTACCATTCATGGCAAGGTTGAAAGAATCTTTTGCAAAAGCCGTTTCGGCCGGAAAAAGTGCTGTGGCGGCTTCTTCGTTGCGGGGCTTCTGATAAAGATATTTCCAGCCGAGGAAACCACCGGCAAGGATAACCACCGCGCCTACAATCAGCAGCAGGCTTTTCTTGTTCTCTTCAATATAACGTTCCGTACGGTCGAAGGTGCCTTCGATGTCGATTACGGGACTGTCTTTAGTTTCGTTAGCCATGATTCTTAATCAGGGAGTTATTTCTGACAGGCGGCAAAAATAAGGTTTTTTTCTGCCTGTGGCTACTTTATAGCGAGAATTGTCGAAAAATATTCGGTTTAAATCGGGGTTCAACGGTGCATTTTCTTCCGAAAACCAATGCTTTTCAGCATTTTTGCAGTCTGAATTGCTATGCACCTGAGCCGCCTTTCCCTGCTTTCTTTCCGTAATTATGCCGAGGCCGGGTTACACCTTTGTCACGGAATTAACTGTTTTGCAGGCTTAAACGGCTCGGGGAAGACCAATTTGCTGGATGCCATTCATTATTTAACGCTTTGCAAAAGCTTCCTTACCCCTGCCGACAGCCAGAATATCCGTCACAGCGACCCGTTTTTTGTGGTGCAGGGCGAGTTTGTGATGGACGATGGCGCTGCCGAAAATGTGTATTGTGCGGTAAAACGGGCGCAGAAAAAGGTGTTTAAGCGAAATCAGAAAGAATACGAACGCCTTTCGGATCATATCGGGCTGCTGCCGCTGGTTGTGGTGGCTCCGGCCGATACGGTACTGGTGACGGGCCACAGCGAAGAACGCCGGCGGTTTATGGACAGTGTAATTGCCCAGTACGACCGCCGCTACCTTGATGCGCTGATTGCCTACAACCGCATCCTCGCCCAGCGCAACGCCCTGCTTAAACAGGCTGGCGGCAATCCGCCCGACTCCGGCACACTCGAAATTCTCAACTTCCAGCTCGAACAATACGGCACACCCATACACGAAGCCCGGAAAGCATTTACGGAAAACCTGCTCCCGCTTTTTCACGATTACTACGCCCAGCTGAGCGGCGGTGCGGAAGAAGTACAGCTCACGTACGAATCGAAACTTAACCACACTCCTTTTTCAATGCTGCTCGAAATGGCGTTGCAAAAAGACTGTGCTCTTGAACATACCTCCACTGGCATTCACAAAGACGATCTCGACTTTTCGGTAGCCGGATTTCCGCTCAAACGCAGCGGTTCACAGGGGCAACAGAAAACATTTCTTATTGCGCTTAAACTTGCGCAGTATGTGTTCCTGAAAAATGCGTCGGGCAAAAAGCCCCTGCTCCTGCTCGACGATATTCACGACAAGCTGGATGATGAACGCTTGGAAAGACTGGCCGGCATTGTGAGCAGCGATGTATTCGGACAGGTGTTTGTTACCGATACAAGCAGAGAACGCATGATACAGCTTTTTGCTTCGCGCGGACTTCCTTTTCAGCTCTTCGGCGTAGAAAAAGGTCAAGTGGAAGCACTTGAAATCGTGCAACAGTTACCCGCCTCGGCCGTGTAACCGTTTTTTAATTACGGTTTCTTACTGTTGAATTTCTGATCATTATCCCGGCTACAAAAATTCTAAACAGCATTTAGACGGTTGCCTTTTCTCATAAGTAGTTGAGGCAGGTTAATGTTTAAATGTTTTAGATCATTGTACGGTGTACAATTATTATTCAGGCAGAAAAGCGGTCTGTTTAATTTGAAAATATATCTCAGCTTCCTTTTTTTCTTTGTCTGCACTTTTTAATATCAGCCTCCATCTTAATAAAACTATATTTAGGGTGAGCAAACATATTTTCAAAACCCATGATCCGATCAATTACTTACTTATTATTATTTCTGCTTGTTTCCCACACGCGGTTGCAGGCTCAGGAATCTTTACGGCCTTCGGGTGCTGCCCTTACAGGTTTTGAAGAAAACCGGGGGCAAATGTTAAGCGATAAAAATGAACCTGTGCCCGATGTATTTTTCAAATCGCATGTACCGGGCATGGATGTGTATCTCACCACCAAAGGCATTACTTACGTTCTTGTACATAATGAGCACGACCACGGGCAAGGTGAAGAAGATGCCATTGAATTTGCCCGCATTGATATGAATCTTGCAGGAGCCACTATTTCGCGGAGCCAGATACGTTTTGAGCAACCACTGCCCGGATTTTACAATTACTACCTGCATCACTGTCCCAAGGGAATTACCAATGTGCAACGCTATCAGCAGGTAATTGTAAAGGATATTTATCCGGGCATCGACTGGGTTTGGCGGGCTTCTGATGCACAGGGGCTGAAATATGATTTTGTGGTGCATCCCGGCGCATCGCCCGAAGTAATCCGTATGGTATATCAGTGGGCTGATGTAAGCCTCAATGCCACGGGCCATACACTTACCCTTAAAACACCACTTGGCGAGATCAGCGAAGGCGCGGTGGAAAGTTTTTGTGACAATGCCCCGGTAAGCAGCCGCTTTGTGCTTAATGGAAAAGAAGCACGTTTTGAAACCGGCGCCTGGGACCGCAGCAAAGATCTGATTATTGATCCTCCGCTGGCATTGCTTTGGGGCACCTACATTGGCGGCGACTCATGGGAAAAAAACACAGACATTGACCATGTGATTGATGCGGCCGGTAACAACTTTATTGCCTGTAATACACTTTCATCTACTTTTCCCACGGTAAATCCCGGCGGCGGCGCCTATTTTCAGGGCATCACAGCCGGCCCAAATGTTAACATCCAGGGCAAAGGCGGCGATGTGGGCATTATGAAATTCGATAATAATGGCGTGATGATCTGGTCCACCTATTACGGCGGGTCGGCTGATGATAATGGCAATGGCATACGCTGCGATGCAAGCGGGAATATTTATGTAACGGGAAATACAGAATCGAGTAATTTCCCGCTGCAGGTATTGCCTGGCGCTTTCAACCAGACTGCGCAGGGTGCATCAGACGCATTTCTGCTCAAGTTCGACAACAATGGCGTGCGCCTCTGGGCCACTCACGTTGGCGGCGGCTGGGACGATGTAGCTTATGGCATTGAAGTGGATAACAACAACAATGTGCTGCTTACCGGCCAGACCGGCTCGTCTAACTTTCCGCTCGTTAACGCCGGCGGCGGATCATTTTATCAGTCGGTACTGGGTGGCACCAACGATTTGTTTGTGCTGCGTTTTGATGCAGCCGGTGTGCAAACCTGGGGCACTTTTGCCGGAAGCAGTTCCGACGACTGGGGTAATTTTATTATCACCGACGGCAGTGGTAAAATTTATGTAACCGGTACAGCCGCCGGTCCGGGCTTTCCTACATTTGATCCGGGCGGCGGTGCGTATTACGAGCCCAATTTTCAGGGTGGAAATTTTACCCAGTTCTGGTTTCGCGGTGATCTAGGTGATGCAGTAATCATGCGCTTTTCCAACACCGGTGTGCTGGAATGGTCAACCTACTATGGCGGCACAGCCAACGACGCCGGACGCGGCATGGTGGTTGACCGCAGCGGAAACATTTATGTAACCGGTGATACCCGTTCGGGCGCTTCATTCTCACTGCAAAACGGCGGCGCGGGTTCGTATAATCAGGGCCCGGGCGGATTGGGTGATGCATTCTATTTGAAATTCAATGCCCAATGTCAGCGCGAATGGGCCACCTTGTTTGGCGGTTCACAGGAAGAGGCAAGCGGCGCAATAATTATCGACTCGTGCGGAAATATTTATAGCACGGGGCACACTTTTTCTACCGATATGCCCACGGTAAACCCGGGCAACGGAGCCTTTTTTGCGGGTGGTAATCTTTCAAATGATGATGTGTATTTTGTGGGATTCAACACACAGCTGGCACTTACCTGGGCTACCTACAACGGCACAACAGGTTTTGATGAAAAAGGTACTTCAATTGAAGTAGATCCGAACGGCCGCATTTTTGCCGTAGGCTACTGGTGTTTTTACAGCAACAGCAACGGTGTGCAGAATCCCGGCGGCGGGGCGTATGTGAAAAATAACATTGATGCCGACGACTTTTTCATTATGAAATTAGATGCTGCGGCATCGGGTGTTACCACCGCAGGTGTAAGCGGCACCAATAACCAGTGTTTTAACGATTGCATCGGGACAGCTACGGCCACCGCATCAGGTTCATGTCAGCCACCGTTTACCTACCTCTGGATTCCAACCGGTGATACCTCCGCTACAGTTAACGGACTTTGTGCGGGCACGTATTCGGTAATTGTGACCGATGCAGCCGGAGTAAGTGATACCGCAGTAATCACCATTACCCAGCCCCCACCGTTTAACGGCTCCATCAGCAACAACATTACCATTGAACCCGGCGATAGCACCGCACTGAGTGCAACCGGTGGCGGCACCTATCTCTGGAGCACCGGCGACAGTACTTCGTCGATAATCGTTTCACCACTACAAACTACTAACTACTGGGTAGTGGTGTATGATGCCAACGGATGTCCGGATACGCTTACCGTTACAGTAAGCGTGGAAGAGAATTGCCTGAATTCCGTGGAGAATATTGTAATCCCCAATGTATTTACCCCCAATGCCGATGGGATAAACGATTTGTTTGAAGTGGCGTATGATAATGACTGTATAGTAGGCCTGCGTATTGAGGTGTGGGATCGCTGGGGCTGGAAGGTACACGAGGGCGCACAAACCATAAACTGGTGGGACGGACGCTACCGTAACGATAATAATAAATATGTAACCGAAGGAGTGTATTATTATATCGTGAGTGGCACTTCACTCACAGGCGAACCGTTTAAGAAAGCCGGTTTTGTGCATGTAGCCAATCCGCCACGCTAAGCCGCATTCAATTTGGCATGATTCTTTCTTTATCTGACCCGGTCCACAAGACCGGGTTAGGTGCTTTTACCGAAACTCATTACATTTGACAATAGTTCAATAAGCAGAACTCCAACTTTAACGCATATATACATGAACATTCGTTACGTATTTGCAGTGCTTTTGTGTGCAACCCTCTTCACACAACTCATTGCACAACCGGCTAAACCCAAACCCGGCGCCGCCACTACCGCAAAAAATACTTATACCGGACTTTCAGCTGCAGGCGATGAAAAACGCGACAAAGGCGATTTTTCCGGTGCGCTTGTGGCTTACGGTACCGAAATTGCACGGATTGATGCCGAGGTAAAAACACTGGTGAAACTTCGCATGGATTATGTGAAGATGAGTGAATACGAAAAAGCACTGCAGGATCAGTCGCAGATTTCGGCACCCAAAACCGACTGGGCCAAGTTGTATTATGGCCGCGCCATGTCTAATCTGGGCCTGGGCAACAAAGCCGAAGTAAAAGGCGATCTTGATGTAGCCATTGCGCTTGATCCGGGTATGGCTGATGCATACTACCAGCGCGGCATACTTAACACCTCGGCCGACAACCGCGACAATGCCTGCATGGACATCAGCCGCGCGGCTTCAATGGGGCACGCGAAAGCCAAGTCGGCATTCGACGATAATTTCTGCTGGAATCAGGCCAACATACACATGAAAAACGGCGAATCGAGCCTGCGCATGCGTAAGTATGAAGAGGCGCTGAAAGAGTTTGACATTGCCGTGGCGCTTTGCCCTGATTCGGGCCGCTTTCTTACCCGACGCGGACAGGCGCACATGGGATTAGGTCACAAAACGCAGGCGCTGGAAGACTTCAACAAAGCCGCACTCATTTCGCCTAAATCGCCTGATGCATTTATGCAGCTTGGTATGTACTATTTCGGACTCGATAACCACGACAAGGCATTCGACTATTTCACAAGCGCCATTACCAACGATCCGCGTAACTACGATGCCTATATGTACCGTGCACAATGCTGCGAGCGTCGCAATCAGCTTACCTCGGCCATATACGACTACGGTATGGCTATATCAATCCGCCCCGATGATCCCGAAGGTTACTACCGTCGCGGTTTGATTGAGCGCGAGATGAAAGACATGATAAACGCCTGCAAAGACTTCAGCCGTGCCGCCGGTTTAGGCCATGCCGATGCCGCCGAGTACATCAAGGAATGCCGGTAACAAGTACTACTGATATTAGAAAAGCCACCTGCGCATTATTGCCGGGTGGCTTTTTTGTTGCGTTTCTTTCAGCATTCCGTTAAACCTTACCCAAATAATTAAACCGCACAAACACCGGTTTTTGAAATAGCTCGCTGCAAAGTCCGATATTTGCATTCACTACACTGCCATGTATGAAAGCACTGCAACTGATCAGGTTGCTTAGTCCGAAAGAACGTGAAGAATTCAGCCACCACTTGCGGTTTCTGAAAAATGAACGTTTGGGCCTTGCATTTACCTTTCTGTCTAAAAGCCGGGAAGAGCCGGGTGCCGACCTGCATGAAAAGCTTTTCAAACAATTGTTTGGCAAGGGTTGGAGCAAGAAAGACGATTACCTGCTGCGCAATGAATTACGTTTACTGAGTCGTCAGCTCGAATCGTTTATGGCCCGCAAACTTTTTGATCTTTCCGATCAGAAGTATCAAAATGAAGCCAACTACCTGTATTTAACCTCACTCCTCGAACGTGAAGCCTGGGAGCTGTTTCAACGCGAAGCCCAGCAGTCGATACGTGAAGCTGAAAACACCAACAACTTCCGCGCACTCATCCGGCTTCGCGAACTTTATTTGCATTACCTCACCGTGTGCCCCGAACATTCGGAAGAACGCACACGCCATCATAAAGAATCAGTAGAAGCGTTTGACCTTATTCGCTATCGTGTAAACGAATACCTGAAAGGCGAAATTGGTATTTACCGGGCCCAGCTTGCCCGCACCGAACATGAAGTCAATCCGGCCACACCGCTGGTGCTTCCGTCTCCGCCCGATTATCCCGATATGTCGGATGATCCCTTTGTACGTTACTACCACGCTGCTGCGCAGGCCTACCTCAATCGCGGCGAAAAAACGATTAACTCGCTCAAAGAAGTCCTCAGCCTGATTGACGTGGTATCTTCCGGCCTTATCGAAATGCCGCACCGCAAGCAGATCATCAATGCCAATATTGCACTTGAATTGTTCCTGCTGGGCCGTCACGAGGAAGCCGATGAGTTTTACAAAAAGGTCATGAGCAGCCCCCGGCATCCGAGTACACACCGGCAGGCCGCAGTGGCATTCAACTACATTTCCAACCTCATCCGCCTGAGCCGCTATGCAGAGGCACTGGAAGAAATAAACAAGTTTGAAAAAACACTGCGACGCATAGGCGGATTATGGGAACGCGCGCTTTGCCAGATGGTGATGTGCCTCATTTACACCAACCGCGATAACGAAGCCAAACAGCTTATTCTCGAAAACAACACCGCAGTAGATTATGATGTACTGCTGTATATGCGTTTGGCACTGGCCATTGCCTTTTATAAAGAAGGTAAAACCGATCTCTGCCTGCGCGAACTCGAAAACATTGAACAAAGCCTGCGCAGGGCCTCCGAACAGTTCCAGCCGTTTATTCACGTGGTGCGCATATTTAATAAAGCCGTGCAGCGCCCCGATAATGTGCGTTCGCGCAAAGCCATTCAACACAGTATTGATGAATACCGGAAAGTTTGGAGCAGCCGGTTCGATATGCTGCCGGTGAGGTGGATTCTGGAATTTGCTCAAAATGAGATTGCAGCGTAATCTTATCACGTAAATAAACACAAAATACTATCTTTCAATAACTTAAACCCGAAAAGCAACTCACAATTGCTTTTTTTTCTGTTGCTCAGCACGTTGTGCGGGTATTACATTTGCCCCGTGCAATGCACTAACTAAACTGCCATGAAAACCATTTACTGTACCCTCACTGCTGCCCTGCTCATTGGCCTGGCAGCCCGGCTCGATGCCCAGACCCTCGGCGATCGGGTAATGCAAAACACCAAACGCACACTCGAAAACCGGGTGGAGCAAAAGGTGGACAAGACCGTTAACAAAGGCGTTGACAAAGTAGAAGACAAGGTTGACGGGGCTGCCAAAGGCGGCAACAAAAAAGAAAAAAAAGAAAAAGACACCACCGGCGGCAACAATTCCGGCACACCGGAAACCAATGGTAACAACGGAAACAGTGGTAACAACGGAGGTTCATCCGCTTCCGGCAAATCAACCACACCTTCACTCAAAACCTATGGTAAATACGATTTCGTGCCGGGTGAAAAAGTAGTGGTTCAGGAAGATTTTATGCAGGATGCCGTGGGCGATTTCCCGGCCAAGTGGAACACCAACGGAAGTGGTGAACTTGTGACCATTGAAGGCAGCACGGGGCACTGGCTCAAAGTGAATAAAAATGGCAATTACCTGCCCGAGTTTATTACCGAACTACCCGAAAATTTTACGTTCGAGTTTGACCTGGTGTGCAACGAAAATTTCAATTTCTACTCTTCCGGCTTCAACATCAATTTTGTGAAGATGGCCAAACCCGGTTCTGACTTTACAAAATGGGGACGTTTCGGCGATGGTGAAGAAGGCGTTCGCTTGTATATGCATCCCACGGGTGCAGGAAACCGCGAAGGCACCACCAATGTGCGTGTAATTCACGAAGGAAAAGAACTGATTAAAAATGAACTCGGTACTGCCCAGTTTGCTGCGCATTTGGGAAATAACCGCGTTCATGTATCTGTGTGGCGTCAGAAAAACCGGCTTCGTGTATATTTCAACGAAGAAAAAGTATGGGATTTGCCCCGCGCATTTCAGGAAGGTGTGAAATACAATGGCATTGTATTTCATAATAGTGACATGAACAATTCAGAAGATTACTTTCTTTTCTCAAATCTCCGCCTTGCCGTGGGCGCCCCCGACACACGCAGCAAACTTATCACCGAGGGTAAATTAGTGACGCGCGGCATTCAGTTTGAGTCAGGTTCCGATAAAGTGAAAGCCGAATCATATGGCACACTCAAGGAAATTGCCACCGTACTCAAGGAAAACCCTACTGTGCGCGTAAAAATTATAGGCCACACCGACAGTGATGGCGATGATGCCACAAACCTTGATCTTTCTAAACGCCGGGCGGAAGCCGTGAAAAAAGCCTTAACAACTGAGTTCGGAATTGATGCCGGCAGGCTGGAAACGGATGGTAAAGGAGAATCGCAGCCGGCCGATGTAAACACCACACCTGCGGGTAAAGCCAACAACAGACGGGTGGAATTCATTAAACTTTAACACAATCACAAGGCTGCCTGTACCCTCGAAAACCCTATTAAATAACAGTACCGGCCATACATGGCAGCTTGTCCGGTGCTTTGCATGCGATCCAGACTTCATGTCTGGATCGTTTTTTTATCCGGCATTGCAACCGGGGTGTATATGCAATTTATGCGATGCTTACCTTTATGCATATGCAAACAGAAACCCGCGAACCGGCTGCACACACACCGGCAACTTCGAATAGCAATTCCGAACGGATATTTTTAGAAGGACCACAGTCGCGCTGGCGCGAATTTATTTTTGTACTCAAAGTCGTGCGCGAATTTGTACGCGGCTTTCGTAAACTGCATTTCGTAGGGCCATGTGTTACGGTTTTTGGCTCGGCACGCTTTAAAGAAGGGCATCCGTACTACGAACTGGGTCGAAAAGCAGGAGCCGGACTTGCCAAAATTGGTTTTACGGTAATGACCGGCGGCGGCCCCGGAATAATGGAAGCTGCCAACCGGGGTGCGCGTGAAGCAGGAGGCCGTTCAGTAGGCTGCAATATTGTATTGCCGCACGAACAAAACCCAAATCCGTATCTGGATGTATGGGTAAATATCCGCTACTTTTTTGTGCGAAAAGTACTTTTATCGAAATATTCGTACGGTTTTGTAGTGCTTCCCGGAGGGTTCGGTACACTCGACGAATTGTTTGAGGCTGTAACACTCATGCAAACCGGTAAGGTGAAAAAATTTCCCGTAGTACTGATCGGTAATGAGTATCATCAGCACATCAGAAAACATATCGAACTGATGGTAAACGAAGGCACAATTTCCGCGATCGATCCGGAGCTGCTGCTTTTCACCGACTCGGTAGAAGAAGCCGTAAAATGGGTGGAAGACAATACGCGCGGACGATATGGTCTTCGCAAAGTGATTAAGCCTGTACGGATTCTGGGCGAAGATTGATGGCTACTTCTTCTTCCAGATACTGCCGTTTTTGCAGGTATGCTTACTGAGCACACCTTTTTGGGTGAGTTCGTTCAATTGTTTTTCGGCCTCATCAGGTGTAAGTGAAGCGAGCACCGCATATTCCTTCGCGGTTAGCGTACCATAACTATCAAATAAATGTGCAGCGGTTTGTGTATAGGTTTTCTTTACGGCCTGCGGATGAAGTTTACGGATCGTTTCTTCGAATTGTGCGTAAGGCCGGTAGCCGTAAATTACTTCCTGCGCCCCTGCTGCATTCACGGCAAATAAAGTGGGAAAGCCACGCACACCCAGCTTACGCGCATAAGCAAGATCCTGCTGAAAAGCTGTTTCGGCACCGGAGGAAAAATCAGTTTTAAGCTGCGCAGTATCGAGTCCGCACGAGAACGCTGCCGCCTGAAGATGCTCCCAGCGGGTAATGTTTTTCTTTTCGGTAAACACCATTTCGCGAATCCGGCGCAGGAACAGCTCCGCTTTCACACTATCCTGCATTTGTGCCGCACAAAAAGCAACCGACGGCGGATAAGACGAATTCAGCGGATCTTCGAGCCATACATCTCCATCAATGGGCATCTGATAATATGCGCTTACTTCGTCCCAATGCACTGCCACATCAGCCGGTTTGGTAATTCCGCCGCCGTTAAACCCGTTCCACGAGGGCAACAAACCACCCATGTGGTATTCAATTTCGATCAAATCGCCGTACTCAAGTTTGAGTTTGCGCAGCTGCGGTTCAATTCCCCAGCACGATGAACAAATTGGATCGGTGAAGTAAATGAGTTTCACCGCTTTTTCTTTTGCCGCACTTGCATTTTCTGAGGATGAGGCGGCAGACGGAATTTCGCACACGCCGCTGTCGGGATTGCAGAGCAGCGGATTGGATTGATTGTGATTCATATCGGCAGTAGTTGAAGACGATTTACACGAGAACTGAACAGCAGCAAGCAGCAGCCACACGAAACAAAATTTTATAAAACAGTAAGCAGGCATTTCAGTTGCCGTTTTTCGGGATGAATGAATAGATATGTAACTTTGAACTGTTGGTTAAGCTGTTTGTTTCATTCGCATCAAAAACAAACACGCAGCAAATTTCACATGAATATTTTTCCCCTACAATAAGTCAGAAAAACATGACTACCCCGCAAACAGAATCGGGATGCCCGGCCGAAGCCATGCTCAAACTCATTTCGGGTAAATGGAAACCGCAAATGCTGCGTATGGCGATGGATGGCCCGCTACGTTTCAGTGCGCTGCTCAGGGAATTATCCGGCTCAAACAGGCAGAGTCTTTCGGTGGCGCTCAATGATCTGGAGCATGCCGGACTGCTGCACCGGCATGTATTGCAGGAGAAACCGCTGCATGTGGAATACACCTTAACCGAACGCGGCCGCGCTACCCTGCCCCTGCTTCAGCAACTGGCTGATCTGGCCGGCAACGACTGATTTACTGTTGTGTGCTAAGGCTGTGCTTGCTGTCGGGCAATACGGCAGTGAGCGACCATTCCACTTCACGCTGAAATGCCTCTTTTCGCTGCTCACAATTCTGCACATTACAAATGGCGCACGAGCTGGGAATACACGGATCGGCATGAATAAAAAATTCCACATCCTCACCCATACTCCTGTTTACGAGACGCCCCACTGCATCCACTTCGTCATGCGCAGTTTCCAGCGATAAATACCACGGCAGTGTGAGGTGTACATCTACATGCAGCTGCGTACCGTATTTCAGTACGCGCAGATTATGTACATCAATCCATTGCGGCTTGCGGTTATCCTGCAAAATTTTCACCACCTGCTTCAGCTTATCGGTATCAGCCTTATCAAGCAGGCCGCGCAATGCATCACGAACCAGCTCAAAGCCCGACCAGATAATATAGCCGCCAAAAAGCAGTGCCATCAAATTATCAATCCACACCTTGCCGGTGAAGTTTATGGCAATAAGTCCAAGCACAAGTCCAACAGACGAAACGGTATCTGTAATCAGGTGTTTTCCGCTGGCCTGCATCAACGCTGAATTTTCGCGTTTTCCACGCCTCACGAGATAGGCGCCCAAGAAGTAATTGCAAACACCTGCAGCCGCAGCCATCCAGGCACCGATATCGGCGTCATGCAATTCCAGCGGGTGAATGAAACCCTGCACTGCACGCACCATAATGGAGCCGCCCGCAAGTAAAATAAGTGCGCCTTCGAAACCCGCTGCAAGAAATTCAATTTTACCATGCCCGTAAGGATGATCTTCATCGCGCGGCTGCACTGCGTACCAGATACTGAACAGCGCAAATGCCCCGGCCGCCACGTTTACAATACTTTCGAGTGCGTCGGTAAGCAAGGCATTGGAATGAGTTAACTTCCATGCGGCAAACTTGATGCAAAGTAATGCGGTACTTACAATTAATGTAAACCGCATAATGCGGATGCGCGATTTTCCGGTTTCAGGCATGGAGCAAAGGTACGTGCTGGCGATCTATTGCGTGAATGAACTTTATCAGCATTTATTTTTTCCTGCCCTTAAAGAGTTCGAGCAGGGATTGGAATCCGTTTTTATTTGCCGGAAGTTTGCTGTTTTCAAGCCACAGAGCCTGTTCTTTTATTTGTTGATCGGCTACTTCTGAAATATACCAGCTCAGGGGGATTTCTGCTATGTTCCGGTCGAGTTCAAACTTGAGGTACGTTACTTTTGGCGTAAGTTTTTGAGGAAGCAGTTGCATCTGCTTATCGAGCGCCACGCCCGCCCTGTCCCATGCAGAAATAAAGCCCGAAGGCGGCACCGTTAATTCGTGCATGGTAGTAAGCGGTTCGGGTTGTTTGTTGGCAAAATCGGCATTCTGAATAAACAGCAGCACCGGTTTGAAACGTTTTTTTGCCTGTGGGGAAAGCGGATCGTTGGCAATGGAGGTCATACCGTTTATGTAATCATTTATGGCCGAAATGATGGAAAGCGCAGTAACCAGCCCCGTGTTTTCGAGGTAGCCGCCATCAATAAGATGCCCGCCGCTATTGTCCGAAAATTTCACAAGTCCGCCGGGCGTTACAAACGGAAAACGCGCACTGCAAAGCGCAGCCGATTTCAGCGGAAAGTCTTTCTGCATCGCGCCAATTACATCAATCGCATCGGGAAAATACACTGAGTCAAGAACAATGCTGGAGATGATTGCTTTCTGCCCGTTTTCGGCCAGTACGCTGTTAAGGAAAATGGCGGGCAGATTGCTGGTGTTTCCTTCCCAAAGTGAAAGGAAGTCTTCATTAAGTGTATTTTCCTTTGCGTGCATTACAGCCGCGTACTCTTCGGCCCAGGCATCTTCAAGACGACGTGCGCGGTCGAACGTTTTCTGTTCCCAGAACAGAAATTTCTGAAGCATATCCGGATAAAGCAACCCTGCTGTTACCGGCGAGAGATAGTCGGCTGATACAACGGTTCCAAGCGTAGTATCCGTACAACCGCCATCATGCATAAATGCAGTATGTACAGCCAATCCAACAGAGCCGCCGGATACGCCGCTCATGGCAAATACCTGTCTGTAAAAACCCGGAAGCTGCGGATGGTTGCTTAAACGGTGCATCACTCTTGCCGTCCAGTTCATGGCGCGTATGCCTCCGCCCTGCGCGGCAACAATTATTATCGGAATTTCGGCACTATCGCCCCGTGCATTGTATTCCTGCACACGCGTGTTCATCCAGTTTGCAATGTGTGCAGTGAGCTGAGGTCTGGCATTTACCCTTTTACGGGTTACCACAGTACGTACTTCGTGATTGTTGTTGCAGTGGCTTATACCAACCATGTAAATCAGCAACAGCAAAAAACCCGGAATACGCCATTGGTTCGAAAACACAACCAGCATACTCCCGAACACCGTCCACACACCCAGTGCTGAAAGAATTAACCCATGCGGACCGATTCCCTGTGCAAGGGCTGCTGTTTTATCCACACTGAGCCACACAAATAAAAATAACGCAAGCAGCAAGGCAATAACTGCAATGCCCCGTCCTCCGCTTTTAAGCGACCTGTGCTGGGTATCAAACCGGTGTGGATCGGTCTTTAATTTTTCGGCAGCCTGTTTACCAATCAAGCGGATAACCAGTCTGCGTGTAGCAAACCAATCCTGAATTTTTGTACGCAACGAGAAACCGATAATGGCAAGCAGTGTAAGGCAGCCAAATAACACCACCGTAAACCCCGGATCACGATTAAGCTGCCACACTCCCATCATTACAAACAAAAAGGGCAATGAACCTGCCACACGCGGAAACATGCGGATAAAAAACCGGATATAAGGCGATGCTTTTCGCACAGGTTTCCCGTTCACCACATACACATTGTATCTCAGCAATCTGATATTACCTGACTTAAGCACCATGCGCGTGGTAAACCACATCACAAACGACCACCACAGAATGCCCAAAAAGAATGACGCAGCCAGAAAAAGGTTTTCGCCCAGAAGAATTTTGCGAACTCCGCTTTCCAATGCCTCAGCAAGTACGTAAAGCATATCACGCGCCTGATCAGTAAAGGTGAGTGTAAAATACCCTACACCTAACATGAGCATATGAAACCATACAAACCGCAATACCGCAAACACATCATGAATGTGCGGATATACTTTCCGGAGCAGATAACCGGTTACTTTATTAAATAGTGTTTTTAGTAAATCTGTCCGATTTTCAAGAAACGATTGCTGAGTCATGTGGGGTTATTTTGATTGTACTTGATAAATTATATGCATATTCATCTTAATTCACTCAGTAACATTATTCAAAAAAAAACCGTTTTCCTGAATTTCAAAATCAGAATTTAAGGGTTTGAGCACCTAAATATACTTCTTAATAATGCCTTCGCAAACGCAAAATCATAGAAATCAATGATGGGTTGTATTTTTCTGAAATCCGCCTTCAGTCAAAAAGAAAAACGGCTAAATACAGTCAATTGGCGGCAAAAACTGACCAATTATCGTGTTTACCGCACTTTTTAACAGTAATCTTCGTTAAAGAGTTGATAAATAAGCCGTTTTAATTCTGTGTATCGAACATAAACAATATTTACATTTGGCCAGACTAATACAAAAGGCCCGCACTAAGGCAGCAGATGACCCAATTATGCTGACATTAACAAACTTGTCGCTTCAGTCGTATTTTCACAATTCACCTTCGCCCCAGGAGCATGAGTTGTATTTTGTACAACATTATCAGGGGCCGGTAAATCAGGGCGTAGTAGAATCACTGTTGCAACTCATAGAAGAATCGGCCGAAGTGCAGTTATTACCTCTTGGATTACGTAAGCGATTGTTTCTTGTGGTGATTGAAGGGCTGCAGAATGCAGTGAAATATGGCCTGCGCAACAACAAGCATCCTTTAGCTGCCTATAAACTGGAGTTACATAAAAACGGCGAAGCCCGTGTTTGCTTCGCCAACTACGTGAATACGGCAAACGCCGGCGCACTCTGCGAACATGTAAAGCAACTCAAAGCTAAATCGCCCGAAGGGCTGAAGCAACTTTACATACTGCGTTCAAGGGAAAAAGTAACCTCACGCGATTCAAAACCCTCTGCCGGTCTGGGACTTATTGAAATTGTACGGTGCGCTGCGGCAATTCGTTGCCATTTTCTGCCTGCCCAGTATGCACAATGGTTTGAGATGGAAGTGGTGTTGCGTTGATTAATGCTTCGTGCATTTATGTTTGAACGGATGCAAGATGCGGTGAAAAAAATGGCGCATTCGTATGTGTTTTGCTCCCACAACATTATTTGATACTACAACCTCATCAAACTGTGCCGGAATGCCCATGTAATGCCTTTCCATTCCATCCGCTGTTTCACGCCTGCTTTCTGTTATCAGTACTTCATGCATTCGCACATTCATTACGTAATTTAACTGCCCTTCAGCCACCTGTATGATTGATTGTTGCGGGTTGTAACCGGATAAACGAACACTTGCAAGCAATGTATCATTTGCCGCCGCATTCAATGTGAGTGCAAAGTATCCGTTTGCGTCGCTTATTGTATGTACGGTATCTATACCATTACTAATCTGAATGCTTGCTCCTGCTCCTCTTAGCGAATCGGAGCGTAATACAAAGCCGCTTATCCGAATCTGAAATTTTGGTTGTTGTACAATTTGTAGTGAGGATGCTGTTTGTGTTGCGACTTGTTGTGCTGAAAGGGAGGCCGCAAAGAGGAATGCCGGTACAAACAGTTTCGGCCACAACCGTGTTTTGTATGCCTGCGGAACCATGTTTCTGTTTAACTGTGATGCGCTGAACCGACCGCAAAATTTTTCTTTATGGTGTGTGAAGAAATCAATCAACTGCTCATCACTCCACTTCGAGAAATCGGTGAGCGTGCGGTTGCATGCACCGCAATGTCTTTTTCCGGCTGCTACTTCAGGCATTTCAAGCCACGATTCGGAGCAAGGTTCGGGAATCTGGATGCGGAGTTGGGAAGCCATACCTGTTTGTCAAAATTGTGAGTATTACAGAACTACCATGTAAATACAGTATCAGATCTTGGTTGCAGAAGTTGGACGCAATTGATTTGCGAAATCCATAAATGAGTTTGTTTGCGAGGATTTTGGGGGATGTAGGGAAACGGGAATTGCAGGCTGACCAGGTTTTTTAGGGGATAATTGAAGGTATTTCGAGCAAGATGGCAGTAGTGTAATGCATTTGCTCCGGCGGTTGCAAACCGCCTTAAGTTTGGCAAACAGTTTATATCGCCTTTGGCGATTTAAACTGTTCGCAGCATTTAAGCATGCAGCTTCGCGGCATGGGGATAATTGAAGGTATTTCGAGCAAGATGGCAGTAGTGTAATGCATTTGCCCCGGCGGTTGCAAACCGCCTTAAGTTTGGCAAACAGTTTATATCGCCTTTGGCGATTTAAACTGTTTGCAGCATTTAAGCATGCAGCTTCGCGGCATGGCTGAAATGCAAAAGTCCTCGTCGAAATGACGAGGACTTTACGGACCGGACGGGACTTCCCGATACTTCGCTGCGCTGCGATCGGGATAAACTTCTCGTCCCTGCTGAAATGGAAAAGTCCTCGTCTTTTCGACGAGGACTTTGCGGACCGGACGGGACTCGAACCCGCGACCTCCGCCGTGACAGGGCGGCATTCTAACCAGCTGAACTACCGATCCGTAGTTGTTGGGACTGCAAAAATAGACGTTTTTTCAATTCTGCAAACAGATCATCAAAAAAAATCTGTTTTTGACCTTGACCAGCGTTAATTCTGCCTAATTATCAATCACTTATTTTTATGAGGCCCCGTGTTTTTGAATTCTGTGGCTGTTTGATTTTGTTTGTTTGGCCTTACTTTTTTGGTCTGGGGGCTGCTTTTTTTGCCGGTTTTGCAGCTTTACTTGTTGCTTTGGGACGTGCGGGAGCTTTGCTCAGTTTCTGAAAGTAGGCACAATAGGCTGTCAACTGACAAATTTCGCATTGCGGGTTTCGGGCCACACATACGTAGCGGCCATGCAGTATGAGCCAGTGGTGCGCTACTGCAAGGCGGTTTTCGGGTATGTATTTTACCAGCTGAAGCTCGGTTTGCAGGGGTGTTTTAGCTCCTTTGGTTAAACCAAGCCGTGCCGAAACGCGAAACACATGCGTATCAACCGCCATTGCCGGTTTTTCATACACCACCGAGGCAATTACGTTGGCTGTTTTTCGGCCTACGCCGGGCAGTTTTACCAATTGTTCAACCGTATCAGGCACCACGCCGCCAAAATCGTGCAGCAGCATATTGGCCATGCCTACCAAATGCTTGGCTTTGTTGTTGGGATAACTTACGCTGCGGATATATGTAAATACTTCCTCCGGCGAAGCAGCAGCCAACGATTCGGCATCCGGAAAGCGGGCAAACAGCGGCGGTGTCACCAGATTAACCCGCTTATCTGTACACTGTGCTGAAAGTATTACGGCCACAAGCAGTTCAAACGGATTGCCATAATGCAGTTCTGTTTCGGCTACAGGCATGTGCTGCTCAAACCAATGAATTACTTTCTCAAAACGTTCTTTCTTTTGCATACAAATTCAAAGGAAAACAAAAAGGAGCAACTTCGTTAAGTTGCTCCTTCATTAAGAGCCTGTTTAAAATTCATCCTTTGGCTTTGTTTCGGCGCATTTTTCCTCATCCTGCGTTCTGTTTTTTGTCGATCCTCTCCAAGGATCGCCTGCAAAACACGCCTTGTCTGAGGAAAAATCCACTCAAAACAAAGCTCAAAAACAAATATTAAACAGGCTCTAAATATTTATCCGGCTTACTTGCCTGAGCTTACCAGTTTTCCTTTGCTATAAGTTTCTTTCGCCATCAGGGTTCCGGAAGCATCGTAAATCATCCATACACCGTCTTTGTTGCCCATTGCATCATAGCTGCCGGTGAAGTTTATTTTTCCGTTCTGGTGATAGCCTTCCCATTTTCCCACACGAATAAAACCTTTCATCATGCCGGTTTCGGCAACCACGCCGTTTACATGGTAAAATACAGCTTTGCCGGTGGTGTAGTTTATTTCCTGACTGAGTTTACCGTCGGGGTGCCACTGTTTCCAGGTGCCCTCGGGAATTCCGGCTGTGGTGTAATGTTCTTCCACTGCCAGTTTACCGGTATCGAAATAATGTTTCCATGTACCCACTTTGTGTACAGCTGACATTTTTTGGGCAATCACATCCTTACTGTCGCCGGGCAGCAGTTTAGGATCTGCGCTGTACCAGCCATCCACAAGCAATATTCCGGCTGCACTTGTTTCAGTATAATGATACTGTGCTTTTAAAAAGCCAGAAACAGCTGTCAGCAGAAACAGGGTAAAAAGTGCTCTTTTCATTGTTCGTTCTTTTTGTTTTGTCGGGTTAACTGCCGGTTTAGCGTACTACGGATACATGGCCCACAAGGCGATGCTTTTGGCCATATACATCCACAATGTTTACACGCCACACATACACATCCTGCATGCAAAGCTCACCGCTTCCGCCCTGCACTTTTCCATCCCATCCGTCGTTGATGTCGGTAGCGGTAAAGATCAGGTTGCCCCAGCGGTCGAAAATCCACATTTCGTATTTAGCAATGCCAATACCCTGTCCGAAGAAGGTTTCGTTTTTACCGTCGCCGTTGGGTGTAAACGCATTTGGAATGAAGAAGGTAAACTCTGGTGCAATTTCCACACGCAGGGTGGTGTCATCGGTACAGCCGTACTGGTTGGTAACCGTAAGTGTAATGGTGTAGTTTGAGCCGGCATCCTGCGGGTAAGTCCATTCGGCAGTGGATGTGGTGGCGGTATCGAGCAAAGTGGTGGGGTCGCCGAAATTCCAGCTCCAGCTTACCGGATTGCCCAACGATAAATCGGTAAAATCCACATCGGTATTCACCACAGTAGTTACCGGCGGCGTAGCTGATCCAATAGCTGTGGGTGAAGGGAAGGCCGTAATGTAACCGGGCAGCACGAGTGTAGAGAAGCATCCCGGCCCGGAAGAGGCGGTAAGCGTAACATCGTAAGTGCCGGGCACGGTGTAGCAATGAGAAGGATTCTGACTGGTTGAGGTGGCCGAGCCATCGCCAAAATCCCACAACCAGGCATTTACACTACCCACCCCTACCGTGGACTGATCTGTGAAGTTTACACAAAGCGGCGAGCAGCCCGAAAGTGTGTCGGCCACAAACAGAGGAACAGGCGGAGCCGTGGTGGTTACGGGAACTTGAACGGTATCTATGCAGCCCGTGTTGGTGGTGACTACAAGCGTTACAGTAAATGTACCTGTGGTGGTGTAGGTATGTGTAGGATTGGCCTGACCGTTCACTAAGGGTGAGCCGTCGCCAAAATCCCATGTCCATGTAGCGATATTGCCGGAAAGTGTGGACGACATATCGGTGAAACTCATGGGTGTATTGGCGCACACGTTAGGTGCGTTAAAGGCAGCGGTAAGCAGCGGTCCAACAACAATCTGCTGGCTTGATGTGCTTTGGCAGTTGTTGGTGGAGGTTACGGTGAGAATTACGGTGTATGTTCCCGCAGCGCTGAACGTATGCTGAGGTGATTGAGCGGTTGAGATATTGGATGGCCCCGATGCGGGATCGCCAAAGTTCCATGATATGCTTGAGATGGTATCAGTAGCAGGAATTGTAGAGGTGTTGGTAAACTGCACCACATCACTTCCGCATAGCTGGTTGTAAGTAAACTGAGCCGTGGGCAACGGATGTACAGTTACAGTCTGGATGTGGATAGACGGACACGGTGATGTGCCTGCAATAAGTGTAACCGTGTAAGTGCCGGGTGTACTGTACGTGTGTGAGGGATTCTGCAAATTTGAACTATCGGCAGGGCCTGAAGAGGGTTCACCAAAGTACCAGCTCCAGAAGGTGGATGGCTGCGAGAGATCAGTGAAGTTTGTCGGGTTATTCAAGCATACGTCGGATGACGCGAAGTTGGCTAAACCGGCATTACCGGGATAAACAACCTGAGTAATGGTATCCACACACCCATTATTACTGCTCACTATGAGCGTTACGGTGTAGGTTCCTGGCGTGGTATAGGTGAATGTCGGACTTGCCTGATTGGATGTATCATTGGTGAGCGTAGGGACTCCAAAGTCCCAGTGATACGTCATTGAACCGGAAGCAATAGTAGATGTATTGTTGAATGTGTAGGTGGTGCTGCAGGGCGGGAATGTGGGATTGAATGAGGCCACGGGCTGCGGATACTGAGTAACTACGGCAGTAAGCTGGGTGGTACAGTTTGTTACCGAAGTCATGGTAACGGTGTAAGTACCGGGTGTGTTTACACTGATAACCTGTGTGGTTTGCCCGCCGGGCTGCCAGAGATAGCTTTGTGCGCCCACAGGAGCTGAGAGCTGAATGGTGCTTCCGGGGCAAAGCGAGTCGGTTTGTGTAATTACGTAGTTGAGGCAAGAAGCATCTACATACGCATAGCCGTAGTGCCCGCCGTAAATACAACCCGCGCAGGTAAAACGGATGGTTACGTTCTGACCTACATACGATTGCAGGTCGATGTTTACAGTGGTCCAGGGCTTATAAAAAATGGTAGGCTGACACTGCTGGAAACCGGGAATTACACCACTGGCTTCCACGTAATAATCAGAGCAGGGAATCGGGTTGCCGCTCTGGTCAAACATTTCGATACGGAAGTAAGGCTGTTCGCCGGCAAGGTGGCCGCCATCATTCAATACAACCGCATACTGATAGGTAAAGCTGGTATTGCCCGGCGATACGGTAAATGTTTGTTCCAGCACTTCACCCTGATAGCCCGCGCAGTTGTTGCCCAAACGTACTGAGAAGTTTCCTCCGGGCGCCACTGTAGGCATGGGTGCACAGGGATCGTTGCCGGAAGCGGCGCTCATAATGGTATGACGGGCATTGCAGTCGGAAATAAGTGCATCCATCACTGTACTGAAAATGCCTGCCTGCACGTTCTGGAGCGGACCATTCGAATTCAGGTTATTATCGCCGATGGAGCCTGTCCAGCCAAAGAAACCACCCATTTCAAAATCCATGTTTGTACATGGTGTTTGCACGGTGTTCGACGAAGGCGCCAGACGCTGATACAAGGTGGCTGTTTCGGACTTAGGCGTAAGATTATATTTCAGGTTGATGTACTCGCGCTGCGCGCGGCCAAGAAACAACGCGGCTTCATAGGGTGTAAGGTTCTTGCTGTCTGCAATATCCATTATTGCATCCGGATTGAAGCCGTCAAGTGAATCACCATACACGCTGTGGTGCTGATGATCATGGTCATGGTCATGATCGGGTGGCGTGGCCGGGGTTAACACCTGTGCATTGATTTGCAGTACTGCAAAACAACACATCACCAACATCCATGACAGGATAAAACGTTGCTTCATGTGTAATTCGGATAAGTCGTAATTCATGTTTGCCACCGGCAATTTACGGCATTAAACAGGTACAAGTCAACAAAAAACATCGAAATGTTGAATATTTTTTATGGAATTGCCGGGGATTCAGACCCAATCCACCCCTTTTCGCAAATAGCTGACAGTCAGCTCCTCTCGCGAGCCTTGTTTAGATTTATGGTCATAATACCATCCGGCCTGCTCCGGCAAGCTCATTAAAATCGACTCAATACGTCCGCCGGTGTCAAGACCGAAACGGGTTCCTTTATCATAAACGAGGTTAAATTCAACATACCTTCCCCGGCGGAGCAGCTGCCATTTTTTTTCGGCTTCGCCGTAAGTTTCCTCAGCGTGTTTTTTCATGAAATGGGTATAAACCGGTGCAAAAGTTTCCCCCACATCAATCAGAAAATTGAAAAGCTGCTCCTTTTCTTCCTCCGTTCCGGTAAGCCTGTCGAAGAAAATACCTCCCACCCCACGTGTTTCATTGCGGTGCGTGATGAAAAAATAATCATCGGCCCATTTTTTGAATCGCGGATACCAGGATGAGTCGTATTTATCGCACACTTCTTTCAACCGCCCGTGAAACCATTTCGCATCATCAGCCTCTACGTAATGCGGTGTAAGATCTATTCCACCGCCAAACCACCACTGTCCGTTACCCAATTCAAAGTAACGTACATTCATGTGAATAATTGGTACGTTGGGATTAAGCGGATGCTGTACAATGGAGACGCCTGTTGCAAAAAAACGGTTATCCTCAACCTTCAGTGCGCGCTGAATATTTTCGGGCAGTTGCCCATGTACGGCAGAAAAATTTACTCCGCCTTTTTCTATAATTTTTCCGTGCTGAAGTATGCGGGTAATACCTCCCCCGCCCCCATCGCGTTCCCAGCTTTCGATTGAAAATTTTGCCCCTCCGTCTGTTGTTTCAAGTGCATGGCAAATATCGGCCTGCAGTTTTTGGAGGCGTACTGCAATACTTTCGCGGTTAATCAATGTCATAGCTTACGAACCAGCTTGTAATCTTCCATTTTCACAATGCGAATGCCTTTGTTGTCGAAACCGCTTTCCTCTTCGGAGCGATAGAACTCAAAACGCTGTTGCAGGCCGTCGCTTGTGCGTGTGGCGAGTTTCATATAAAAGTATGTACCGTCTTCAAACAACGCATTCAGGAAGAACAAGGTTACATCATATCCGGCAAGTGCATATTGCCCTGCATCGCCTTTAAATACAGCACGGTACTGAAGCAGCATACGTTTTGTGGCCGGATCATCGTAATCAATAAAATAGTGCGAAACATAATGCAGGTTTATGATCTGCATGTACTCACGGTCAAGATTATCATACTCCATCCACTTGGGCATTCCGTACACTTCCATCGGGTATTTATCAGCCAGCCCTTTGAGTGTGAGCAGCAAGCCTGTAATAAAGGCCTGATTTTGCGCTGAGGGCACTACGATGATATTTTTACGGTCTTTACGCAGTTTTGCTTCAAGGCCGCTTGTGCCGTTGATGTAAGGCAAACTGTCTTTACCATTGGCAAGCCGCAGTTTGTTGCTGGCATCACGGAAGGCCTTCACCATTTGCTGGTCTTTAGGGCTTCCGCTGTTGATGAGTATGACCTGATCGTTGGGAGAATTGAGGTAAAGATATTGGGCCAGCTGTTCCATTTGTGTGGCAAACGAGGGCACTGTTTTTCCGGCTGTAGGCTGTTTAAACAGCAAACGGTTGGTGTTCGTAAGCGGCGAAATCACGGCAATATTTTTCTTCTGTCCGAAATCAGCCACTTTTCTAAACGGTTCGTTATCAAGCGGACCGAGAATGAGATCGGCTTGCTGCAGTTCAGGTTTTGCGAGTACTTTCTCCACATTCAGTGAGTCGGCAGCACCTACGTCAAACACATGCAGTTTTACTTTCATGCCGCGTCGTTTCATGGAATCAACAGCCAGCAGGGCGCCTTCGTAAAATTCCATTGCTGCTTCAGCCTTTGCCGAAAAGCCGGGGCCTTTATCGTTCTCGGTCTGAATATTGTCAACCTGCGCCAGTTGTAACGGCAGCATAAGCACCACGTTGTAAACTGCTTTTTTGTTTACACGGTATGTCGTATCAGCAAGCGACACGTTGGCGGGCAACGAAGTTTGTAGCGGTGCTTTACCCGGCACACGAATTTGCTGCCCCGCTTTCAACCCGGCTGATTTAAGTTCAGGATTGAGTTCGGTGAGCCGTTCAACCGTGGTTTTGTGCTGTTGGGCAATACTGTAAAGTGTTTGCCCGGCCCCGGCAGTGTATAAAAACGTGGAGGTGTCTTTAACGGCAGTTTGCGGTGCAGGCGGGTTGGGTTTAGCCGGTGGCAGCGGCTTTTCAGCCGGAATGCGGAGTACCATGCCCGGTTTGATGCTGCCGTTTATCAGCTCGGGATTTTCCACCAGAATATCGTTTGTGGTTAAGCCGTAGGCACGTGAGATGCCAAACAGTGTTTGCCCTTTTTCAACGGTATGCAGGTAGTATTTCTTCCCGTCTATTACTTCCGTTTTTTTCGACTTTTTGATGCCATCTGTTTGTGCGGCAAGTTTTACAGCCGGGATTCCCAGCAGCGTAACAAGCAGCACAAAAATGTGTATGAAACGGAAGTTTTTCATTGCTTTATTCCCATTCAATTGTAGCGGGTGGTTTCGAACTGATATCGTACACCACACGGTTAATGCCTTTTACTTTATTGATGATTTCATTGGAAATGCTTCCCAAAAACTCGTATGGCAGGTGGCACCAGTCGGCGGTCATTCCGTCTGTGGAAGTAACGGCACGCAGCGCCACTGCATTTTCGTAAGTGCGCTCATCGCCCATTACACCTACACTTTGCACGGGCAGCAGAATTACCCCTGCCTGCCATACCTGATTGTATAATCCGTGTTTTTTCAAACCTCCAATAAAGATATCATCCACCTCTTGCAATATCCGTACCTTTTCTTCGGTAATGTCGCCCAGAATACGAATAGCGAGCCCCGGACCGGGGAAGGGATGGCGGTGAAGGATATTGTGTTCCAGCCCAAGTGCATCGCCCACCCGTCTTACTTCATCTTTAAAAAGCAGGCGCAGCGGTTCCACCACTTTCATTTTCATGGTTTCGGGCAGGCCGCCTACATTGTGATGCGATTTGATTGTAGCTGAGGGGCCTTTTACCGATACCGATTCAATTACATCGGGGTAAATGGTGCCTTGTCCGAGCCATTTTACATCTTCAATCAGTTGCGCCTCGCGGTCGAACACTTCAATAAACACGCGGCCAATGATTTTACGCTTGGTTTCGGGATCGGTAACACCGGTAAGCGGGCCATAAAATTCGGCCTTGGCATCAACCCCTTTTACATTCAGTCCCATGTGCTTATATGATTCAAGCACCGATTCAAATTCATTTTTACGCAGCAGGCCGTTGTCCACAAAAATGCAATACAGATTTTTGCCAATGGCCTTATGCAGCAGCAGTGCCGCCACACTTGAATCAACACCACCTGAAAGACCGAGCACCACTTTGTCGTTGCCGAGTTTATTCTGGAGATCAGCCACGGTATCGTGAATAAACGAACCGGGTGTCCAGTCCTGCGAGCAGCCGCAGATGTTTACCACAAAATTGCGCAGTAGTTTTGTTCCTTCGGTGGAGTGATATACTTCGGGGTGAAACTGAATACCCCAGGTATTTTCACCCTGAATGTGGTAACCGGCCACGCGCACATCATGCGTGCCAGCTACAATTTTATAAGTATCGGGCACATTTGCAATGGTATCGCCATGCGACATCCACACCTGCGAGTGCTGCGAAATATCGGTAAATAGTTTATCGGTATTATCAACCGTCTGGAGGTTTGCACGGCCGTATTCTCTTATTTTCGAGGGCATCACCTCACCTCCGCCCTGCTGTGCCATAAGCTGGGCGCCGTAGCACACACCAAGCAGGGGCAGTTTGCCCCGGAACAGGGAAAGATCAGGGTTAGGAGAAGCGCTGTCGCGAACGGAATACGGGCTTCCGGAGAGAATTACGCCTTTAATATTTGGCGTAATTTCGGGGAAGTGATTCCAGGGATGGATTTCGCAGTAGATATTTAACTCGCGTACACGGCGTGCGATGAGTTGTGTGTATTGGGAACCGAAATCGAGAATGAGAATGGTTTCGTGCATGGCCGCAAAGATAGGTAAAGCATGCGGCGAAGAAAAAAACAGATTGCTGCTGTTCTCAACTTCTTTTCAACGAAAGGCTGCGCAGGTATAATATCCCGTGAAGGGCTTTTTGCGGCGTGAGAAAAGTCGGGCCAGCCTGTTTCGCAGGGCTGTAAAGGTGTGCGTGTTTGTTTCGGGCACCGTTTCCCAGGCAATTACGGCATCAAGCGCAGCCAGATACTCAGCATCTTCAATACTGTTTATTTTCTGGTGTAAACGTTGTTTAAGCTGTTCGGTTTGCGGGTTCATGCGGATAAGGATAGAATGGATAAAAAGGGCAATAGCTTTTAAGGCCGCCGGATAGCGGAAAGTCAGGTTACTGGAATTCGTGGCAGTTAATTAACGTGTAATCTGCTTTTCGAGGCGGGCGAGGCGCTGTTCGAGATTTTCGAAGCGGTTATCGCCGGGAGCGTCGAACTGTTTGGTTATTCGTCCTTCGGCGTGCCAGATCTGGGCAATATCAGCGGCGCTTACTTTGTAGGGAGCAAACTCGGCATTGTCTGAGCGGAACTCATATTCATTGTCCTGCAAGGGAACAATTCGCTTAGCCACTATGCTTCCGTCTTTGAGCACGGCCACATAAATATGGTTGCTGCGAATATGCGTCAGCGATTCTTCGTATCCGCCCACGATATAATCACCGGGACGAATGCCGGGCTGCATACTGTCGCCCATAATTTCAAATGCGCGGAAAGTGCGGCCATAATAGCCGGGCAGCCTGAATGCGGGCAGTTTTTCGAAATAGGTAGGATCTTCGGCGCCGCGCAGGTAACCGGCAGCTGCTTTACGATCAACCATTACAATGTTTTCTTCGCCATCATCGGCCACAGTAACCACCAGTGGCAATACGGAACCCGAACGCTGTGTATCCGGCTTACGGAACATTTCGCCGTTGCCTTCCATGAGCCAGAAAGGATCTACCTTAAATCGGGTAATGATGGCTTTGTACACATCATAAGAAATACCGTTTTTCCCGCTCTCTATCTGCGATAGCGAGGTTTGCGTAATGCCAATTTCCGCAGCAAAAATGGTCTGGCTCAAGTCGAGCGTTTTGCGGATTAATTTAATGCGTTGAGAAAGCGTCATTTGGAATAATTTATTGGCAAAGTTAATAAAAATATTTGACTTTTATTTTTGTAAGCTATATTTTTGTGGTGTGATTGATTATTGAAAGCGAAAATCAATAGTCAAATATAATAAAAAAGAGTTTCATCCAATACAAATCGCAGAAAAAGATGAATACACGTACAGGACAAACTTTATCGCTTCGGGAGTTACTTCCGCAGGCACTTGGCAGCATAACCATTGTAACGTCTGATTCTGCATCCGATATTACTCAACAAGACGAAGCGGGTGGCCCCGTAAGGCCAGCGGTGCGCGTACCGTTATCCGCTTCGCACTACCAGCCGCTCTATCGTTTGCTTTCCCCAGCCGGTTCCTCCTCCGGCGCTGATAGCGATGGGCAGGCCTGGGCCGCTGCGGGTTGATTTCTTTGCCATCACCCATACCTTGTTCCTGAATTGCTTTTCTTCGGGCAATTCTCTGCTTTTGCAGCCCCTACCGGACACAGGTACCAACTCTCTTCGGCCTTTACGCCTCTTTCTGCTTTATGAGCGGAGGGAGGCGTTTGTCATTTCTCGACGCCGCTCGAAATAAGAAAGGCTTTGGGTTGCAAGGATTTTGTTATGATAATGACCAGTATTTATGATCTGCTGAAATAATAAATGCATTGGAATGTATTGTGGAATAACAACGGCGACTGGTTATATGGTTCTTGTATTGACAATGACTCGTGGTGTTATGGTATGTTGAAATGAAAGCTGCGGGGGCTGTTTTTTGAGCGTATTGATTGGGGAATTTGTTTGAGGTGCGAATATGCGGGGGCTTATGCGTATAAGAGGACACAGTAAGGAAAAGGGATGTCTGACCGATTAGAAAATGGAAACGGCCGCCGGTAAGTTTACCGGCGGCCGTTTCAGTAGCAATAAATTACTGGATAATGAGATGACGTGTGCTGCTTGTTTGGCCGTTAATTACGCGAATGAGGTAAGCGCCGGGAGCCAGTGTGGAGGTGCCCAGCGCAAGCTGCGTGCCTGCTGCAAGCTGATTAAGCGGGCTTGTGCTTACCAGCTGACCGGCAGCTGAATAAATTTCGAGGGTGCCGGTAGTAATGTGCACGTTGGTAGAAATCCACGTTTCAGCATCAGAAGGATTGGGGAAGGCCACAAACGAAGCAGGCGCTGACAATTGTTCGGTTATGCCTACAAATACATCTGTTGCGGGTAGTTTAGCATGAATGATTTCGTGAATCGTATTTGCATTTTCAGGATCGGGCGGATTGTTTGTGCCTACTCCGTGTCCGGCTACATCATCACGTTCATATACCAGGTTGATCTGGCCATTCACTACCGAACGTGCAAGATTGGGATACACTTTTTCAAGTGTGAGATCGGGTGAAATGTTGTAGGGGGCTGTCCATGTAGCACCGCCGTCGGTAGAAGCCATCATGTAGATATTGCGGATACAGAAGGCGGTAACAAGGTCGGCCGAATTCTCAACCAGTGCAGAGTAGGCCAGATAAATTGTTCCATTGTTGTCGATACACGATGAAGGGAACGAGGAGAGCGACTTTTGATAAGTGCCAAAGTCAACCGGAATATCAAGTGTACCATTGTTGTCGAGGTCGAGCGCGCCGGTAAGGGTTACCGCATTTCCGCTGCCCATATTTTCATTCCAGTAGATAAGTCCGTTTGTGCCGGGGAAATAGCTGTAACTGCCATCGGTAGAATCGTCGTTCAACATGCGCATATTTCCAAACCACACATGCACCATATTGTTATTATCAATGAGTACGGAGAGGCTGCCGTCATTTGTGGTGAGCGTATCAATGATTCCGTCGTTGTTAGGATCGGTAAGCTGATCGTTGAAAAGCGGGATGGGAAAATCCTCGATTACCGTTTTGGCCCATGTAACCCCGCCATCGGCCGATTTGGCCAGCACCACGTCTCGGCCAATACCACCAGCCACCACGGCCACATAATCGCCACGTGAGTCGATGGTGTATGCATCGGCGCTGTAGCCTACTTCCTGTGTAGAGTCGAACGCCGCAATCAGCGAATTTTGCACGGCAAATGTTTGTCCGCCGTCGTTTGAGCGTGAATATTGCAAGGCGCCGTCTTGCCCGCGCCAGGGTCCACCTCCGGCTACAGAGGAGGGAGTAGCAAGTGCAAGGTGATGAATTACATCATTGTTTGCTCCGCCCACAGCAGTAACCGGCCAGAGTGAGCCGGGATGTCCGGCAGGAAAGGTAAGTAGTGAGGTATTATTTGTCCAGGTACCGGTTCCTTTAGCCGGTCGGGTCATAAAATGCTGCGAATTGTTGGCTGTGTTGTGTGCCACCGTTAACTCAGCACCGGCACCGGTTACGATGATATCGCCAAAACCGGTACGTACATTTTCAAGCCGTGTGGTGGGCTGTGCTCCCCAAGAAGTGCCGTTGAAGTAATTGTATCCCGAACCGCGATCGGGCCATGAAAAAAACGAGCCGGAAGAAAATGTCCACATAGCAGAAATGGTCCCATCGCTGTGCGCCATAATCTGACGATGCACCGAGTTATTGGTTTGCAACGAATAAGTAGTGTTGCCGATAATTGTTTCGGTGGTACTCAGTGGCACGGCGGGCTGTACATTCTGAGCCGGCTGCTGACTGTTATTTCCTGCAAATACATCAAGAGGCGATGCGAACAACTGAGCCGCCTGGTGAGCAGGCGATACCGCTGCCGGTGTGAAGCTTCCGGCCGGGTAGGCTGCAAACTGAGCGAAAGCCACAGCAGAAGCGAATACGCCCGTTGCGAATAGTGTAGTTTTTTTCTTCATAAACATGTGTTTGATGGATAACTGATGTTACATGTGCAACCGCATAAACAGTACACAAACACATGAAATTAAACCGGTACTGATAAGGAGTCAATTACTTCCACATAAGTGGAGAACGTAAAAAAACAAGTGGACTTACTGTTTATTCAGATGGGCAACCCGGTTATTTACTCACGATCACAAATTCGGTACGGCGGTTTTTAGCACGGCCGGCTTCGGTTACGTTATCGGCAACGGGTTGTGTTTCGCCAAAACCTTTAGCCCCGGCAATCTGGCTGCGGGGCACACCAAATTTTTGTGTAAGTACTTCAAACACAGCAAAGGCACGTTCACTTGAAAGACTAAGGTTTTGCCCGTCATCACCTACATTATCGGTATGGCCCTGAATCTGAATGCGGATGTTGGGATTTTCTTTCAGGTATTCGGCAAAAGCCTCAAGCACGGCCATTGACTCGGGCAGAATAACCGCTGAGTTAGAGGCAAAATTGATATCATTAATGGTATAAGCTTTGCCCGTTTCCAGCGGTTTCACTTCAATTGGTTTCACGGCTGCGGTTATGGCCGGAAACTCCTGTTTGCCTGAAACCAGCTGCGAGGAAAAGGCCGCATCCTCTTTCTTTACGGTAATCACATAATCCTGCTGCTTCTCTACTTTAATTGCAGCCATGTAATTACCCGAGAGGGTATCCACCACCGCCTGCGTTACTTTTTTCGTTTCCACATTTTTCACTTCCACCACCACATTTCCGGTAAGGGGTTCACCTTTATCCGTTTTCAGTTCACCTTTGAGCAGGACCACTTTGTCGGGGCGGGCTTCCTTGTAAAGCGGAAACTGATAGACATCGTAACCACCGGCTGATCCGGGCAGCATGTTGTTGGTATTGAAGAATGCGGTTTGCCCGTCGGTACTTACAAAAAAACCGAGCTCGTCGTTTTCGGTATTAATGGGAATGCCAATATTAACGGGCGTTTTCCAGTTACCTTTTTCGTCCTGACGGGCAAAGAATACATCATATCCCCCCATGCCGGGATGCCCTTGTGAACTGAAGTACAGTGTCTGGCTGTCGGAGTGGATAAAAGGCGATTTTTCATCACGCTCAGTGTTAATAGTGGGTCCGAGATTAACCGGCACGCCCCATTGCCCCGAAGCATCTTTTTGTGTCATCCAGATATCGATACCACCTTGCCCTCCGGGTCTGTTGCTGGCAAAATAAATGATGTTGCCATCGGCCGAAACGGTAGGTTGAGAATCCCACCACACCGGATCATTAACGCGTTCGCCAAGCGGACGAATTTCCGACCATTCGCCATTTGCGTAATCGCAGGTATAAAGATCGGTGTTGGGACCTTCGGTTCCGTTTTTAGTGATTGTATAGTACAGGTGTTTGTTATCGATAGTGAGTGTAGGGCCGCCTTCGTTGGGTTGCTGGTTGAAGGGAGGCGGAAGCATTGTACCGCCATCAAACTGACCGTTGCTCTGTCGTGTGCTCATGGTAAATACTTCACGTGTTTCCTGCGAAGCCCACACGCGGTCCATTTGGTTTACGGGTGTGGAGCGAATGTAGAAGGCGAGTGAATTATCGGGGGTGATGATGGCGAGATATTCACTGCGCTGGGTGGAAATGCCGGTAACCAGTTTGGGGTCAAACGGACGGGGATTGCCTTTGATATCGACATAAAACCGGGCCCATTTGATCATGTCTTCGGCTTCGAGAACTTTTTGTTCGTAGTCTTTGCCGAGTTTTTTTGGGTCATCGGTTTCAAACTTTATGAATTTTTCCAGCCAGGGAATTGCCTCGGCATATTGTTCGTCGTAAAAATACTGGCTGCCGATAAGCATATAAGGCTCGGCACCAATTTGCGGACAGGCAGTAACGGCCGCGATGAGGTATTTCAGTGCAGCCTTGTATTCGGTAGGATGTCCATCGACCTTGGCTTTTTTGATAATCATGGTAGCCATAAGCATATTGGCGTCGGCCCATTCGGGTTCGAGTTCAATGGCTTTAGCTACAAAGCCGAGGCGTTCGTTGAATTCGTATTTGCTCAGTTCGCGGGCTTTGTCGTATTGTTTTTGGGCATCTTTATTATCAGGTTGCGGGCAGCCAGAATCTTCTTTGTTTTTCTGAGCTGTTGCCTCAACTGGCGAAAACAACAAAGCGCACAATACGGCGGCAGAGAAAAATACGGCGGAGGTTTTCATCATACAAAAGAAGTAGTTCGGCAAGTAGTAACGAAAATGGTGCCGGAAATTGTACAGCCCCCGCAGATTTTCTACAGGGGCTGTTCGGATTAATTATTTACCCAGTTTGGCATCGGCCTGTTTTCGGGCCTCGTCCATAATGGCTTTTGCCTTGTCGTCGGCCTCTTTTTTGGCTTTCTGGTTGGCAATATCAGCCTGTTCGCGCATTTTGTCGGCGGCAAGTTTCTTGGCTGCTTTTTCAAGGGGATTTTTATAGCTCTTTTCTACTTTATCGGCCTCGGCATAAGCCTGTTTTTTGGCATTGTCGGCGGCGGTATAAAGCTGTGATTTGAGGGCATCTGCTTTTACCTGTGCATCGGCAATAATTTTATCGGCTTCGGCGCGGGCTTTGTCCATGCCCACATTTTTCAGGCTATCGGCCTTTTGTTTGGCGAGATCAATAGCCGCATCCTTGATGTTTTCCATCATGTCGCCGGCGGCTTCCTTGAGACTGGTTTTCACGGTAGGCTGTGCTACCGTGCCTCCGAACAAGGCTTTCACATTGACCATATCGCCCAGTTTTACCGGAATGCCTTTTGAGGTAGCTTGCGATACCAGACCGTTGAGCGCCGAATTGGCCGGACCAAACTCCGCACGCGGTATGGAAATATCCATCACATAATTAATTGTCTGATCGAGACCTGTTGAACCACCCACTTTACCGTTGGCTTTGCCTGCTTTAAAATCAAACGGTTCTACCGAAACGCGGCCGTTTTCAATTTTATAATTTACCAGATTGAGGTCGTTCAGCGTTACCTTTTTGAATTTATTCATTTTGAGCGCCTCATCGAGTTTCTTTAGTGGCTCAAACGACTCAATCTCTACCTGTTTAGTACGGAGTGTGCCCGAACCGTTAATAGTTTTATCAATGGGCATCATCTTCGAATCGAGGTCGCTGGTGAAACTGAGCTGGGTTGAAACGCGGCCTTTGGTTTGTTTGGCAATGGGCGTTAGTTTCTCAACCGTGTTAAATGTTTTAACGGTTTGCTGAATATCAAAATCCGTTACATCAAGCTTGAAATTTACTTTGGGCACCGTTGGGTTTACTGTACTGTAACTGCCGCCCATCACCATGCTTCCGCCCATGAGCTGCATTTTAAGATTCTGCAAATCAACCATACTCTGATGGATACGTACCATACCGGCTACATTATCCATCTGAATATCATCGTACTTCAGTTTGGTGATGGTTGAATTGAGCGTAAAATCGAGATTTGAAGGCACTTCTATGATGCTCATGTCCGACGATTCTTCGGTGGCTGCTGGCTGTGCGGCGGTTTCTTCTTCACCGGCAAACTCGTTAAGATCCATGTTGGCCGAACGGAAATTAAGCACTCCGTGCAGCATCGAATCCTTGAAGAGGTATTTCATGAAATTGTCGATGCGTCCGTCGGCGTGCATATCGCTCTTGCCTATTTTGCCATCAAAACGGGTAAGCTCCACAAACTGCGGCGAAAACTTCATGTTCATTGCATCAATGTTCATGTCGTAGGCCAGCGATCCGGTTTTGTAGCGCATACCGGTTACATCAACCGTGCCGGTAGCATTAAACTGCTCATACTTTTCCTGCTCAATGGCCGACATGCGTCCGCTCATTTTCACATCGGCGGCAATATTGCCGTTCAGTTCGTCGCCTTTTTCGAGCGGAATTACATCACGCACCGAAGCGAGGTTGAGTTTTCCTTTCACCCAGCCATTCAGATTTGCATCAGATACAGGCGTGGTTACATGCAGCATGGCATCAATCGGATTGCCGCCAAAATCCACATGAAATTTATTTACATCAATTTTAGTCTGGTCCGGAATACCACTGGCATCATCCACATTCACATCCACCTGAATATTGTTCACTGATTTGGGCACTCCGGGATACTGGAACATGGCATCGGCAATATTCAAACGCACACCGTAACCCGGCATTTTGTTCTGCTTCTCGCTGTAAAGTCCTTTCAGGAAACCGTCGAACATAAGTTTACCAGCCGTTTTTACCTGCGCAAAATCTTTCGTGTAAGCACCGGGAATAAGCGAGAGGAAACTCTTGAACTCCGACTGTTTGGCCTTAAACTTCAGGTCCATGTTGTAATCCTCGCCGGGCATGGCAAAAAAACCGTCGATACCGAAACCAAGTTCGTTGAGGTTTATTTCGTTTTCCTTGAAGGTAAATTTCATGTTCGGCATATCCATGTCGAGATCAGCCTTGAGTCTGGTGTTTACTTTACTCAGGTACGATACGCCTTCGTAAGCAACGGTAAAGCGTTCCATCTCGGTCATGGTCTTCATCAGAAACACATCCTGGGTAAAATCGCCGGAAAGCGTGTGCGTCATGTTATCCATCACAGTAAGCACACCAAGCGATGCATCGTCGTACACAATATAGGCGTTGTTAATTTCCAGCTCTTTCAGTGCGAGGCTGAATTTGGTGGGTTCAGACGGCGCAGCAGCGGTAGCGGTATCTGTTGAGGGTTTGGCAATGTCGTAATTCGCTTTGCCGTCTTTCAGCACTTTTACCTGAATGCGCGGTTTATCGAGCGAGATGGAATTGATTTTGTATTTATCGCCGCTGATTACGCTCATCAGATCAAGGTCAAACTTGAGCGCAGGAATATTGGCAAGCGTATCTTTCTCAAATTCTTTGATGCCCACCACCTTTACATCGTTTATCGAAAAACGAAAATCAGGGAAGCTGCTCAGCAATGAAAGATCGAATTCGCCAAACGATACTTTTGCATTGACATTCTTATTGATTTCGCTTTTGGCGATTTCAATGATTTTGTCTTTAAACAAAAAAGGCAGGGCAATTGCCACAATAAGTAAAAGCACGAGCGTAATTCCCGACCATTTAAGAATGCGGCCGAAAAGGCTCTTTTTAGATTTGGCAGATGATGAAGACATTGCTTGATAGTTGTGGAACAAAGATAACTCTATTGACGGATTAAATTCAATACGCCGTGCTTAGTGCGACGCGCGCTGCCGGAGTAAATGATCGGCCACAACCAGGGCAGCCATTGCTTCCACAATGGGAACGGCGCGGGGCACCACACAAGGATCGTGGCGGCCACGTCCCATTACTTCTACCGCTTTGCCGGCGGTGTTTACGGTGCGTTGTTTTTGCATGATGGTGGCCACGGGTTTAAAGGCGGTGCGGAAATAAATGGCCTCGCCGTTGCTGATGCCGCCCTGAATGCCGCCTGACCGGTTTGTGGCCGTAACAACTTTGCGGTTATTGCTTCCGGGCAGAAAAGCATCGTTGTGCTGCGAGCCTGTGAGCGCCACTGATGCAAAGCCGGAGCCGAATTCAACACCTTTTACGGCGTTTATGCTGAGCATGGCTTTGCCTAGGTCGGCATGAAGTTTATCGAAAACCGGTTCGCCGATGCCGGGAGGAACGCCTGTGATTACGCAGGTGATGATGCCGCCGATGGTATCACCCTGTTTGCGGATGCTTTCGATGAGGCGGATCATTTGTTCGGCAGTATCGGCATCGGGGCAGCGCACGATGTTTGATTCGGTCTGGCTGAGGTCGAGCTCGTGCCAGGGTTGCTGCAGGGCAATGGCGCCTACCTGCGATACGTATGCCTGCACGTGAATCTGCTGTCGGCGCAGGAAGAGTTTTGTTAATGCACCGGCCGCCACGCGGGCCACCGTTTCGCGTGCCGATGAGCGTCCTCCGCCGCGGTGATCACGCAGGCCGTATTTGGCTTCCCAGGTATAATCGGCATGAGAAGGGCGATATACTTCTTTCAACGCATCATAATCGCGTGAGCGGCTGTCTTCGCTGCGCACCATAAAGCCAATCGGGGCGCCGGTACTTTTGCCTTCAAACACACCCGAAAGGATTTCGAGCTGATCGGCCTCGCGGCGCTGCGTAACAATGCGCGACTGCCCCGGACGGCGGCGGTCCATTTCCTGCTGAAGAAATTCTGTATCAATATCCACCCCTGCCGGCAAACCATCGAGAATGCCCCCCACAGCCGGGCCGTGCGATTCGCCGTAAGTGGTAAGCCGGAGCAGCGTGCCAAAGGTATTTCCTGCCATAGCCGCAAAAATACATGTTTAGGGCCGTCAAAAACAGCTTAACCTCTTAAAACCTGAACACCACCGAAACTTCGTTCAAAATACCGGGTGTGTGAAAGCCAAATGCTGTTTTGGATACCGCCTTCAGTGCAGTGCGCGATTCCTGTGTGTAGGCTGTTCCAAAATAGGCATACGCATCGGCACCGGTTTGAAAATTAATCACAAACCAGCGGTTAAGTGCATAACGCAAACCCGCATTCACCGAAACACCTGTTTGAAAAAAGAACGAACGCTTTGCTTCATACATTTCAAAATCCCGGAAACCACTTACAAAATCCTGCCTCCAGTTACCCAAACTATCTTTCACCTGATAATAATCAGAAAGTATATACCGCTCAAAAAATCCGCCGGCAATCAAATCGGCACCAATCCAAGTCTGCAATCTGCGGCGTCCTTTGCCCCGCCACTCATACCCGATATTTCCGCGTACAGACGGGCTGTTGTTAATTGAGAACCGGTTTACAGTGCGCGTAGAATCACTTGTCAGATAATAATGATCATAATCATCGCTCCAAAAACCAAGTTCTGTACTGTAAGCACCCACTCCAAAACGCCACGCACCGCGGTAATCAGAATCTACGCGCTTGTACATGGTGCTTAAGCGATATCCGTAACCATAACCGCCCATAATTATATGAGCAAGCGGGATGATGTTGAGGGAAATTTCATTCCGCCCCGGATTATTGAGCGAATCGGGCGATACGGTACTTATCCATAGCAAGCGCCCTGCTTTGCCGCCGGCAATTTTAGTGGTATCCTGTGCATGTAAAAATAAAACAGCGGGTAAAAGAGCAAGAAGACAAATGAGCTTTTTCATACGGTCGGATTAAGGGTTTTGTATGTAATTTAATTCGCTCCGGTTATACCGGAACTTTCATTCAGTTAACTTACAGACATGCAAACCTAAAATTAGTTGCCCGCATAAAATTTTATTAATGCCGTTTTTAATCAAAATAAAACAAGGCTGTCTCAAAATGCAGAGACAGCCTTGTTTAGATATATTTTAAAAATTAAAACTACAGCGGAATCACCACATTGGTTGAATTACATCCGGCAAAAATACCGAAGCCATTGGTTACATTGGAATAAACCAATGTTGGCTCTGAAAACGGATCTCCGCCGTTGTTTCCATTGAGAATGGTGCGATGAAATTCGTAGTAATCATACGTTCCGCTGGTGAGCCAGATTGTAAGGCTATTCAGACTTCCCTGTGCGTTGATTCCGGTGCGTAAACTTCCTCTTATTACTTCCCCGTCGGCATTGTGATCAGACACAATTGACCGGGCCAGTTCATAATTGCGCACAATGCCGTTAAGCGTATCGTTCAAATTCAGCACAGCGTTAATGAGGTAATAATTATTATCGCCGGCAGGATCGGTAAACTGATGATCGATATCGGCTTCGATGAGTGGAAATCCCGGAAATGAGGTTGAGTCGATAATTAAATCAGCCGTAGCTGAAAAATCGGCCGGAACCGAAAGGGGCACACGTGTGGATGCTTCAAGTGTGGGATAGCCGGACAGCGCCACGGTAATGCGGTAGGTTTGCCCGGCCACAATGGGAAACGAAGCGGCCGGAATTTCATACTGTTCCAGCAAGGGATTAAATGTAAGCTGCACACTTCCGCTGGCATCATAAAGCATAACAGTGGCATTGTTTACCGCCTGATGTTGTGTATTTGCAGAACCGAGTTCGAAAACGGGTATGCTGCGTGTTACATAGGCACGAATAACGGTATCCTGTGGCGAAATAAAACAGGAGAGTGCAAGTTTCGAATCCACATCCGGAAGATCTACATCAGCATTACGTTCACAGGATGTAAGGGTGAGGCTGAACACAGCGGCAATGCTCAGAATGATTGAAAAAAACTGTTTCATACGAGTTAGAATTTCCAGGTCCAGGATACAGAAGGAATAATCGGGAAGAGTGATACCTGACGCAAGCGACGGTTGCCCTGGCTATCATTTCCTACGTAATAAAAGAAGGGATTCTGACGGCTGTACACATTATATGCACTCAGTTCAAAGGTGCGTTCGCTGCGTTTGAGTTTTTTGTGAAACTGCACACCAATATCGAGACGATGATAGGCAGCCATGCGGAATGAGTTCTTTTCGCCGAAGTCGGTTACAAACCAGTTTCCGCCCCCGGGCGCGCCGGGCGAATGAGCGGGTAATGTATATTCAGCCTGCGGCAGCGTAATGGCGTTGCCTGTGCCATACACCCAGGTGGCCGATAAGGTAATGTTATCATTCAGTTTATAAATGCCCACCAGCGAAATATCATGGCGGCGATCATAACGGGCATAGAACTTTTTGCCAAAGTTGAGCGAATCAAACTGCAGCTGTGTCCACGAAAGTGTATAACCAATCCAGCCCGTAAACTTGCCGAACTTGCGTTGTACAAGAAACTCCAGGCCGTAGCTCCAAGCCTGCCCGGCGGTTACATTATCTTCCCAGCTCACAGGCTCACCGTTTCCGCCGAGATCGCCCACCGCAAGGAAGCTGGCACCTTCTTTATAACCGATAATATCAAACGAACGTTTGTAATAACCTTCGAGCGATACCATGAGTTTATGTTTGGGAATATCATGCGCAATACCTGCTGCGGCCTGCCACGAACGCTGCGGGCTCACACGTTTGGTAGCCGGTACCCATAAATCGGTAGGCAGGCCAACGCCTGTGTTTGAAAGCAGATGGAGATACTGGTTCATTATGGCCCAGCTTGCTTTCAGCGAGAGATTTTCGCGCAGAATGTACCGGGCGGCAATACGGGGTTCGGGGCGCCAGTAATTTTTCTTCTGTGTGGTGAAATAAGACAAACGCACACCCATATTTACTTTAAGCCGCGAAGTAAGTGTCCAGTCGTCCTCCGCATAGATACCCGATTCCCACGCTTCAATAAGCTGCGCCTTCTGTTCTGATCCGCCTGAGAAACTATCATCCACAACATACGCACTGGGCCTGAACTGATGATAGGTAGTCATTAAACCAAAACGGATGTAGTGACGCGGACTGGGCACAAATTCAAAGTCGTGCTTAAAACTGTAGTCGCGGATACCGGAATTGTAATTCAGTTCAAAGAAATCGCCGCCACTGAAGTTTTCACGAAGGCCGATTCCTAACTGATAGTTTGTAAAAATGAGCGAGGAGTTTGAAAACAGGCGTGAGTTCCAGATATGGTTCCAGCGTAGTGTGCCGGTAGCGTTACCCCATGAAAGTGAAGCCCTTGAACTACGGTCTGAGCCACTGTTGTTGAATCGTGCATAAAACTTATCACGTCCGAAATAGCCACTTAGATAGAGCGTATTTTTTGCATTGATTTCATAATTAGCCTTCGCATTTAAATCATAGAAAAAATAGCCGGCAAGACCGCCTTCCGGGTTGGCAGCCTTCTGAAACGGAATAGAAAGCACATCAATATACGTGCGCCGGCCCGACACGATAAACGAGGATTTTCCTTTAAGAATAGGCCCTTCAAGCATGAGGCGCGATGAAATAAGTCCGATACCGGCCTCGCCGTGAAAATGCTGGCGGTCGCCGTCTTTCATTTGCATCTCAAGCACACTGGAAAGGCGGCCTCCGTAGCGTGCAGGAAAACCACCTTTGGTAAGTTCCACACTTTTCAGTGCGTCGCCGTTAAACAGCGAGAAAAAGCCAAAGAGGTGAAATGCATTATATACTGTAGCATCGTCAAGAATGATCAGGTTCTGATCGGGGCCGCCGCCGCGCACATAAAAGCCGCTACTTCCCTCCTGCCCTTTTTGTACGCCCGGCATAAGCTGAATGACCTTGAGCACATCTTTCTCGCCAAGTAGCGCCGGAATCTGCTTGATTTGTTCTACCGGAATCGACACCTGGCTCATTTGCGTATTGTCGCTGATGCTTTCCTGCTGCTCGGCCGAAATTTCGACAGTTTTCAATTCAACCACACCAAGGTCAATATTAACCACGGTATCGGCTTTCAGTACAAATTTCTTTTTTACAGGGGTATAACCCACATAACTGAAAATCAGTTCCACCGTATCAGGCTGCAGGGTAATTGAGTAAAAGCCGAAGTTGTTGGTAGCTGTCCCCTCACGGGTTTTGAGGTTGGCAACAGTAACGCCCGGAAGTTTTTCTTGACTTCCGGCTTCGCGCACGGTGCCGCTGATTGTGAATTTAGCTTGCTGGGCTAATGCGGGAAGTACAAAAAGCCACAGGAATAGAGGTAAAACAATTTTCTTTTTCATAGCCGGAGGCAAATGTGTTGTGTTTTGCAGCACAAATCAAGAAGAAAGTTGATTCTTTGATAAACGGGCAATTTCAACACGTAAGTGGTTAACCGGCATAGTGCCGGACATACTATTTCATTTGGGAGACAGTAAACTGACGCATTACCCCTATTTAGGTTGCCTGATTTTTTTTGACAACTTTGCAGCATGCAAAAACTGCTGATAAAAAACATTGGCGGCCTGGTGAATGTCCGCGAAACTGCTCCCGAACGTGTAAAGGGCAAGGAGATGGATGAGCTTACCGTGCTGCATGATGCGTGGCTGGCGGTGGAAGACGGGGTAATTGCCGATTTCGGAACGATGGAGAACTGGCCGGGGATAAGCGACTGGAGCGGGCTTGAGGTGCTGGATGCAGAAGAAGGTTACCTGTTCCCGGCGTGGTGCGATTCGCATACGCATATTGTTTATGCAGGCAGCCGCGAGGGTGAGTTTGTGGATCGTATCCGCGGACTGAGCTATGAAGATATTGCTGCACGCGGCGGCGGAATTCTGAACTCGGCAGCTAAACTGGCACACGCTTCAGAAGATGAGCTTTTTGAGGCAGCCATGCAGCGGCTTACCGAGGTGATGAAACTGGGTACGGGCGCCATTGAAATAAAAAGTGGCTACGGACTAAGCCTCGAAAGCGAGCTGAAAATGCTGCGTGTGATCAATCGCCTGCGCAGTGCAGTGGACATAAGTGTTAAGGCTACATTGCTGGGCGCACATGCTGTGCCGGCTGCCTACAAAAATGATAAGCAGGGTTACATCCGCCTTATTACCGACGAACTCATTCCTGCCGTGGCTGCCGAAAAGCTGGCCGATTACTGTGATGTATTCTGCGAACGCAACTATTTTACGCCCGAAGAAACAATTCACATTCTTGAAACCGGCCTGAAGTATGGTCTCAAGCCCAAAGTGCATGCCAACCAGCTCAGCGCATCGGGCGGTGTGCAGGCGGGTGTAAAAGTAGGCGCAGTAAGTGTGGACCATCTTGAATATGTGGGCGAAGAAGAAATTGCGGCACTGCTGCAAAGCAACACCATGCCCACGCTGCTGCCCGGCGCAGCATTTTTTCTGGGCCTGCCCTGGCCGCCTGCCCGGCAAATGATTGATGCCGGCCTGCCCGTGGCCGTAGCTACTGATTATAATCCCGGCAGTTCGCCCACCGGAAACATGAGTCAGATGGTAAGCATGCTCTGCATCACACACCGCATGACGCCCAATGAGGCCATCAATGCCGCCACACTCAATGCTGCCGCGGCTATGGATCTCAGCGCCACACACGGCAGCATTACGCCCGGTAAGGCCGCCAGTTTCTTCATCACCTCACCCATGCCATCGGTTAATTATCTGCCCTATGCATTTGGCAGTAATCTGGTGAAGGAGGTGTGGAATTTTGGGAAAAAGTTGGGGGGGAGGTAAAAAAGGGGGGGAGGGGGTTGTATATTTGTGGGGTGGAAGTAAGAGGATTATATATTGATAATTTTAAATCAATTCGGCAACTATCTATTACAGATCCGAATGATTTCAGCGTATTTATTGGTGCAAACGCATCAGGTAAGTCCTCTATTTTCGAAGCTGTAGAGTTTCTTATTCTTCATGAAAGGAATAGTGGCAGTGATATTATCAGAACCTTTGGCAATATTGATGATATTTTTCCCCGAAATCTAGAACGAGGATATTTTTCGAGCACAGATGTAATGCTTGATCTTGGCTATGGCTATATGCCCAAAATGACAATTAAAAATAATCAATGGAAGCGAAATAATTTTTCTGGTGTTAAAGAAGGAAATGAGGACCGGACTTATTTCCTCCAGGAAAAATACATTGATAACGGCAGCCGGATTTTCATTGGTGGTAAAGATCGCTTTAACATTCATGACGGGCTTCGTTTAAATACATCCTGCAATAATCTTGAGCAAGTATTAAAACGCCTTTTGCGGGATACAAATAAAAAGCAAGAAATTCTTGAGTGGCTTTCCTTGTTCATCCCTGGTTTTGAGAATATTGAAATCCACTCTTCAGAATTAAGTGGCAAGGATTCTTTATTAGTTTACGAAACTGGTACAAGTAAACCATTTACCCGCAATCTGATTTCTGATGGCACTTATAATATAATTACATTATTAACGGCTGTTTATCAAAGTTACTCGCCGCAGTTTTTATGTATTGAAGAACCTGAAAATGGACTAAATCCGAAAGTTGTAAATAAACTTGTGGATTTCTTCAGGTTTGCCTGTACAGAATACGGTCATACGATCTGGCTTAATACACATTCTCAGTCATTAATCAGAAGTCTTACCACAGAAGAAGTTATTCTCGTAGATAAGAAAAACGGGGTTACTTCTGTGCGCCAAATTAAAGGCTTGAATTTGCATGGCATGCACATGGATGAGGCATTACTTACCAATACACTCGGAGGAGGTATTCCGTGGTAGTGGTCGGATTTATTGCCGAAGGAGCCAGTGAGCGGTTGATTTTAGAATCCGAATCATTCCGAGATTTTCTCAAAAAAAACCAGCTTCACTTTGTTACATCAGTTATTGATGCAACTGGTAACTGTAATCAATTGCCGCATCGTCGGGCAGAAGCAGTTAATATTCTAAAGGATAAGGGTGCTTCTATCATTATTATACTTACCGATAAAGATCATGAACCTTGCATCACCACGGTTAAGAATCGGATATTACCCGGAAAAGATGAATTGGTAATTGTATCTGTTTCACAACTTGAAGCATGGTTTCTGGCAGATACAGTTGCGATGCGAAAGTTTTTGAATAGTACGACATTCGAATGCGAATATCCTGAAGCATTTATCAGGCCGATTGATGAAATTAAGAAGCTCAGGCTTTCTCAAAGCGGGCGAGGTGTTAGTGACAAGATTATACTAACACGCTTAATGCTTCAATCGGGCTTTTCTGTTGAACGAGCGGCTTCACATACAAACTGCAAAAGCGCAGGCTACTTCATTGAAAAGCTGAAATCACTCACTACACAATGAACCACCTCAACCTCCTCACCGCCGCCGATATTGCCACGCGCACGCGCCGCCGCAGCGGTGAAGTAAAACTTGGCGAACGCGTGCAGACTTTCCCGCCCGGTATGCAGCCTGTGGCTTATCTGCAAAACAGCAATGCCCGCTTTGTGCTGGTGGGCATTCCTGAAGACATTGGCATACGCGCAAATTATGGCCGCGGCGGCGCGTGGAGTGCCTGGGAGCCTGCACTTGCTGCATTGCTCAACGTGCAAAGCACCGACTTGCTTACCGGCGCCGAAATGCTGGTAGCCGGTAATGTAGTGGTTGATGACCTGATGAGACAGGCCGATCAGCTTGACTTCAGCAGCAACGACGGAGTGAGCATTGCGCGTGAACTTACTTCGCAGCTTGATGCGCGTGTTACTGAAGTGATACGCACCGTTGTTTCGGCCGGCAAAATTCCCATTGTAATTGGCGGCGGCCACAACAATGCCTATGGCAATATACGCGGCACGGTGGAAGCCTTGCGTGCGCATCAGCCGGCATTCCAGCTGAGCATACTTAACTGCGATGCGCACAGCGATTTTCGCGCACCTGAAGGACGGCACAGCGGCAACGGCTTCCGCTATGCGTGGCAGGAAGGCTATCTGAGCCGGTACAGCATTACCGGCCTGCACGAAAACTACAACGCACAGGCCATACGGCATGAAATGCATCATTACCCGCAGCATTTCCACTACACACTTTTCGAGAATATCTTTATTCGCCAGAAAATAAGTTTTTCCGAAGCCGTAAATCAGGCCTGCACATTTACCGGAAAAACATACACCGGCATTGAAGTGGATTTAGACAGTGTGGAAAACATGCCCAGCAGTGCACGTACCCCGAGCGGTATCAGCGCAAACGACGCACGTTTGTTTGTGTACCGCTGTGCAAAAAACACCATGCCGCTTTACCTTCATCTGGCCGAAGCTGCTCCGGTGCTGGCACATCGTAAAATGGACAATAAAACCGGTAAGCTGATTACTTATTTAATTACCGATTTTATCAAGGCTGTGCTTCATCCTTCTTTCTGAAATCGAGATTACAGAAAAATGCCACTTGCAGGGTGTGATTATTTTCCACCCTCACACCGTCGCTTTTAAAAATTAACTGGTTGAGATAACCCAGCTGTACATTGCATGATGGATTGAGCTGATAGCCGAAACCTGCATAAGCCCGGTTCTGATCGAATACATTGTAACGAATCTGTTTACCGAAATTCACCCACAACTCATCGTTTACCGTTGCAAAAAACGCACCGGGCACCATATCGGGTTTATTTATGGGTAACGTGAGCTGCAAGCGGTAACGGAAACGATTTACATATACCACTTCATTCCGCTGAGACGTTGAATTATAACGCTCGAGCCAGCGGTTTTCTAACCGGTAGCGGTGCTGAACACGTGCACGGCCTATGGCGTGTGTAAGCAACACCTGCTGCCAGCCACGATGTTCGTTGAACGGAAGCGGAGCGGGTTGTTTACCATAACTATCCGTGTACACATAGCAGTAACCGGCAGTGAGTATGAGATTATTGTGCAAACGATAATCGACACCCGCACGGAAAAGATGCTGCTGTGCAGGAGTGATGATACCTGCACGCCGAAGTTGCACCTCGGTATGCAAGCCCCATTTTGAAGTGAGGCGGTGATTGCCCATGATGACATACCAGGCGTGAAACTGCTCATCGTATTGACGGGGCGACTGTGCGAAAATAATTCCGGGTAAAAGCGAAAGTAACCAAAACCAAATTTGCCGTTTCATGCGTGCAAAAGTAAGCCGGATAAGCGTAAGTAGCTCTGTATTTTTTTGGTAGTTTCGCAACTATGAAACAGCTCATCGAATGTGTGCCCAATTTCAGCGAAGGCCGCGATCTGAATATCATCAAACAAATTACCGACTGTATTGAGGCCGTAGAAGGCGTTAAACTTCTCAATGTAGATCCGGGCAAAGCCACCAACCGCACGGTAGTAACGTTTGTGGGTGAACCGGCAGCCGTTACCGAGGCCGCATTTCAGGCCATACGCAAAGCGGGCGAACTGATTGACATGAGCAAACACAAAGGCGAACACCCGCGCATGGGTGCTACCGATGTATGTCCGCTGATTCCGGTTTCAGGTATTTCGATGGAAGAAACCGCACGCTGGGCACAAACGCTTGGCGAACGTGTGGGCAATGAACTCGGCATTCCGGTGTATCTCTACGAAGCTGCGCAGGCCAATAAAAACCGCAGTAATCTCTCGGTAATCCGTGCCGGCGAATACGAAGGCTTTTTCAAAAAGATAAAACTGCCCGAATGGAAACCCGATTTCGGTCCGGGAGAATTTGATGCCAGACGCGGCGCAACCGTAATCGGCGCGCGCGATTTTCTGGTGGCTTACAACATCAACCTCAATACTACTTCTACGCGCCGCGCCAATGCCATTGCGTTTGACGTGCGCGAGGCAGGACGTACGCAGAAAGACGCAAAAGGCAATGTGGTGAAAGATACCGATGGTAATCCGATAGTGATTCCCGGCTCACTGAAATCGGTAAAAGCTATTGGCTGGTATATTGAGGAATACGGCGTAGCGCAGATTTCGATGAACCTGACCAATATTTCGGTTACGCCGGTGCACATTGCATTTGACGAAGTATGCCGCCGTGCGGAGGCGCGCGGGCTGCGTGTAACGGGTTCAGAACTGGTGGGACTAATTCCGCTTCAGGCGCTGCTTGATGCGGGGCGTTATTTCCTGCGCAAGCAGCAACGTTCAACCGGTGTGTCGGAAGCGGAGCTGATAAAAATTGCGGTGAAATCGCTGGGGCTTGATGAGCTCGGGCCGTTTAAGCCGGAGGAGCGCATTATTGAATATTTGCTGCGCGATGCGGCCGACAGCAAATTAGTGAGCATGCGCCTCGATGCATTTGCCGATGAAACAGCCAGTGAAAGTCCTGCGCCGGGCGGTGGTTCCATTTCGGCCTACATGGGCGCGCTGGGCGTGGCACTGGGCACAATGGTGGCCAACCTCTCGTCGCACAAACGCGGCTGGGACGACCGCTGGGAAGAGTTTTCCAATGTGGCTGAGAAAGGACAGGAGCTGCAGAAGGAGCTTATTAAACTGGTAGATGAAGATACGCGCGCATTCAATCGGATTATGGATGCATTTGGTTTACCCAAAGGCACCGACGAGGAGAAAGCAGCGCGCACAGCCGCCATTCAGGCCGCCACACTGTATGCTACTCAGGTTCCGCTGCGTGTAATGGAGGTGGCGGCAGCCGGATTTGAACTGGTGCATCACATGGCTGCAAACGGCAACCCGAATTCGGTTTCCGATGCAGGCGTGGGCGCACTCGCCTTACGCTCGGCAGTGATGGGCGCTTACCTGAATGTGAAAATTAATGCCGCCGGACTCAGCGACAAAACAGCAGCCGCCGAACTCATTGCCCGCGGCAAAGCCATACAGGATAAAGCCCTTGCCGATGAAGCCGATGTGCTGGCCGTGGTGAATGAAAAAATCGGCTAAGTAATTCGCAGCCATGCTTACAACAAAGCACGGCTGTTTTGCGTATATAGAATAAATGCCGGAATCGCAGCCCCGGCTTATACCTATGTTATGGGCCGATTCAGGAAACTGCTGAACCGGGCGCCCTGGCTGGCCCGGTTTTATTACTTCTTCCCCATTCAGCTGCTGCTTGTTCAGCTAAAGAAGAACCCTGTGCCGGTACTCTTCTGGCTTATCATGTTTGGCTTTGTAACCGGAAAATTTGCGGCTAATTTCGGTATCCCCCTGCTCTTTCTCGATCCGGAATATCGTGGTGAAGTAAACTTTGTATCGTATGCCATTATCGGGTTTGCCTGCGGTGGTTTTATCATGGCCTATCAGATTTCGTGTTACATACATAATTCTTACCGCTTTCCGTTTCTTGCTACTACTGCTCATCCGTTCCTGAAATTCTGCATCAATAATTTTATGATTCCGCTGCTGTTTCAGGTAGTGTACATTACGCGAATCATTAATTTCCTGACCGATGAACCGATCTCCAGCTTTCAGTTGTGGATGAATGTGTGCGGATATTTGTGTGGAAATTTGCTGTTTATTGCTGGTGCAGCATACTACTTTTTTCTCACCAACCGTCACCTCGAACAACTTTACGACAAATCCACACTCGGCAAACCATCGCCCCGTATCAATCGCGTAATTCTGAGTCGTGATCCGATAAGCAAAGCCCTGAAGTGGAAAAAAATTACACCCGGCCGCGAACGTCGCGACTGGCATGTGGAAACTTACATGGCCTTGCCCTGGCGAATTCGCAGAGCCCGGCCTTACGAGCATTACGACAAGGAATTGCTCAACCGCGTATTCAGGCACAACCACAGCCGTGCTGTGCTTTTTGAAATGGTGGTGTTGCTTACACTGCTCGTAATGGGTTTGTTTCGCGATGTGCAGTGGATGATGATTCCATCGGGGGCATGTATTTTTTTGCTGTTTACACTTTACCTTATGTTCACCGGCGTACTTTACACGTGGTTCAGGGGCTGGTCGAATACGGTAATGGTGGCTTTGCTGTTGTTGTTTAACTGGCTGCATCAGTTTGAAGTGTTCGACAACCGCACACGGGCGTTTGGGATGAATTACACCGTGGAGGCTGCACCGTATTCAATGGAAAGATTGATGGCGATGGACGAACATGCAGCAAACCGGCACAGTGATTCGCTGGCCATGATTCAAGTGCTGGAAAACTGGAAGGCACGGCAACCAGGCGATTCGCTGCATAAACCCAAGCTGGTGTTGTTTAACTGCAGCGGCGGCGGATTACGATCGGCCTTATGGACATTGCGTACCATGCAGCATTTAGACAGTGTGTGCAACGGACAACTGATGCAACGCACGGCGCTCATCTGTGGTTCATCGGGCGGTATGCTGGGGGCTGCCTACATGCGCGAAATCTGGCTCAGACAGCAGCTCGATGAGGATGTACAGTGCAGTAATCCGCAATACCTCAAAACAATGGGCGCTGATCTGCTCAATCCGATGTCGGTGAGCATTGCGGTAAACGACTGGTTTTTGCCGTTGCGGCGTGTTACGGTGAACGGACAAACATACAGCCGCAACCGCTCGTTTGAATTTGAGCAACAACTGCTACGCAACACCGATTCGCTCTTCGACAAAAGCCTGGCCGAATACCGTGAGCCGGAGCAAAAAGCATTGATTCCGACCATGATTTTTGCGCCCACCATTGCTGCCGACGGACGCAAGCTGGTGATCAGTTCGCAGCATGTATCATGGCTTACGCAGGAACAGCCGGGCAGCCACGTAAGCTATCAACGCCTGCCTGATGGCGTGGAGTTTTTGCGCATGTTTGAAAAGCAAGGTGCAAACGAGGTGCGCTTTACCAGTGTGCTGCGCATGAATGCTACATTTCCCTACATCACACCACTTACCGAACTGCCGAGCAATCCGGTTATTGAAGTATTTGATGCGGGCATGCGTGATAATTTCGGGCTGGACAATACTATTCTGTTTCTGCATACATTCAACGCGTGGATTGAAGCCAACACTTCGGGTGTAATTATCCTTCAAACCCGCGACCGCAGCAAACGCAAGGAGGTAGAAGCCCAAAGCAGCAACACCATTTCGGCCAGCCTTGCGCGGCCGCTCAGCAGTTTTTACGGCAATCTTTTCAGTGTGCAGAATTACAATCAGGACCGCGCGCTCGACTATGCCTCCTCGTGGCTAAGCTGCCCGCTTGATGTAATTGACTTTGAGCTTGAGCACAGCAGCCGCGAGCCTGTGGCGCTGAGCTGGCACCTTACACAACGAGAAAAACTTCAGGTTATTTCATCCACCGCACTGCCGCAAAACAGTTTGGCCACACAACGCTTTGCCGCGCTAATAGCCGGCAGTACCAGCGAAGTGAATGGTGCGCCCAGGAATTGAGTAAAAGAATTGAGCGCTCCAAAAACTTTTTTAATTCTCCGGTAACACAAACCGGTAGCCCTGCCCTTTTACGGTAATAATTTCCACGCGCGCATCGCTGCGCAGGTAGTTGCGCAGGCGGGTAATATACACATCCAGATTACGTGAGTTGAAATAGCTGTCGTCGTTCCAAAGTGCTCGCAGGATGAGCCGACGATCTGCAATGCCGTTACGGTTTTGCCAGAGCAGGCGCAGGAGTTCACACTCGCGGTGTGATAATTTGAGCGGCTGATCCGTTTTATAAGTCAGCAACTGATGGTGTGTGTTGAGCAGGTAGTCGCCCAGCATCACTTCTGTTGTTTGTTGTGGCAATGCGCGTGTAATGCGCAGCACATTTTCAATACGCACAATTAATTCTTCCATACTAAATGGCTTGCGTATGTAATCGAACGCGCCTGTTCGAAGGCCTTCAATGGCATCACCCGCTTCGGTTTTGGCGGTCACAAACAACACCGGCAGCTGCGGATAGCGCGTTTTTATTTCGCGCGAAATTTCGAAGCCGTCCACATTAGGCAGCATCACATCAAGCACACACACATCAGGCAGCGATTGTTCGAGCAGTGTCAAGACCTTTGCCCCGTCGGGCGTATGCACAACTTCGTAACCACGTCCTTCGAGGCTTTCCTTCACAATGCGCGCCAGAAAAGGCTCGTCTTCCACATACAAAAGTTTAACCGCTTCAGCCATTATTCAAAGGTAATTTTACACTAAATACAGCACCTTTTCCATGATTTTTTACCTCCACGGAGCCATGATGAAGCCTGACTATTTCGGCCACATAACTTAATCCCAGACCATGTCCTTTTACGTTATGGCTGCTTCCCCTGCCGGGTATTCGGAAGAAGGGTTCAAATATTTTCTGCCGGTACGATTCATCGATTCCGCTTCCGTTATCGCTCACTTCCATCACGGCAAAATCAGTTTCGGAATAAATCCGCAGCACGGTTTCCGGTGGCGTACCTCCGTATTTCAGCGCATTGTCGAGCAGGTTAAAGAGTAAACTGGTGATATGTTGCTTATCGGCATAAATAGTCAGCGGCTCGTTTTCCGGTTCCCATAAAAGCACGCCTCCGGCCGACTCAAACTGCAATTTCAATGGCTGCACCACTTCTTCAGCAAGCTCGTTCAGCGATACGGTTGAGAAACTAAGTTCAATTTTACCGCCTTCAAACATAGACAGGCGAAGCACTTTATCAATAAGCAGGTTAAGGCGCTGCAACTGCTGCCGGGCAATAGCAAGATATTCACGGGTACGCTCCGGACTGGCCGCCGAGTCGAAACGCTGAATGGCTTCGAGCGCCACACTTACCGTGGCTACCGGTGTTTTCAGTTCATGTGTAATATTGCTCACCAGCTGATCTTTCTGGCGAAGCAACTGTTGCTGTGTATTCATATTGCGCCACAGCACATAAAATGCAAGCACCGTTACAAAAATGAGCAGAAACGAAAGCGCAAACTGTGGCCAGATACGTTTCAGCAAATGCGTTTTGAAGCCGGTGATGGCTGCATTATAAAATCCATCGGGAATCGGATTTTTCAGATTTTCGGAAAGACAAACCGGCACAGTGTGCGTATAAATTGTATCCGCAACCGACTTGAGTTTTTTATCGAAAGGCATTGCAGGTAAAATTTTCACCTGAAACGAATACCCTTCTTCTTCCAGTTGTTTGGTGAAATCGGCCAGTAATTTATCGGGCGATACAAAGTTATTCATCAGCTGTTCTCTGCCGGACACAATGTGAATCCGGCGCTCGATTCCGGGAGGAATTGAGCGCACAGGAGAGTCGGAAAGAAGTTGAGAATCCTTATTCAGGAAAACCATCATTTGCGCATTATCGCCCAGGTTGGTATATAACCGGTTTCCGGCTAACGAATCAGCCTTCAGCATATCAGGAAATAAATCACCAAGCGCCGTTTCACGAAACATGGCCGAAAGTTCATTACGCAGCAAACGGTTTTCACGCTGATAACTTTCAAACAACCAAACCACCTGAAACCCGGCAATCATCAAAATAGCCAGCAGCATAAGCAGCCGCATTTTGCTTTTTGACTTTAACAATACAAACATCATGGCACTAAGATAAAAAGAGCTTTCACTGTGTGAATTCAACCTTAACCTTAATTAACCACAGATCATAGTCTGTTAACCCCGCCCGGTAGCCGTACAATCTATTTTTGGAGCATTAAAAAAAAACGACTATGAACATCCATGTTATGAAAATCCTGCCCCTGTTTATGCTCGCAGGAAGTGCGTTGTGTGCACAAATTACCGAAGGAACCATTTCATATACCCGTACGGTAAAGGTAAAATTTCAGGCTCCGCCGCAATTCCAGCCTCCCGGCGGCGGCGGCGAACATGTAATTACCCAAAAACTCGAACTGCTCTTTTCGGGCAAACAAACACTGCTGCGCAACGTACAGGAAAGTACCAACACCAACGACAGCGGTGAAGATGGTTTGGTGGTTCATGTAATTGGCGCTTCCGACAATACTGAAGTATTTACAGATTACGAAAAACGTAAAAAAAGCAGCCTGCGCGAACTGGGAAAAAATGTATATATCGTGAATGATACACTCACGCCCGAAAGCTGGACACTAAGCCCCGAAACCAAAACCATTCTCGGTTATACCTGCCGCAAAGCTACCACACAACACGTGCGCTGGACAAAACAAATGCAGTTCATTAATGAAGAGATGAAACTTGATTCGGTGCTTGACACAATTCCCATTGTAGCGTGGTACGCCGAAGGATTTGCCCTGAGCGCCGGCCCTGAAGCTTCCGGCGAACTAAAAGGAATGATTCTGGAATATGATGTGGACAACGGACGCATACATACGGTGGCTACCGGATTTTCAAAAACAGTAAAAACAAAAGAAATAAAAACACCGAAAGGCAAACAGGTTACTGCCGCCGAATTCAAACTGCTGGAAGTCGATTTCCGCCGCAAAATGATGCAAAACCGCGATATCATGATGCCGCCTCCCCGAAATTAAGCATTGTTTACATCCCCGGTCTGGCCCGTTGTTTTGAAGCAAACAACGGGCTTTTTTGTATATTTATAATTCAACACTTATCCATATACAATGAGCTGGATTGAAGACTTTCAAAAACTACCTTTGAATATCAGAAGTATTGCGCTTTCGCTTGCTGGCAATATTCCGTTCTGGTTTGTGGCTATTTATTTACTGAAACCTGCGTTTATTCTCAAAAGGATTATATCGCTATCTTTTCATTCGTTGCCTGCTTCTCCATTACCTGGTATGCGATAAATCTGTCACTTTCATTCTTAAGCATTCACACATTAGAGAATTTTATTATTGATAGTAATACAGAAGATGATGACAACGATTTTGAATCAACGGTATTTTTCGTAAGCGGAATCATTTCCATTTTTTATCTCTGCATTGCAATACTAATTTGCTACCTGTGGCAACATAAATTCACTACGTTCCTGATTATTGCCTACGCATACGTTTTGGTTGGAATATTGTTAAATGGAATCGCTTACCTGATTTCACAAACAAAAAAAGGCGACTCCGAGTCGCCTTCAACTAATTAGAATTCATCTTCCACTTACCTGTGCATCATCATCATCCGTCGTCCGCCACGCGGGCCATCCATTGTTTCCGGCGCCTTACCAATTTTGTAAGTGAAACTCAGCATCACGTAGCGGCGCAGCGTAGTGTAACGTTGTATTTCCACAAAGGTATCCTCCACATTCTGCTCAATGCCGGTATTGGTATTCAGCATATCAAATACATTGAGCTTCATCTGTCCTTTTTTGCCTTTCAGGAACATGTAAGATACCGATGAATTCCAGAGCGGAAAACGGGTTTGAATGCCGGTATTCTGATTGGTGGCGATGGTATAGTCGAATGCCGATTCAAGTACAAATCCCCATTTGGTTTGCCACAACAGTGAGGCGGTGTAGGTTTGCGTAATAAAACGGTTGTTGTTTTGCGGTGTCAGTGTATATCTTCCGTCGGATACGATCAGCGAAGCTCTTGCTCCCAATTCAAAACTATCAGAAGGTAAAAAGCGCCAGCCCAGAATGGCTTCGTTACTGAGACTTGTGTTCCGGTTGTTGGCAGCGTTAATAACCGACCAGGTTTGACCGTAAGTAGGCGTTAGTGTAAAGTTGACCGAACTCTTCAATTTCTCCACCTTTCCTTCTATGAACATCATCACATAGCCATTGTCTCTCGGCTTACCGTTTACCGGCATTGAAAAACGGCGGCCAAGCGTATCAAGCGATACACTGTTAACAATGGCGTGCAACGAGCGCGAGAAATTGGAACTCACCACAAACGTAAAATTGCCGGTAGGATCAGGAGCCATGTATTGAATAAATAAATTGTGCAGCTCTTCTGGTCGCAGCAGCGCATTGCCCGACGAGATATTGAGCGGGTCTGATACATCTACCACCGGATTCAGGCTCGAAATATCAGGCGGCGTAAGATCGCTCGAATACACAATCCAGAGTTTTCTCACCTTGCTGAAATCGTAGTTATAACGGAAAAAGGGCAGCACATTGGTAAACACACCGCTGCTGTTGCCGGGCTGATCGAGCGAACGGCCTATCAGTTGCGACTGGCGGACAGCAGCACCCACGGTAATGCTTTTCTTTTTCTTTTCGAAGTTGTAGCGGAGTCCGGCCGAAGCATAACGGAACGTATATTCAAAATCATTACTCAGCGTGGGCTGAAACTCAAGCACAGTACTGTTGAGCGAATCGACCTTATATACGTTACGGTCGTTTTTCAGCGTGCGGGTATTGGCATCAGCACTAATTACCAGTTTCGAAAATTTCCCTACCGGCTCTGTCCACGACACATTCAACGTTTGTTCGCTGCGTACATCGTCCTGCAGGTTTCGCTGGCGTTGCGTGCGCGTTAGTGTGCCTGATTCAGTAAAAAACGCCGTGCTGTTTTCAGGTTCGCTGAAAATATCGGAATAGCGTTGATTCACTTTCCAGTTTATACTGAAGTTACGGCCAGCACGCAGCATGCGGCGTGTAAAAAACAGTTCGTTATTGAACGCAAAAGCATCGCGGCCGGAAAAATTATTGTTGCCGCCGTAATTAATTAAAGCGCCTGCCGCACTGGTTGTGTTAAAGCCGCTGAAATTATTGCTGCGCGAATTGGTATAAACCAAACCCGTGCGCATACGCAGCTTGGTAAGCGAGTCGATGCGAAATTCGGTATTGATGTTGAAGCGGTGATTATCCGTATAATTATTCAGCTGCGAGTTGCTGAAACGGTTAAATACAGAATCAGGAAGGGCATAATTCTGTTCGGATGTGGAGATCAGTTCGCGCTGGCGTTTGGTGAAAAAATAATTAGTTGACACCGTGATGTTTTTTCCCCAATCATCCGTATAGTTTACCCCCCCGGCCCAAGCCGTGTTAATTCCGTTGCCTGTTCCATTTCCGCCATCCTCGCCCAGCATCCTGAACATACCACCACCTTGCGCAAAACCGCCCGACATATTCATCACATCCTGAAACGAAAACGCCCGCTCGTTAATGTTGTTCGCATTAGCCAGCAGCGAGAGGCGCCGGCTTCCGTTAAAACGGTTGTAGCTTACAGCTGTGCGGTAACGCTCATCGGTTCCCGCGCCCAAAGTTGCCGTGCCAAAACTTCCGTTTTTCTTATCGTCTTTCAGTGTCAGATTAATTGTTGTTTCCGACGATCCGTCTTTCACACCGGTTGCCGCTTCCGTATCGGATGCACGCTGAAACACCTGTACTTTCTTCACCGCATCGGCCTGTATGTTTCTTCCGGCCAGCGCAGGATCGTCAGAGAAAAACTCCTTCCCGTCAACCAGTATCTTGGTCACTTTCTGTCCGTTTACCGTGTACGTACCATCAGAATTCACTTTCACACCGGGCATTTTCTTCATCAGATCTTCGGCCGTGGCATTGGGAGCCGTGCGGTACGACGATGCGTTGAACTCCAGTGTATCACCTTTAAGCGTAACCGGCGGTGCTTCTTCTTCCACCACCACTTCCGACAACAGCACCGAGCGGTGATTCACATAAATCGGTTTCAGCACCACGTTGGGCGTATCGGCCGTTACGGTAAATTTTCGGCTGTAGCTGCGGTAGGCCGTGTGCGTAACCAGTACGCGGTAATTGCCCGGACCTACGCCTTTCAGCAAAAATGAGCCTGCCGTGTCAGTCATGGTAAAGGTTACCAGCGATGAATCGCGCTGGCGCATGAGTGTAACCACGGCACCATCCACCACACCTTTCCCGTTTGGCGGCGCATTAAATATACTGTCGCGTACCACACCTCGCACAGTGCCGGTGCCACGCTGCGCATGCACACTGCTGCCCAGCAGCAAAGCAAACGAAAAAAGAAAAAGTAACCTGTACATAATTCATTGTATTGTATCGCTGCAAACATACTCCGCCAGTAGCTTGCCACGGGTTAATGGCGGTGTGAATGACGTTAACAGAGGTTAAAGCTACACCAATACCTCCAATTAAGGCATGTGAAAATGACAAAGGGTTATTGGCAAGGAAAAATGGAGGAGCGAACCGGAGAAGCAGCAAATTAGGGCATGGTTCGCGCTTTCCGCTACAAAAAACAAACAAAAAACGCAGTCGCATCAGATACTCCGGTTTCTTAACGAAATCGGAGTATCTGGCACTGTTAACTTGTTTTTTGTTTGTTTTATTCCGCTGCAATCGCGGCTATAGATTCAAACCGTAAGGCGCAATAAAATTCCTTCAGTTCCCCCGCCCCCGGCTACACAACCTTTGCTGTGGCCTCCAGTTCCTCTTTCAAAAACTTCGCCGTAAAGCCGGGCAATTGTTTCACCATCTGTTCCGGTGTGCCGGTAAACAATATTTGCCCGCCGCCGCTGCCGCCTTCAGGGCCGAGATCAATTATATGATCGGCCACTTTAACAATGTCCATGTTATGCTCAATTACCAGCACGGTATTGCCTTGCTCCACCAGCAAATTAAGCACATCAAGCAAAATGCGGATGTCTTCAAAATGCAGGCCCGTGGTAGGCTCATCAAGAATGTACAGCGTGTTGCCGGTTTGCTTGCGGGCAAGTTCGGTGGCTAATTTTACACGCTGTGCCTCGCCGCCAGAAAGTGTGGTACTTTGCTGCCCCAGAGTAATGTAGCCCAAACCCACATCCTGCAACGCTTTCACACGTTGCAGAATGGAAGGCTGCGCTTCAAAAAACTCCACGGCCTGATCAATGGTCATGTCAAGCACATCGCTTATCGACTTGCCCTTGTAGCGTACTTCCAGCGTTTCGCGGTTGTAGCGGCGGCCGTTGCAGGTTTCGCAAAGCACATACACATCGGGCAGAAAATTCATTTCAATGGTGCGCAAGCCCGCGCCCTGGCAGGTTTCGCAACGCCCGCCTTTTACGTTGAACGAAAAACGACCCGGTTTGTACCCGCGTATTTTCGCCTCCGGCAATTCCGAAAACAACGTGCGTATATCCGAAAACACGTTGGTGTACGTAGCCGGATTCGAGCGCGGTGTGCGGCCAATGGGGCTTTGGTCAATATCAATTACCTTGTCGATATGCTCAAGGCCGTGTACTTTTTTGTACGGCAACGGCTTGCGGTCGCTGCGGTAAAACTGCCGGCTGAGTATCGGGTAAAGCGTTTCGTTAATGAGCGATGATTTTCCGCTTCCGCTCACACCGGTTACACACACAAACTTGCCCAGCGGCAAATCAAGCGTTACGTTTTGCAGGTTGTGTCCGGTGCAGCCGCTCAGTACAATTGATTTTCCGTTGCCCTTGCGGCGTTGGGCGGGCACAGCTATTTGCCGGCGGCCGGTAATGTAATCGGCGGTGAGTGTATCAAACTTCAGCAGTTCAGCCGGAGTACCCTGCGCCACAATTTGTCCGCCATGCACACCTGCACGCGGGCCCACATCAAGCACGTGGTCGGCAGCAAGAATCATTTCCTTGTCGTGCTCCACCACCAGCACCGAGTTACCAATATCGCGCAGGTTTTTCAGCGCATCAATCAATCGTACATTATCACGCTGGTGCAAACCAATGCTGGGCTCATCCAGAATGTAAAGCACGCCCACTAACTGCGAACCAATTTGCGTAGCCAGCCTGATGCGCTGCGCCTCCCCACCCGAAAGCGATTTCGAGCTGCGGTCAATGGTGAGGTAGGTCAAACCCACATCGAGCAGAAACTGCAAACGTGCACGTATCTCTTTCAATACTTCCGTACCAATGCTCCGCTGCCTTTCGCTGATGCGGCTTTCGAGGTTCTGCATCCATGCACTTAATTCCTGCAGGCCCATTGCCGAGAGTTCGGCAATGTTTTTTTCATCCACACGGAAATACAAAGCTTCTTTCTTAAGCCTTGTGCCGTGGCATTGCGGGCATTGCGCCTCGTTCATAAACTCCTGCGCCCATTTCTGTGTGCCGGTGCTTCCCTCCTGCTCCTGCCGCGCCAGAAAATTTACCACACCTTCAAACGAAAGCGAATAGCTGCTGCCGCTTCCGGTGCTGTCGCTTTTCACCTTCAGCATTTCATCAGTACCAAAAAGAATGGCATTCAGCGCATCTTCCGGTATCTCGCGTATCGGGTCGGAGAGTTTGAATTTGTATTTATCGGCAATGGCATCGAGCTGGCGGAAAATCCAGCTTGCACGGTATTCGCCAATCGGCACAATGCCGCCAACTTTAATGCTTTTGCCTTTGTTGGGAATAATTTTATTGACGTCGATTTCGAGGATCTGCCCGAGGCCATTGCATTTGTGGCAGGCACCGTAGGGCGAGTTGAACGAAAACAGATTCGGAGCCGGATCATCGTAGGCAATGCCCGATGTAGGGCACATCAGATGACGGCTGAAATGGCGCACGTTTTCCTTGCCCGGCTCAGCTACCATAATGGTGCCTTTTCCGTGTCGCAAAGCCAGTTTCAGACTTTCGGCGAGACGTTGTTTATCGGCAGCGGCTACTTCCAGGCGGTCAATTACAATTTCAATATCGTGCACTTTGTAGCGGTCAAGTTGCAGGCGTGTGGTGAGTTCAACCACTTCACCATCCACCCGCGCGCGCAGAAAGCCTTGTTTGCGGATTTGCTCAAACAGTTCGCGGTAGTGTCCTTTTCGGCCTTTTACAACCGGGGCAAGCAGCAGTACTTTTTTGCCTTCGTAACTTTCCAGCAGCAGTTCAAGAATCTGCTCATCGGAGTAGCGCACCATTTTTTCGCCGGTTACATACGAATAGGCATCCGAGGCACGGGCGTAAAGCAGGCGAAGAAAATCGTAAATCTCGGTAATGGTGCCCACGGTAGAACGCGGGTTCTTGTTTACCGTTTTCTGCTCAATGGAAATAACCGGACTCAGGCCGGTGATTTTATCTACATCAGGGCGCTCGAGATCGCCCAGAAACTGGCGGGCATAAGCCGAAAAGGTTTCGATGTAGCGGCGCTGGCCTTCGGCATATATTGTATCAAATGCCAGCGATGATTTACCTGAGCCTGAGAGACCGGTAACCACCACGAGCTGATTGCGCGGAATGGAAACACTAACGTCTTTCAGGTTATGTACGCGTGCACCAATTACTTCGAGTGTTTCGTTTTCACTTTCGGCAATGGGCGGTAGTTCTGTTTTTTTAGCCATATTCTGCGCCTTCATTCACACTGGTTCTTCATAACTGCCGTGCGGCGTATAACGGGCAGCCTGAATTAATGAATCAGCGTTTGGGTATTACTAATTGAGTTCCTCTTACAGGCTGTTGTTTCGCATCCGCTTTATTTGCCTGTATCAACTCATCTGCCCTCATCCCAAAGCGTTGCGCCAGTTTGTCCCACGTATCCCCTTCCTGCACGGTGTAAAGCGGCGTGCGGGAAAGGCTGTCGGCCAGCACATCGTTGGGTGTAACATATTTCGATGAGTCGATCGTTGAGCCTGTTTCGGCTTGTTCATCCAGACCATAAAGTTTCACACCGTTTCGGGGAAATAACAACGTATATTTCTTTTTGTTCGGGTTATTCAGGCTGCTTTTGAGCAGCCAGGGGTTCATGAGTTTTAAAATTTTATAGGTCGATTTTTGTTTAATTGCAAATGCCGCCAGATCAGTAATGGACGAATCAACCGTAATTGCGTAGGTGGGAATTGGCGGGTACAAATCGCCCGCGCGAAGCTGATAACCGTAAGCCTTGGGGCGGGAAAGGATTTCTTTTACGGCAAGGATGCGGTAAATGTAGCGGGCGGTTTCTTCGTTGAGGTAAAGATCGTAGTAGCTGCCTGACTTTTGTTTTTCAAGCTGTTTATCCACACCACCCATGCCTAGGTTGTAGGATGCCGCTGCAAGTGTCCAGTTATTATAACGTTTGTAGGCATCTTTAAACAGTTCGCAGGCCGCCTGTGTGGCTTTTTCCACATTGTAGCGTTCGTCCACTTCCTCGCTTATTTCAAGGCCATAGTGCTCGGCAGTGCCGGGCACAAACTGCCAGAAACCGGCAGCCTGCTGGGGCGAAACCACATTACTGAAACCGCTTTCCACCACCACCACATACTTCAGATCGTCGGGCAAACCATTGCGTTTAAGAATGGGTTCAATAACCGGAAACCAGCGGTTGGCTTTTTTATGAAACAGCACCGTTTGCGATTGCCAGTAGGTATTCACCAGCAACTCACGTTCCAATGCCTCACGCACCGTGAAATCGTTTACCGGAACCTGCTCACCACAAAAGTTAAGGTCTTTGGGAATGGTAATACCAAACACCTTGTAATTGGCCACAAAATAACTTCTGTAATCTTCGTCTGAAACCTGTCCGCCGCTCGAAAAATTAAACAGCTTGATAAAAATCATGAGCAGGAACAAAGCCGGCAGGGCCAGCAAATGCCGGTGCCAGCGACGCAGAAAGGCAAATACCTGGTTCCATACGTTTTTCATGACTTTGGGTCTTCGGCCGGAGCGGGTGGTTTTGAATAGCGCGTAATGGCATACAGCGTACCGATTACAAGCAGGGCAAAACCACCAAACAGCAGGATGTGCCACAAGCCCCAATTTACAATCGTTCCCTGCACCACAAAAATCAGCATCATATTTACCATCGAAATACCACAAAAGGCAAGCGCCACCTGCGAGTCGGATAACCCAAGATACGAAAGATGGTGCGTGGTATGATCTTTTCCGCCCACAAACGGCGACTGCCCCCGGCGGATGCGGTTAATAACCACAGAAAGCGTGTCGGCCAGCGGAATCACAAAGGCAAGCGCGGTAATTACAATTCGTTTCGACACAAAGTTGGCGCCACCAAAATCGGGCTGGTTCCAGAAAAAACGGATCCCTACAATGGCCAGCAGAATACCCAGAAACTGACTGCCCGTATCGCCCATATAAAGGCGTGATGGATGCCAGTTGAAAAACAGGAACCCCGCAAGCGCACCAATTACACCAATCAGCAGCATCACCAGCGGACTGGATGCATCATGTGTAACATACAGTGTAATGAGTGCTTCGAGCAAAATAAACAACGTAACACTGGCCGTAATGGCATCCATGTTATCCAGCATGTTTATCGAGTTCATGATCCCTACCACCCAGAACAGGGTCAGGATAATATTAAGCGGTTCCCACTCAAACAGACGAATACTCTGACCGGTGGCAATCAGTATCCAGCCGCAGGCAAACTGAACGGTAAATTTAAGCAGCGGACGTGTGTTGTAGGCATCATCTGCAAGCCCCATCAGAAACGCAAGAGTAATGGCGCCAAGTATGCCCAGCAACTCACTGTCGAGCAAAATAATACCACGTCCGGGAAAAAAGATACCGTAACAGGCCAGCGAAAAGAGAAACAACACATAAAACGTAATACCTCCCAGCGAGGGTTTCTGACGGCTGTTCCAGCGCACCTGATCGGTATTTTCACGTATGCCCAGCGTTTGGGCAAAACGAAGCATAAGCCCGTTCAGCAACACCGATATAAGCATCGTAGCAACAAAAAAACCGGCATAAATCAGTACCAGATAATTATTCATAGCAGGTTTTAAAATCAGGGTACAAAGGTAAGGATTATGAGGCGATAAACCGCCCGTCAATACAATGTGCCGCCCTGCAATAACTCACTGATAAACTGCACTTTAAATATTCACAAGATACCCTTACCCTTTTTTTGATCTTCACCCCGCGTTTTCTGTATTCATTACAGACTGTAAGTTGTTTTTGCATGAAATACACCATCAGCACCCTCATTCAAAAACCGATAAACGAGGTTATCGCTCTTTTCTACAATCCCGACAACCTCCGCCCCCCTTTCCTACATTGCAAAGTACCGAATTACTAAGCGGAAAAGCCGGTGAGCCCCAAGCCAAAACACGCATGCACTTCAAAAACGGAAACGTACCGTTACTCTAACCGAAACCGTTCTCGTACGCAATTAACCGCACGAATTTACCTGTGCATACAAAGCTCACCACATCTGCAATACGGTAAAAACAGTTTCAGTGAAGCCGGCAACAATGCCACACTCTACACAGCGAACAGGAATTTAAGCTGAAAGGTTTTGTAAAAATTATTGGCTGGATTTTGCCCGGTGCTTTTAAAAAGGAAGGCATCAAACACATGATGCGCTTTAAGAGCCTGTTAGGGAATTTGCCGAAAAAACAGTAGTCGTTAAAACGGGCTCTCTAGCGTAGCCAGTGTTTTACCCAGTAAATCTTTTTCAGAAAGTTGCGGATTAACCGCCTGCCAGTCTATGCCAAGTGCGGGATCATTCCACAGCAAACAATCTTCTGATGCTTTGTGATAAATTCCGGCACATTTGTATGCAAAAATGGTATTATCAGCAAGCGTGTAAAAGCCATGCGCAAAACCTTCGGGAATAAAAAACTGGGTTTTGTTTTCGGCGGTGAGTTCAATGGCGAAATGTTGCCCGTATGTGGGTGAATTTTTGCGGATATCAACTGCCACATCCAGCACCGCGCCCTGAATTACACGCACCAGTTTAGCCTGCGCATAAGGTGGTTTCTGAAAATGTAAACCGCGCAATACACCTTTTTGCGATAGCGACTGATTATCCTGCACAAAATCGGCTGTAATACCGGCTTCTGCATAGGTATTGCGGTTCCACGATTCGTAAAAATAACCCCGGCCGTCGTTGAAAACACGGGGCTGAATAATCAGAAGCCCTTCAATGGGCGTGCGTGTTACTTCCATTGCAGAAAAGTTCAGGAGCGGGCAAAAATTCGTTTAATAAGGCTTGATTTTTTTCGCTTCGTATTTTCATCGTAATACCCGTAGCCATAGCCATAGCCGTAACCATAGCCATAGCCGTAGTTATACCCGTAGCTGCGGCGATCCACATCAACACCGTTGAGCACAATCGAAAGTTTGTTAATCTTATTCTCGTTATACAGCCTGTCCACAATCTGAATAAAATTGCGGCGCGAATAATCGGCTCTGAAAATATAAATCGGATAATCGGCACGCTGCAGTGAGGCTATTCCATCAGTTACCAGCCCCACAGGCGGGTTATCAATAATCACCAGATCATACATTGTTTTGAGCTGATCAATCAGCTCGTTCATTTGCGGCGAAATGATAAGCTCCGAAGGATTGGGCGGAATGGGACCTGCAGTAATAAAGTGCAGTGAGTCGATTGAGCTTTTCTGAATGCAGCTTTCCAGCAGGTCTTTACCAATAAGCAGCGTGCTCATGCCTTTTTCGTTGGGCGCATTGAAACCCAAGTGAATTTTCGGTTTGCGCATGTCGAGGTCAACAACAATAACACGCTTTCCCGAATAGGCAATTATGCCGGCAAGATTAATGGCTATGAACGTTTTTCCTTCACCCGAAATGGTTGAGGTAATCGCCATTACTTTCGGACCGGGTTCGTTAGAAATAAACTGTAGGTTGGTGCGCAGTGAGCGGAACGCCTCGGCAATAAGTGATTTGGGGAAACGATCAACCAGCAGCTGCGATACGGGAATATCTTCCTTGTATTTGGGCACAATACCCAATGCGCTTATGCTGGCTTGTGTATGCTTCATTACTTCGTTCAGCGAGCCTATTTTATCGTGAAAAATATAACGCACCACTATAAGCACAAGGCTGAAAACCAGCGCAAGCAACAACCCGGTAATAATGGCCGAACGACGGCTTGGCTCAATGGGCGAACCCGGAATGCGCGCCTTGTCGAGAATGATATGCTGTGCGGTAAAACCGGCTTCGGATATCGAATATTCGGTTTTTTTGTCGAGCAGCATGGTAAAGAACTTCTCGTTAATGTTGTATTGCCGCTGCATGCTGTTGTAATCAACCATATCCTGCCCCGGCGAGGGAAGCTGCGCGCCAATTTCCGTCATTTTCATCTGCACGGCATTGCGGCGTATGCTTGACTGCTGAAGCAGCGTGTTTACACTTTGCACCACAATGTTTTTCTGAATGGCAATCTGATAATCCATTGCCTTCACCGCCTCGCTCGATTCGGTCATGGTGTAAAGCATTTCCTGCCTTTCCACACTAAGGCGGTACAAATTGCCCAGCGGTTGAGAAAGTGTTGATGCGCTTTCGGTTCCGGCAAGCAGGGCCAGCATTGAACGCACATCAATTTGCGGCGAGTTAAGTTTCCCGGCAATCTCTCGCAAAATGGTTTCCTCCAGCTGCAGGGTAATCAACTGGTCTTCGAGATTGCCAAAGCGGTTGAGGTTAAAGGAATTCGATGTTTCGTTGTCACGTATTTTCTTTTTTGCGCGTATTTCGCGCAGCGAGTCTTCCGAGCTTTTCAGCTGAACCTGCACACTGCTCAGCTGGTCGTCAATAAACGCAAGTGCTTTTTTGGCGCTTTCGCTGCGGCGCTCCACATCATAATCAATAAACTCCTGCGCAATGGTAGCCGCCATATCGGCCGTTTTCTGCGCATTACCGTCTCTGAATGAAATGCGGAGTGTTTTTGCTCCTTCGTTCAGTATCATCACCGATACATTGGGCGCATACATATCGGCAAGCGTTTCAGGATCGCGGAGAATGAAGTAGTAATTGTTTTTGTCGCCGCCTTCATTGGCCAGCATCTCGTTGAGTTTATCGCGGTCAATGCTTACCAGCAAAGATCCCTGCGGAAAATCAACCCACACATTATTCACGAACGGACGAGTGATGTTGTTACCGCCCAACGAAAAATTCAACTCACCGGCACTGGTTCCCTTAAATTTTATGTTTATCGGAATACCGTACAATTCGGGCGTTTTCAGGTTGTAATTTACGGTGTAGGCCGAATTGCGGTAATGCTCGTTGGTTTTAAAGGTACCCTGTGCAAAATAACCAACCTGCAGCGGAAGTTTGCTTACCACACGGCGCAGAAACACGCGTGAGCGGATTACTTCAATGGCACTGGCAAGGTCGTTCTGTTCATCAAACTCATAAATACTCTGCACATTAAGCACACGGGCATTGTTGCTGGTATTAATCTGCACCACGGCCGACGATTCGTACACCTGATTGGCATAGCGGAGATACACCCATAAACCCGCCAGCGCAATTGCAAAAAACAACGCTATCCAGAACAACGAACGCCGGGCAATAAATAAAAACAAACCCAGTTCAAACTCACCGCTGAAATTGGTTATTCTTTCGCGGTAGCGGTCTAAACTCTCGTTCTTATCATTGAGTTGCGCCTGCAGCATAGTGTGTCAGATCAAAGGCGGCCAATAAGTACATACAGGGTAAACAGGCTCGATGCGAGTGAAATAATCGGTGTTATTTCGCGCAGCGTGCGGCTGGCCAGCTGTCGGCGCGGTTCCACATAAATAATATCATTCGATTGTACTACAATATTGGCCTGTGCAATATTGTTCATTGTGGAAAGATCTATTTTATAAATCTTGGGCTTGCCCGGATTGCTCGTTTGCCTGATGAGGCGGATTTTGTGGGCTTTACCGTTATCACTGATGCCGCCTGCCTGCGCCAGTGCTTCTACCAGCGTGGTATTGTTGTTGGTGAGCTGTATTACACGTGCCGCACCGGGTTCGCCGGGAAACACAATTACGCGGCGGTTTACCACACGCAAAATGGCAAAGGGCTTTACATAGTATTCTGCGTAACGCTGTTCCAGGTGCAGCTCGGCTTCGCGTATGGTCATGCCTTTCAAACTCACCGCACCAATAATTGGCAGGCGCGTTACACCGTCATAATCAAGCTGGTATTCAAACCCCTGTCGTACTATGGCTGCACCGGCAGGACTTGCACTGCTCAGCGAAGCAATGTCGATGAGCTTGAAACCGTCGTTGGCAAAAAGCCGAAAGTCGATAATATCGTTTCCGTTCAGCTTGTACTCCCGCGTGTAGGTCGAGGCCGAATCAGTACTCAGCGTATCGAAAGGAAACTCCTCATCGGTAGCAAGCATGATGTTGGAGTTAATGGTACGGCACGAGGAAAGAAAGCCAAGTGCAACCAAACAAAGCAAAGCAATAAACGAAAAAGGCGACCGGATCATAAGTGCGAGTACGGGTGTCGGAATACAAAGCTAATAAAAAAGCCGTATTACGTGTTGTTCAGCAGGCGGCGGTAAAGGGCGGCCATGTCGTTTACAAGGCGTGTGTAGTGGTAGCGTTCCATCACGTGCGGCTTTCCGCGCAGTCCCATTTCGCGGCGCAAACCGGTATCGTTTACAAGCCGCAGCAGGTGCGCGGCAAACGTGTCGCTATCGCCGGTAGGCGCAAGAAAACCAGTGTGGTTTTCGTCCACCACATTTTCCACGCCACCCACACGGGTACTCACCACGGGTTTCCCTGCTGCCTGTGCTTCTATCAAACTCACGGGTGTGCCTTCGTTCCACGAACTCAGGCAAACAATATCAGCGCCTGCCAGCACCCGTTCCGCATCCCTGATCCACGAGGTAAAGGTTACATCAGCGGGTGCATCATCGGGTGAAGTGGCAGTCGAAAAGCCCATTTCGCGGGTTTGCTGTTCAAGCGGGTGGCGCATTTCGCCATCGCCCACCACAAAAGCCCGCACAGGCTGGCGGCGCACAGCCATTACCTGTTGCAGTGCGTTAAGAAAAAGTGCGTGGTTTTTTACAGGCACCAGGCGGCCCAGAATTACCACAGCCACTTCATCATCACGCAGCTTCCACTCCTGCCTGAATGCAGCTCGCATCAACCCGCCGGCATCTTCAAAGCGGCTCAGGTCGAAACCAAGCGGCACCACGGTAATTTTTTCAGGCTTGCAAATACGGTGTTCTAAGGCCAGTTCTTCCTTCTGCTTATCACTTATGGCCACAATGGCCGTACTGCGCCGTGCAAGATAACGTTCAATTCGTTTGTACACCTCCGTTTGTGTACGGCCAAAGTACGAGTGAAACACATGCCCGTGAAACGTATGCACCACCACGGGCACCTTACATGCCGATGCGGCCAAACGCCCCAGTGTACCCGCCTTTGAAGCATGCGTATGTACAATGTCGGGCTTGAATTCTTTAATCAGTTTTTTGATGTGCTGGTAGGCCGCACGGTCGTCGGCAATATGTATTGCCCGGCGCATACGCGGAATAATTACCGGTTCCAGTCCAAGCTGCCGCACCATATACTCCGAACTTCCTTCGCTCTCGTCCTTCTCCCCGCCGGCAAGCAGCGTTTCAAACTCCGGCGCAAGATAACGGCTCAGGTAAGCCACATTGTAAGTGGGGCCGCCCAAATTAAAACGGTTTATAAGTCGGAAAATGCGAGGCACAGGTTTCGGTTCAGTGTGCGAAAGGTCGGTACTAGAAAATTATTCTGCAACCGGCACACGATTATTTTTCAAGGGTAGCGAACCTTTCCCGTTTCAAAAAAACACCTGTCCGTGCTTTACGCTCCAAGCCGGTAAAACAAAACGCGCGTTGCACTAAAAACCTGTTTCAGTTTTACCGGCTTTCCTCCCGCAATTACTGCGGGAGCAATCACGCCTGCTCCCACATCTATTGTGGGAGGCTATATATTCATTCCTCCGGTTCAGTAAATAACCACCTGCTCCCCGCCCCCCGCATCCTACTTCATACGCACCCGTTCAAGACTGAGCAGGTTTGTCGGATTCACCGTCAGCCCATCTACATTCTTTTGCACCAAACGCACCACTTCATCATAAAACAACGGCACCACCGGCGATTCTTCCACCAGCAGCTGATCCATTCGTAAAAACAAATCGCGCCGCACACTGTCGTTTTGCTCGGTCAGGCATTGCTCATACAGCTTGTCAAAACCGGCATTTTTAAAGTGCATATAATTTACCCCGTTCGGACTGAAATTTTTACTGTAAAACAACGCCATAAAATTTTCCGGATCGGGATAATCGCCAATCCATGATTTGCGGAAGAAATTCACTTTGCCTTCGGCCACCGCTGTTTTAAACATGGCGGGCTGAAGTATTTCAATTTCGCAGGCAATACTTACTTGTGCAAGCTGGTTGTGAATATCATCGGCAATATCAAGATAGGATGAGGTGGTAGTGAGCTTAATCTTCGGCAAACCTTTACCACGCGGAAAACCGGCTTCGGCAAGCAACGCACGGGCTTTATCGGGGTTGTACGTAAAGCCGCTCAGTTTTGCATTATCGTAGGCATTCATTCCGTCGGGCAGGAAACCGTGTACGGCCGGAGCACCCACATTAAACCGCAAAAAACGTACAATCCGGTCGCGGTTTATGGCGGCATTTATTGCCTGCCTCACCTGCTTTTTCTGCAACGGATTCAGTTGTCCGCCACCGCCATTTCCGTCTATCAGTATGCCCAGATAATCGGTTTTCAGAAACGGGCCGGTTTGCAGCACATAGCGGTTTTTCATTTCCGGCTTCAGCCCCGAACCGTCACGCGCAAGCACAATCTCCTTGTTTATGGCATCAATACCCGAAAGCATATCTTGCTCGCCGCTTAGAAACTGCATAAATGCCGCTTCGGGACTTTTGATAAACGACACATTTACCGATTCGAGATAAGGCAGGCGGCTGCCGTTTTCATCGGTTTTGAAATACCCGTCATGCCTGTCAAGTACAAGCCGCTCTTTTTCTTTCCACACACGCAGTTTAAACGGACCGGTTCCGGCCGGGTGTCGGCCAAACTCATTTTTCCAGTGTTCCGCCACTTCGCGGGGCACTACTGAAAAGTATTTCATGGAAAGCACACCCGTAAACGGCGCAAACGGCTGCCGGAGATAAATTTCGAGAACGGAGTCGTTTACAGCTTTGAAGCCGGTTTCGTTTTTCTCCGGATTGTGCGCAATCATGCTCACCAGCGTGGAGGCATTGGAAATCCGCTTATCAAACAGGCGTGAAAAGCTGTACACAAAATCGCCTGCAGTTACCGTGCGGCCTTTGCCGCCCGCAAACTGCGGTGCATCATGAAACTTCACATCATTGCGCAGTGTAAACCGGTACACAATTCCGTCGTCGCTCACCGTCCATGCGCGGGCAATACAAGGCTTCACACGCAGTGAATCATCCATTTCCACCAGTCCGTTATAAAGCTGGTGAATGGCCCAGTTGTTTTCAAACGAGCCGGAAAGCGCCGGATCAAGCGAGGTGACATCGCCCAGCTCGTTAAACCGGAATACCTGTTTTGTTTCTTTGGTGTGGCTGTTGCCGCAACCTGCCCAAAGGCCGGCCGAAAGCAAAAGTAAAGCAGTGTTTGCGCGCAAAAATTGCATATACAAGTTTACGCCAGTTGCCACGGCAGGTTGCAACCCGCTATGCCCGTAATGCTAACAGGGTTTTCAACAGGTCGGCCTCAGCGCACCTGCATTTTCGCAATCCGCTCAAGCGGGCCGTGACAATAAGCCTGATGGCAGGACGAACAGTTCGTCACCAGCGCATTAAACATTTCTTTCCGGCTGGCTTCGGGCGCGGTGTAAAGGCGGTCGAGCGCACCCAGCCAGCCTCTGGCGTAGGCTTCATAAGGCCCTTGTGCAATGGTGGTGTCGGTGCGCACGGCATTGATGATTTTTTCAAAACCCGCCGGCTTATCGGGAAAAGCCGTGCCGTTTTTCAGCGCCGCACTCATGGCCTCGGCACTTTTTGTCATTTCGCGCATCAGCAGAGCCAGCTCCGAATCGCCGTTCGGATTCAGCGGTTTCACTTCACACGCCTGCTTTTCAGCCGACTTATCCTTGCAGGCAGAAAAAGTCCCGGCAATAACACCAGTTACTGCCAGGACAATCAGAATTACTTTTTTCATTACTTGCGAATGATAACGCCGCTGGCCATGAATGTATATTCATTTTTCGGCTCGGTAATTTTTTCTATTTCCTCTTTGCTGTCGCCCGCATCTTCAGCAAGGTGCCGAAGTTCGTCAACCGGTACAATTTTCTTTTTTACCCAGCCATCTACAACTGCTTTTTTGCCTGATGCATCTTTAGGTACAAAAAACGCATAGTCTTTAAACTTCACACGCATATCGGTTGTGCTGTCTAAAGGCATAATCATCCAGCAGCCCTTTTTCTGACATACATCTACAATTGTACCTTCAAGTTTTACCTGCATGGAATCTTTACCGGCAAGCTGCGCCAGCAATTGATTTGTCTGAATGGCACCATCGGCTGTGATGGTATCACCAAAGTAAGAAACGGTCGTATCGCCTGCGGGCTTTTTATCTTCGGCAGCCGGGTTGTTGCAGGCTGCAAACGCGCCACACAGAAGCGCTGCCAGAATAATGTTTTTCATGGTTTTGGATTATCGTTTTTTATGGTGCTGCAAAGGTATTTAAAGTTTTACCTCCCGCAATGCGGTTTTCCTGCAGTCTGATTTTTCACGTTTACCGGAAATAATACGTTTAAGAGCCTCAAAAACTGTTCAATTGCGGCAACCGGCTCTTTCCTGCACCTGTTCCGGCTATTACTTCCGTTCACGCCCGCCAAACTCCATTTTTCCCTACCTTTGCCCCCATGAATCAGCAGCGAACCGTTGCCTTTCACACGCTGGGGTGCAAGCTCAATTTTTCGGAAACATCGGCCATCGGGCGGCAGCTTCAGGAAGCCGGCTACCGGAAGGTGGAATTTTCTGAAGGGGCCGATGTATATGTAATCAATACCTGTTCGGTAACCGAAAGTGCCGACAAGGAATGCCGCAAAATTGTGCGCGATGCGCTGAGTGTATCGCCTGATGCCGTGGTGGCCGTAATTGGCTGCTACGCACAACTCAAGCCGCAGGAAATTGCCGCCATTGAAGGTGTTGACCTTGTGCTGGGCGCCACCGAGAAATTTCGCCTGGCTGCCTACCTCGACGATTTACAGAAACGCGAGCACGCCGATGTACATGCCTGCGAAATTGAAGACGCTAATTTCTTTGTCGATGCCTGGTCGTTTGGCGACCGTACCCGTGCGTTTCTGAAAGTGCAGGACGGCTGCGATTATACCTGCGCATTTTGCACCATTCCGCTGGCCCGTGGCCGCAGCCGCAGCGATACCATTGAAAACGTGTTGCGCAATGCACGCCACATCGCCACACTTGGCGTTAAAGAAGTAGTGCTTACCGGCGTTAACCTCGGCGATTTCGGCAAAGGAAACGGCGGTGGCAAAAAACGCGACGAAAATTTCTTCGAACTCGCACAGGCGCTTGATGAAGTGGAAGGCATTGAACGCTTCCGCATCTCCTCTATCGAACCCAATTTGCTGAGCGAAGAAATCATACGCTTTGTGGCACAGTCCAAACGCTTTGTGCCGCATTTCCACATTCCCCTGCAGTCGGGTTCGGATAAAATTCTCAAACTCATGCGCCGCCGCTACCTGCGTGCGCTTTATGCCGAGCGTGTGGCCATTATCCGCCAAACCATGCCGCACGCCTGCATTGGTGTAGATGTAATTACCGGTTTTCCGGGTGAAACAGAAGAGGAATTTCTGGAAACCTATCAGTTCCTCAATGAACTGGATATTTCCTACCTCCACGTATTCACCTATTCCGAACGCGCCAACACCGATGCGCTTGAAATGCCCGGCACCGTGCCGGTAAACGAACGCCGCCGCCGCACCAAAATGCTGCGCATACTCTCGGCCAAAAAACTCCGCGCATTTTACACACAACACGAAGGACAAACACGCCCCGTGCTTTTCGAACACGAAAACCGCGACGGCTTCATGTTTGGCTACACCGATAACTACGTGAAAGTGAAAATGCCCTGGAGCGAAACATTAGCCAATACGCTGCATAACGTAGTGCTTGGCAAAGCCGGCGACGATGCTTTTGTAAACGCCACATTGGCACAAACCCAACCTGTATCTGAGGCCCTGACGCATTAACAGCGTTGCAGCCACCATTATTCGTTTTATGTACGCAACCATTTACCACGCCGTTTACGACATTTTCGGAGTTCAGCTTCCGGGATTAATGCTGGTGCAGAGTTTTGGCTTTTTTGTAGCCATCGCCTTTCTGGCCTGCGCCTACGTGTTTGCCCGAGAACTCAACCGCCGTGAAGCCAAAGTGCTTACCGTGCGCAAACACCGCAAGGTTGAACTGGGAAAAAAGCCCGGCTTTGGCGATGTGTTCGGCACAGCCCTCTTTGGCTTTCTGATCGGCTTCAAATTCATGGGCATGAGCGGCGAAGTGCCCGAAGATTTCAGTCCGCAAAACTTCATGTTTTCGCTCGAAGGAAGCTGGATCACCGGCTTTGTAATGGCGGCACTGTTTGGCGGCATTCACTGGTGGATACTTAACCGCAAAGCACTGCCCGAACCCAAAACCGTGGTTGAAGCCGTGAAACCATCAGAACATGTGGCAAACATGACACTCATTGCAGGCCTCTTCGGGTTTCTGGGTGCCAAAATTTTTCACGTACTCGAAAACATCCCCTCCTTTACCGGCGAAAACGGCAGCGAACGTCTTTCCGATACGCTCTTCTCATTTTCGGGCCTTACCATGTATGGCGGTTTAATTTTGGGCAGCATTGCGGTGCTTGTGTATGCGCGCCGCCACAAAATGCGCCTGCTGCATGTAATGGATGCCTGCGCGCCCGGACTCATGCTTGCTTATGGGGTTGGCCGCATTGGCTGCCACGTATCGGGCGATGGCGACTGGGGCATTGTAAACACCGATCCCATGCCCGGATGGCTCAGCTTTTTGCCCGACTGGATGTGGGCTTACGACTATCCAAACAACGTAAATCAGGTGTGCAACCCCTGGCCCGGCTACGATCCGCACTACGCCGAAACACTATGCAATTTCAGCGAAACACCGCACCTCGTGCTGCCGGTGTTTCCCACCCCGCTTTACGAAGCCATCATGTGTATCAGCATTTTCATTCTGCTTTGGCGCATACGTAAAAAGTTTGCCGTGCCCGGTTTGTTGTTCAGCATTTACCTTGTGTTTAATGGCACCGAACGTTTCTTCATCGAACTCATCCGCCAGAACGAAATCCTTTTCCATATCGGAAGCTGGGGCGTTACACAGGCCGAAATGATTGCCTTCGGACTGGTGCTTACCGGTGTGCTGGGTATTTGGTGGACACGCAAACGGTTTGCCGCACAGCCCGAAGAAGCAGCGCCGGTTGACGAAGCCCCCGAAACTGCAAACACATGAGCACGCTTACCCGCGAAGCACTGGCCGAACTGTGTGCCTCTGTACAGATAATCAGCATCCGCGTGGGTGCCTTTATTAAACAGCAGCGCGAGGTGTTCAAACGTTCGGACGTGGAGGAAAAAAGCCACAACAACCTTGTGAGCTATGTGGATAAAACCGCAGAACAACTGTTTGTGGATGCACTTGCACCGCTGCTGCCCGAAGCCGGTTTTATTACCGAGGAAGACGATAAACGCGCCACGGGAAAAGTATATAACTGGATTATTGATCCGCTCGACGGGACGACCAACTTTGTGCACGGCGTGCCCTGCTACGCCACCAGTGTTGCACTTGCCGAAAACGGCGTGCCCGTGCTGGGCGTGATTTACGAAATTGGGCAGGATGAATGCTTTTACGGCTGGCGTGGCGGCGGAAGCTGGTGCGGTGGAAAACGAATTTCCGTTTCACCAACCGCTGAACTGCGCAGTGCCCTGCTTGGCACCGGCTTTCCGTATTACGATCATGGCCTGCTCAAACCCTATCTCGCCCTGTTCGAAGACCTGCTGCAATGCACCACCGGCCTGCGCCGGCCCGGCTCGGCAGCTACTGATATGGCCTATGTGGCCTGCGGACGCTTCGATGCGTTTTACGAATACGGCCTGCACAGCTGGGATGTGGCCGCAGGAATTGTGCTTATCGAAGAAGCCGGAGGCGTGGTAAGTGATTTCGAAGGTAATCCAAACCCGATTTCCGGAAGCCGCATTGTGTGCGGTACGCCCGGTGTACATGCCGCACTGATTCAAAAAATAAATCACTATTTTCCCGCTGTACACTGAGATTTGTCAGTCATCACAAACTAATTTCCCAATCATTTTCGCCAAATTTGTAATCACGTATGACGCTTCTCCGCCTCCACCGCCCGCTGGCATTTATCGACCTCGAAACTACCGGACTGAACGTAGCTGCCGACAGGATTGTGGAAATTGCCATTTTGCGGGTAATGCCCAACGGCGACCGCGATATGAAAAGCATGCGCATCAACCCGGGCATTCCCATTCCGAACGACAGCACGGCCATTCACGGCATTACGGATGAAGACGTAGCCAATTCGCCTTCGTTTCGTGAGGTGGCCAAACAGCTGGCCGCATTTCTCGATGGCTGCGACCTGGCCGGATACAACTCAAACAAGTTCGACATTCCGCTGCTGGCCGAAGAATTTTTGCGTGCCGAAGTAGAATTTGAAGTGGCAAACCGCAAGCTGGTTGATGTACAAAATATCTTCCACCGCATGGAGCAGCGCACACTTGCCGCTGCCTATCAGTTTTACTGCGGCAAACCGCTCGAAAACGCACACGCCGCTTCGGCCGATATTACTGCCACCTGGGAAATTCTCGAAGCCCAGCTCGAACGCTATCCTGACCTGAAACGCGACACCGAATTCCTTGCCGACTTTTCCTCTCGTACCCACAATGTGGACCTTGCCGGACGTATTGTACGCAACGCAAAAGGACAGGAAGTTTTCAACTTCGGAAAACACAACGGCAAACCGGTTACCGAAGTGTTTGAAAAAGAACCATCGTACTACAACTGGATGATGGACGGCGACTTTCCGCTTTACACCAAAAAAGTCATCACGCAAATCAGGCTGAGGATGAAAACAAAATAAAAAGTATGTATTCATTTACAGAAATACCAATCCCAAAATTTCATCGTATCCCGCTACCCGATTACGATGTGTGCAGGAAGCGGCATTTCTTTATTTGCCCAATTATTAAAAAGCCATTGATGTTGAAAAACATGAATGGCTTTTTTGTTGCTCTTTCCCCGGTGGCTGAGCCTGTCGCGGTGGCTGAGCTTGTCGCGGTGGCTGAGCTTGTCGAAGCCACCGTTCCCTCTGTTTCCCAGGTGGCTGTGCCTGTCGCGGTGGCTGAGCTTGTCGCGGTGGCTGTGCCTGTCGCGGTGGCTGAGCCTGTCGCGGTGGCTGAGCTTGTCGAAGCCACCGTTCCCTCTGTTTCCCCGGTGGCT